>CAZRPD010000203.1:0-8889 GCA_964601775.1 uncultured Caulobacter sp. | reverse complement strand
GGGACGTCGCGGAGCAGCTTGCCGTCGGCGCGCAGGATCTCGACCACGCGGCGCCCGCCGGCCATCGAGGCCATGACCTGCACGACGCGCGGGTCGCGGGCGCGGGCGAAGGCGTCGATCTCCTGCAGCAGGGACACCTTGTCGGAGAAGTCGGGGGCGCTGACCGGATTGTCTTCGCCGTAGAGCTTTTCGTTGGTCGAGCGCGGGCCTTCCGCCGAGACGCCGGCATAACCGCGCTTGGCCAGCCTGGCCGAATCGGCGGCGCGGCCGATGGCGGCCTCGGAAATCTCGGCGGCGTGGGCGTAGCCAGCCGTCTCGCCGGCCACCACGCGCAGGCCGAAACCTTCGCCCGAATCATAGGAGGCGCTCTTGAGGCGTCCGTCGTCGAAGACGAAGGCCTCGCTCTCGGAGCGCTCGAGGAACAGCTCGCCGTCGTCGGCGCCGGCCAGGGCCTCGCCCAGAATCGCCTGGGCGCGTTCACGATCGACGCCGGCGGCGTCCAGCAGGGAAGGAGCGGAGATGGGAGCGTTCATAAGCCTACAGGTAGGCGTTCCGAACGCGTCCGTCACCCCGCCCCTTTGTCTCAGTATTCTCTACGGATCTCGCCGGAGCCGCTGATCTCGCTGTTCACCGTCTTGGGTTCGGTGCGCAGCTCCAGGTCGCCGCTGCCGGAGATGTCGATCCGGGCCAGGGTGGTGGCGAACAGCGCGCCGCCGCCGCTGCCGGAGATATCCGCGACCGCAGTCTTGGCCTTCAGGTCGCCGAGATCGGCATAGCCCGAGCCCGAATTGTCGATCGCCACGGCGTCGGTGCGGCCGGAGGCCTCGACGTCGCCGCTGCCGCTGATCGCCACGGCGAAGGCCGGATGGTCGTACTGGCGGATGTCCAGGTCGCCCGAGCCGCGCAGGTCGAACTTGGTGACGTCCGGGGCGATGACCGTGATCTTCACCCGGTCGGAGTCGCTCTGGATGTGCACGCCGAAGGCGCTGATGGTGACGCTGTCGTGGTCGGCGCCGTCGTTGTCGTCCAGCCAGATGTGGCCGCCGTCGACGCGCAGGCGGTCGATATAGGCCTTGGGGCCCGAGGCGACGATCTTGGCCTCCGGACCCTGGACGAAGACCACGTCGACCGGCAGGTCGATGCGCAGTTCGTCCTTGCCCGTCCAGGCGAAGGTGCGGTCGACGCTGGGGGCGATGCGCTGGCCACGGCCGACATGGCTGCCGCTGGCGTGGATCACCTTGCCGTTCTCGCGGATGACGATGGTGTCGTCCTGGTTCAGCGGGAAGGTCCAGCCGTTCTTGAGGATTTCAGGGCCGGCGATGGCGGCGACCCCGGCGAAGCAGCCGACGGCGAGCGCGAAGCTGGCCCCGGCGACGATGAGCGAATTGCGGATCAACATGGTGTCCCCTCCAGCTGACTCTAGGCTTGTTCGATGGCCGGCTTCAGCAGCCGGAAGTGAAGGCGGGCGTACCAGACGACCGCGTTGAAGACCCCGACTGTGACGATGGTCAGTAGGGCGCCGAGACAGCCCGCGAGGCCCATCAGGCCCAGGCCCGTCAGGAAGGCGGTGATCGGGCCGCCGGGCGGTCCGGTCAGCGGGCCGACGGCGAACACGAAGCCGCCGGCGACGAACACGGCCACCACGGCCACCAGCACTCCGAACAGCACGCCCAGCACGCCCATCAGCAGGGGCAGCAGGAAGATGATGTCGATGGCGCCCAGGCCCAGCAGGGCGATGACGGCGGCCATGGCGTTGGAGGGGTTCTTGCGCTCCTCCCACTGCTTGAGGCCGTTCTCGGCGCGCAGCTCGCGAGCCAGGCGGTCGGGATCGCCCAGGGCGGCGGCCACCTCGGCCTCGCTGCGGCCCGCGGCCTGGGCGTCGGCGAAGTGGGCCTCATGGTCGGCGACGATGTCGGCGATGGTGGTGACCGGCAGGCCGGCGAGGCCGCGGCGCAGGCGGGTCAAGAACTCGGCGCGGGTCATGCGGCGGCTCCCACGATGGCGTTGACGGCCTGTGAGAAGGTCGCCCACTCGGTCTTCTGCTGCTCGAAGCTCTGACGGCCCGCGGCGGTCAGGCGGTAGTATTTGCGCGGCGGGCCGCTCTGGCTCTCGACCAGATAGGTTTCCACCAGACCATCCGACTGCATGCGGCGCATCAGCGGATAGATCGTCCCTTCCCCCATATCGATGTCCCTCGTCAGTCTGCTGGCGATCTCGTAGGCGTAGCTGTCGGCGTGCGAGAGCAGGGCCAGCACGCACAGCGCCAGCACGCCTTTCTTCAATTGGATTTCAATGGCTTCAGGCACGTCGTCCTCGCCTCCTTGGATGCTCTCTTCTACCGCCAGGTACTGTGTATCGCAAGGTACCTACTTATGAACGATACGTAATGATGCGGAAATTGCGGGAAGTCGTTGTGGCGCAGGTTTTTCGGGGGCTGAAGGGCAGGCGCGCCAATCCCATGCTCAGAGCGTGGTCTCTGGTGCTTGGCAACGGGGGGCGATGCGCGTATGCAGCCTGCGGATCGGCCTTTTTGGGGCGGGCTGAGCGTCGACGCGTGTCCTTTTGGACCTTGTCGGTCGTGGCTCCCGCCATCATCAGGGCCGTAATAAGCAAGTCGGTGCGGGATGACATTGATCGATGTCAAACTGCCGCCGAAACGGGCCGTGAGGGATATGAAGGCGCAATTTTCGGGGATTCGGCGGGTCTTGACGGGCGCCAGCGCGCTCGCCGCCAGTGTCGTTTTCGCGGGGCACGCCCTCGCCGAAGATCTGATGGGCCAACCCACGCCGGGGGCCATCGACCTGCAGCCCGCCGCGTCGGAGCTGAAGCACCACGCGATCTGGTTCCACAACATCATCCTGCTGCCGATCATCACGGCCATCACCCTTCTGGTGCTGGGCCTGCTGATCTGGATCGCAGTGCGCTACAACAAGAAGGCGAACCCGGTTCCGGCCAAGTTCAGCCACAACACCACGGTCGAGATCATCTGGACCCTGGTCCCGGTGCTGATCCTGATGGTCATCGCCATCTTCTCGTTCCGCCTGTTGTTCCACTACAACGACATGCCCAAGCCTTACATGACCGTGAAGGCCACGGGCTATCAGTGGTACTGGGGCTACGAGTATCCTGACCAGGAGGTCAGCGAGATCGTGTCGCTGCCGCTGACCAAGGAACAGGCCGACGCCAAGAAGGTCCCGTACCTGCTGGCCGCCGACAACGCGATGGTCGTGCCGGTGAACCAGGTCGTCCGCGTGCAGGTCACCGGCGCCGACGTCATCCACGCCTTCGCCCTGCCGGCCTTCGGCCTGAAGATCGACGCCATTCCCGGCCGCCTGAACGAAACCTGGTTCAAGGCCGAGAAGACCGGGATCTTCTACGGCCAATGCTCGGAACTGTGCGGCGTCGACCACGCCAACATGCCGATCGAGATCCAGGTCGTGACGCAGTCGCAGTTCGACGCCTGGGTGGCTTCGAAGAAGGCTCCGCCGGCTCCGGCCGCTGCGCCCGCCACTTCGGCTGAGGTTGACGCTGCTGCGCCGGCCGCCGCGACCCCCGCCTCGGCTGCGGCCGCCGCTCCCGCTTCCGTCCCGGCCGCGGCTCCCGCCGCGCCGGCGGCCTAAGATACCTGTAGGATAGAAGTCCGATGGCTCACGCCGCAGACACTCACCATACGGACGGCGCCCACGACGGGCACGACGCCGACCACAAGCCGCCCTTCTTCGCCCGCTGGTTCTTCTCGACGAACCACAAGGACATCGGCACCCTCTACCTGCTGTTCGCCATCATGGCGGGCCTGGTTGGCGGCGCCCTGTCGGGTCTGATCCGCTGGGAACTGATGGAGCCGGGCATCCAGGTGTTCTCCGACACCGGCCTGCTGGCTCAGATGGGCCTGTTCAAGGGCAAGCACGGCTACAACGCCGTGGTCACCGCCCACGCCCTGATCATGATCTTCTTCATGGTCATGCCCGCCATGATCGGCGGCTTTGGCAACTGGTTCGTTCCGATCATGATCGGCGCGCCGGACATGGCCTTCCCGCGGATGAACAACATCTCGTTCTGGCTGCTGATCGCCGCCTGGATCCTGCTCTGCCTGTCGATGTTCGTCGACGGCGGCCCGGGCCTAGGCTTCGGTGGCGGCTGGACGATCTATCCGCCCCTGTCGACCATCGGTCACAAGGGGCCGGCCATGGACCTGGCGATCCTGTCGCTCCACCTGGCCGGCGCTTCGTCGATCCTGGGCGCGATCAACTTCATCACCACGATCTTCAACATGCGCGCGCCGGGCATGACCCTGCACCGCATGCCGCTGTTCGCCTGGTCGGTGCTGATCACCGCCTTCCTGCTGCTGCTGTCGCTGCCCGTCCTGGCCGGCGCCATCACCATGCTGCTGACCGACCGCAACTTCGGCACCCACTTCTTCGACCCGGCCGCCGGCGGCGACCCCGTCATGTTCCAGCACCTGTTCTGGTTCTTCGGTCACCCGGAAGTGTACATCCTGATCCTGCCCGGGTTCGGCATCATCAGCCACATCGTCTCGACCTTCTCCAAGAAGCCGGTCTTCGGCTACCTGGCGATGGCCTACGCCATGGTCGCCATCGGCTTCGTCGGCTTCGTCGTGTGGGCGCACCACATGTACACCGTCGGCATGAGCATCAACCTGCGCGCCTACTTCGTGGCCGCCACGATGATCATCGCCGTCCCGACGGGCGTGAAGATCTTCAGCTGGATCGCCACGATGTGGGGCGGTTCGATCAGCTTCAAGACCCCCATGCTGTGGGCGATCGGCTTCATCTTCCTGTTCACGGTCGGCGGCGTCACCGGCGTCGTCCTGTCGAACGCCGGCATCGACTACAGCCTGCACGACACCTACTACGTCGTGGCGCACTTCCACTACGTGCTGTCGCTGGGCGCCGTCTTCGCCATCTTCGCGGGCTTCTACTACTGGTTCGAGAAGATGTTCGGCATCAAGTACAACGAGTTCCTCGGCGCCGCCCACTTCTGGGTGATGTTCGTCGGCGTGAACCTGGTGTTCTTCCCGCAGCACTTCCTGGGTCTGCAGGGCATGCCGCGCCGCTACATCGATTATCCGGAAGCCTTCACGAAGTGGAACTACGTCTCGTCGGTCGGTTACATGATCACCGTCGTCGGCGTGGGCATCTTCCTGCTGATGCTGCTGGAAGCCGTGATCCGTCGCCGCAAGGGTGAAGCCAACCCGTGGGGCGAAGGCGCCACCACGCTGGAATGGACCCTGTCGTCGCCGCCGCCGTTCCACCAGTTCAGCGAACCGCCGGTGATCAAGGAAGACAGCCACCACTAACAGTGGTCGCCTCCTAACCTGGACCAAGCGGGGGCGCGGTCTGGATCCAAGTTCGGGTCCGGATCGCGCCCTTCGCCCATCAAGACTGACATCTGAAGCCGACATGTCGAAGATCGCCGCCATGACCCCGGAGACCATCCCGGACAATTCGAGCACCGCGCGCTGGCAGGATTACTTCCAGCTGATGAAGCCGCGCGTGATGTCGCTGGTGGTCTTTACGGGCCTGACCGGCCTACTGGCCGCCCGCGCGCCGATCCATCCGGTGCTGGGCGCCATCGCCGTGCTGTGCATCGCCGTCGGGGCCGGGGCCTCGGGCGCGCTAAACATGTGGTACGACGCCGACATCGATCAGCAGATGCGCCGCACCCGCGGCCGTCCCGTCCCGGCCGGCAAGGTCAAGGGCGAGGAAGCCGCCACCCTGGGCGTGGTGCTGTCCCTGCTGTCGGTGATGTTCCTCGGCTTCGCGATCAACTGGTTCGCGGCCGGGCTGTTGGCCTTCACCATCGTCTTCTACGCCGTCGTCTACACGATGTGGCTCAAGCGCTGGACGACGCAGAACATCGTCATCGGCGGCTTGGCCGGCGCTCTGCCGCCCGCCATCGGCTGGGCCGCGGCCACGGGCTCGGCCCCGCTGAACGCCTGGCTGATGGTCGCCATCATCTTCTTCTGGACGCCGCCGCACTTCTGGGCGCTGTCGCTGTACGTGACCACCGACTACGCCAAGGCCGGAGTGCCGATGCTGCCGGTGGTCAAGGGCGCCAAGGAGACGCGCAAGCAGATCCTGATCTACAGCCTGATCTTCACGCCCATCTGCCTGATCCCGGCCTTCACCGGCCTGGGCGGCCCGCTCTATCTGGCCGTCGCGGCCCTGGGCGGCCTGACCTTCCTGATCCTGGCCTGGCGGGTGTTCGCCAGCAAGGCCGGCGACGCGGCCGATCCGCGCTTGGCCGACCGGGCGCTGTACGACGTCTCCGAAGACGAGAAGGCGGCTGGCGCCAAGGCGGCCCGTAACCTCTTCGCCTTTTCGATCCTCTATCTCACCCTCCTGTTCGCCGCGCTGCTGGGCGAGGCCGTGACGGGCGTGCAGGCGCTGGAGCTGCTGAAGTGAACCAACCGCTCGACAACACGACCGCGGCGCGCGACGCCGCCGAAAAGGCCCGCAAAGGCCGCAACCTGGCCCTGGCCCTGGGCCTGGTGACCTTCGTCGTCCTGGTGTTCGTGGTCACCCTGGTGAGGCTCGCCGGCAATGTTCAACCGCACGCCTAAGGCCCCCCCAAAGGGACAGCGCGGGCCGGAGGCGCCGGCGCAGGCCATGGCCCGTCGCAACGGCCGGGTGGCGCTGATCTGCGGCGTCGCCTTCTTCGGCATGGTCGGCGCGGCCTATGCCGCCGTGCCGCTGTACAAGCTGTTCTGCCAGGTCACGGGTTTCGACGGCACGGTCCGCAAGGCCGAGGCCGCCCCGACCACGATCCTGGACCGCAAGATCACCGTCCGCTTCGACGCCAACCTGCGCGACCTGCCCTGGACCTTCCAGACCATGCAGGCCAGCCAGAACCTGCGCATCGGCGAGACGGGCCTGGCCTTCTTCAAGGTCAGCAACCCGACCGACAAGCCGATCACCGGCCGCGCCCTCTACAATGTGGTGCCAGAACAGGCCGGTCCGTACTTCCAGAAACTGGAATGCTTCTGCTTCACCAGCCAGACGATCCAGCCCCACCAGACGGTGGAGTTTCCGATCGTCTATTTCGTGGATCCGAAGTTCGTCGACGACCCCGAGACCAAGGGCAAGAGCGAGATCACGCTCAGCTACACGTTCTTCCCGGCGGTCGAGGACGACAAAAACAACAAGGTGGCGGCGGCAAGCTCGCCCCGCATCGTGGAACCTCTTGGCGGCACGCCGTCGAGAGGGCTATAGCGTTCACTTAAGGACCACGGCGTAAGGGGGACCAGCGCGCCGTGATCGAGGGATATAAGGGTTAGCAGCACATGGCCGGCGCCGTTAAACACGACTATCACATCCTTCCGCCCAGCCCGTGGCCGTTCGTCGGCTCGATGGCGTCCGTCGTCATGGCCGTCGGCCTGATCGGTTGGATCAAGGGCGGCTTCCTCGGCATGGAAAAGGGCAACTGGGCGATCTTCGCCGCAGGCCTGGCCGGCGTGCTCTACACCATGTTCGGCTGGTGGTCGGACGTGGCCAAGGAAGCCAAGGCCGGCGACCACACCCCGGTCGTCTCGATCGGCCTGCGCTACGGCATGATCCTGTTCATCGCTTCGGAAGTGATGTTCTTCGTCGCCTGGTTCTGGATGTTCTTCGAAATGGCCCTGTTCCACGGCCACCGCGAACTCTCGACCATCGAGGAAGTCCGCACCGCCTGGGCCACCTGGCCGCCGGCCGGTGTCGAGACGGTTTCGGCCTGGCGCCTGCCGCTGGTCAACACCCTGACCCTGCTGCTGTCGGGCACGACGGTTACCTGGGCGCACCACGCTCTGCAGGTCGGCGACCGCAAGGGCGCCAAGTGGGGCCTGATCCTGACCGTGCTGCTGGGCGCTCTGTTCAGCGTCATCCAGGTCGTTGAGTACGCTCACATCAACCACGAGCAGCTGTTCTATTCGGAAGCCGCGGTGAACTCGGGCCTGTATGGTTCGACCTTCTTCCTGGCCACCGGCTTCCACGGCTTCCACGTCGCGGTCGGCACCATCTTCCTGCTGGTCTGCCTGATCCGCCTGATGAACGGCGCCTTCACGCCCAAGCAGCACTTCGGCTTCGAAGCCGCCGCCTGGTACTGGCACTTCGTCGACGTGGTCTGGCTGTTCCTGTTCGCGTTCATCTACGTGATCTTCGGGGCCTCGGCTCACTAAGATCGCAGGATCTCAAGGGGGGCGGGACGCAGACCCGCGTTCCGGGGCTTTTTCGTTTTAGGCGGTCCTCCTGTCCCAGATCAACCCCCCATGCCCCCCCGCGCGCGGGCCTTGTTCGCGCCGCGGGGGGGGGCCGCGGGCCTGCTCGTGGTGGCGGCCGGCGACAATCTGCGAAGCCTGCGGCTTCGACCTCTCCAAGTACGAGACCGGCGACGGCGCGGCGACCTTCGTGATCCTGATCGCCGGGACCCTCTGCGCGTTCGGGGCGCTGTTCTCGATGTTCGCCTGGAACTGGCCGGTGTGGGCGCTGCTGGTCGTGTGGCTGCCGGCGGTGTTCGTCATCACCCTGGGCCTGATGCGCCCCGCCAAGGGCCTGATGGTCGCCGCCCAATACGCCCAGAAGGCTTCCGAAGCGGGACGGGGCGATGTCTGAGAAGAAGTCCTTTCCGATCGGCCTGACGATCGCGGTCGGGATCTCGTTCGCGATCCTGTGCGGTCTCGGCGGCTGGCAGATGAAGCGCCTGGCTTGGAAGGAGGACCTGCTGGTCCGCCTGGAAAAGCTGAAGGCCGCGCCGGCCGTTCCGCTGGCGCCGGTGCTGGCCGCTGCCGCCAAGGGGGAGGACGTCTCCTGGACCCGCGTCGGGGCCAATTGCCAGGCTGCCCCAGCGCGCGGCCACCTGCCCCTGGTCAACGGCATGCGTGACAGGGACATA
>CAZRPD010000202.1:0-8944 GCA_964601775.1 uncultured Caulobacter sp. | reverse complement strand
ATCAGATCACCCGCGATTTGGGAATCCCGATTCCGTCAAAAGACGCCACGCTCTAACGGCGTCCCCCACAAACGGAAAATCCCGGGCAGTCGCGTCGACTGTCCGGGATCCCGCCGCTCTGAGAGACTTTTATTGTTCTTAGATGTAGCGGCGAAGCGAACGGGCGAGCTCGGTGGCACCCGCCTTTTTCTTGGTCTGCTGCGGCTGGTAGGCCACCCGGGCGTGCTCGATGCAGTAGGGGCCTTCCGACGAGCGGCGGCCGCAGAAGGTGAAGCCGTCCGACGACGGGTCGCCGATCGGCCACTTGCACATGTGCGCGCCCAGGGTCAGCACGGTGGCCGAGCCCGGCTCTTCATGACGGAAAGCCGGCAGCGGCGCCGGGGCGGCGGCCACGGGGACCGACGCCGAGGGGGCCTCGACCGGGGTCACGCGGCGCGGCGCCGACGGCATGGCCTGGGCGGCCGGACGCGCCGGGCGCGGGGCCTTGAAGGCCGGACGCGCCGGTTGCGAGGGGGCCGCGCGGCCCGAGAGGCCCAGGCGGTGCACCTTGCCGATGACGGCATTACGCGTGACGCCGCCCAGTTGTTTGGCGATCTGGCTGGCCGAGAGGCCGTCCAGCCACAGCTTCTTCAAGGTCGAGACCCGTTCGTCGGTCCAGCTCATAACCCGTCTCCGCCATTTGAACAGGAGAGGCCGGCGTCCCCACGCCTGCCATCCCATATATGGTGATGAAACCGCCCCGCCGGCGGCTGTCCTACTACATATCGTAAAGAATGTGTTAAAGCGCACAATAGGCGGTAACGACTCTGTCCACAGAAACAAGATGTTGATTCAGGCAAGCCCAAGCTTGCGGAACGTCGCCACAGGGCGCACATCCCTGGAAATTCAAGGGGTTTTGCGATGACAGACACGGCCAAGAGCGTCATTCCGCCCCAGCCGCGTGACTACCGTGGCTGGAATTGGTCCGGCTTCGTGACCCTGTATCAGCGCGAAATCCGCCGATTCTGGAAGGTCGGCACCCAGACGGTGGCCGCGCCGGTGGTCACGACTCTGCTCTACATGCTGGTGTTCGTGGTCGCGGTGGGCAGCAGCCGGCCGGCCGTGGGTGGCATCACCTTCGGCCATTTCGTGGCGCCGGGCCTGATCATGATGGCCATCCTGAACAACGCCTTCGCCAATGCCTCGTCGTCGCTGATCCAGGCCAAGATGATGGGCCTGACGCCCGACTTTCTGACCCCGCCGCTGTCGGCGCTGGAGCAGGTGCTGGGCTTCTCGCTGGGGGCTGCGACGCGCGGCGTGGTGGTGGGGGCGGTCACCGCGCTGGTCATCGGCGTCTTGCCGGGCGCGGGCCTGTCGGTCGCCCATCCCTGGGCCATCCTCTATTTCGGCGTGGCCGCCTCGCTGATCCTGGGCATGGCCGGCGTGCTGGCCGGCCTGTGGGCGGAGAAGTTCGACCAGCTGGCGGCGGTGACCAACTTCGTGATCATGCCGATGACCTTCCTGTCGGGCACGTTCTATCTGGTCGACAAGCTGCCCGAGCCGTTCCGTACGGCCAGCCATTTCAATCCGTTCTTCTACCTGATCGACGGCTTCCGCTACGGCTTCATCGGCCATGCCGACGGCTCGATCGCCATCGGCGTGATCGCCACCGGCCTCCTGACCGTGGGCCTGTTCCTGTGGTGCTGGCGCCTGTTCGTCACCGGCTATCGCCTGAAGAGCTGATTTTTCGCCGCGTTTTCAGGGCGGTTTCACATCCCCTTGATTGACAGGCCGGCCTTGTGAGCCGACAACCTGCGGCCTTCCGGTCCCCGTGCTTTCAGCGCGGGGGCTTCTTTCCTTTTTGGGAGGCCGGTCACTTGAGCACCGCGACGTCGTCCAATCCCTCGCAGAACCACATCATGGGCGTGTACAACCGCGCTCCGCTGGCGTTCGAGCGAGGCCGAGGCGCGCGACTGTTCTCGACCACGGGCGAAGAATATCTGGACTGCGTGGCCGGCATCGCCACCTGCGGTCTGGGCCACGCCCATCCGGCCTTGGTCGATGCGCTGAAGACCCAGGGCGAGAAGCTCTGGCACGTCTCCAACATCTACACGATCCCCGAGCAGGAAGTGCTGGCCGACAAGCTGTGCGCGGCCACCTTCGCCGACGTGGTGTTCTTCACCAACTCGGGCACCGAGGCGATCGAGTGCGCGCTGAAGGCCGCCCGTCGCTATCACGTGATGAACGGCCAGTCCGAGCGGATCGACGTCATCGGCTTCGACGGCTCGTTCCACGGCCGCTCGTACGCGGCGGTCAACGCCTCGGGCAACGCCGGCTATCTGGACGGCTTCGGCCCGCGCCTGCCGGGCTTCGTCCAGCTGCCGTTCGGCGACCTGGAAGTCCTGAAAGCCGCCATCGGCCCGACCACGGCCGCGGTGATCATCGAGCCGGTGCAGGGCGAGGGCGGGGCGCGGTCGCTGACCGAGGCCCAGCTCCTGGAGCTGCGCCAGATCACTCGCGACGCCGGCATTCTGCTGATCTACGACGAGGTCCAGAGCGGCATGGGCCGGACCGGCAAGCTCTTCGCCCACGAATGGGCGCCGGGCAGCGAGCCGGACATCATGTGCGTGGCCAAGGCCCTGGGCGGCGGCTTCCCGGTCGGCGCGTGCCTGGCCTCGACCGAAGGCGCCAAGGGCATGACCCCCGGCACCCACGGCTCGACCTACGGCGGCAACCCGTTGGCCATGGCCGTTGGCAACGCCGCCTTCGACGCGATCAACAGCGATGAGCTGCTGGACAACGTCCGGACCGTTGGCGGCTACTTCACCCAGCAGCTGAACGGTCTGAAGGACCGCTTCCCGGATATCATCGTCGACATCCGCGGCAAGGGCCTGCTGGTCGGCATCAAGGTGGTGCCGAACAACCGCGACTTCATGGTCATGGCCCGCGATCAGAACCTGCTGATCGCCGGCGGCGGCGACAACTGCGTGCGCCTGCTGCCGCCGCTGAACCTGACCATCGAGGAAGCCAGCGAGGCGATCTCCAAGCTCGAGAAAGCTTGCGAAGTCGCTCGCGCCAAGGCCGCCACCTAGAGCCTCAAACCCCGTTTTCCCGGCGAAAGCCGGGACCCAGATAAAACCCGCTGATTTCCAGGATCAATCTGGGCCCCGGCTTTCGCCGGGGAGGCGGGAATTAGGGATAGTCCGATGACTCAACCCCGCCATTTCATCGACCTCTGGAAGCTGGACGGCGCGACCCTGCGCCTGATGCTGGACGACGCCCACGCGCGAAAGGCCGCCCGCAAAGGCTGGCCGCAGGGCAAGGTCGACGCCGACGCGCCGGCCAAGGATCGCGTGCTGTCGATGATCTTCCAGAAGAACTCGACCCGCACCCGCTTTTCGTTCGACGCCGCCATGCGTCAGCTGGGCGGCAGTGCGATCATCTCGACCGCCAACGACATGCAGCTGGGCCGCGGCGAGACCATCGAGGACACCGCCAAGGTGCTGTCGCGCATGGTCGACGCGGTGATGATCCGCGCCAACAGCCACGCCGACGTCGAGCGCTTCGCCCAGGTCTCGACCGTGCCGGTGATCAACGGCCTGACCGACAAGAGCCACCCGTGCCAGATCATGGCCGACCTGGTGACCATCGAGGAGCACCGCGGCCCGATCGCAGGCAAGACCATCGCCTGGGTCGGCGACGGCAACAACGTCTGCTCCAGCTTCATCCATGCCGCGCCGCTGCTGGGCTTCGAGCTGAAGATCGCCTGCCCGGCGGTCTATCACGCCGACCTGCACGACCTGGCGCGCGCCGAGGGCCTGCAGGGCCGTGTCAGCATGACCACCGACGCCAAGGACGCCGTGCGCGGCGCCGATGTCGTCGTGGCCGACACCTGGGTCTCGATGGGCGACACCGACCACGACGAACGCCTGGCCGCCTTCGAGCCCTACCAGGTCGACGACAAGCTGATGGACCTGGCCGCCGCCAACGGCGTCTTCCTCCACTGCCTGCCCGCCCACCGCGGCGAGGAAGTCACCGACGCGGTCATGGACGGCCCGCGTTCGCTGGTCTGGGAAGAGGCCGAGAACCGCATTCACGCCCAGAAGTCGGTGCTGGCGTGGGCGTTCGGGGCGATCGGGTAGGGGCTACTGGCCCCCACCTGACCGCTTCGCGGTCGTCCGCCCCCGGAGGGGGCAGAAGGGTTTGTCTTCCCCCTCCGGGGGAGGAGGGCCGCAAGGCCCGGAGGGGGCAAGTGTCGAGGGGGCTCGCTTTTTCGGAAAGACCCCCTATCTAGCCTCCCCATGACCGATACCGCTTCCCTTCCCGGCGTCCTCGACGACGTCGTTTCCGCGTTTCAGATCGAGGGCCTGCCCGTGCGCGGCCGGATGGTTCGCCTGGGCGAGGCCGTCAACGAGGTGCTGACGCGCCACGCCTATCCCGAGCCGGTGGCCAACCTGCTGGGCGAGGCCTGCGCTTTGGCGGCCCTGGTCGGCTCCAGCCTGAAGTTCGAGGGCCGGCTGATCGTCCAGGCCCAGGGCGACGGCCCCGTGCGTTATGTCGTGGTCGATTACGACACCAGCGGCGGCCTGCGCGGCTATTGCCGGTTCGACGCCGACGAGGTCGCGGCGATCTCGGAAGGCTTCACGCGTCCGGGGGCCAAGACCCTGCTGGGCGGCGGCGTGTTCATCATGACCCTGGACCAGGGCGCGGACATGGACCGCTATCAGGGCGTCACCCCGATCGAGGGCGAGACCCTGGCCCTGTGCGCCGAGCAGTACTTCGCCCAATCGGAGCAGACCCCGACCCGCGTGCGCCTGGCCGTCGGCCAGATCGACACCGGCGAGGGACCGCAATGGCGCGCGGGCGGCATCCTGATCCAGGCCATCGCCGGCGACCAGTCGCGCGGCGAGACGCAGGAAGCCTGGACCCACGTGCAGGCCTTGTTCGAGACGACCGGCGAGGACGAGCTGATCGATCCGACCGTCACGACCGCGACCCTGCTGTGGCGTCTGTTCAACGAGGACGGCGTGCGCCTGCTGGAAGAAAAGCCGCTGCGCGCCTTCTGCCGCTGCTCGGAAGACCGCATCGGCGTGGTGATGGACTCGTTTTCGGCCGAGGAAGTCGCCGACATGGTCGAGCCCGACGGCAAGATCCACGTCACCTGCGAATACTGCTCGCGGGTCTACCACCTGGATCCGCCGGCGGCGTGAGCCAGACGTCCTGAATGAAGAAAGGCGGCGCCCCTCAGGAGCGCCGGCTTTTTTGTGAGCTAGTTGGTCTTCAGCGCCGCGCCCGCCAGGGGTAGCGAGAACTCGGGGATCTCGACGTCGAAGACCTCGCCGTCGGCATTGATCATCGAATAGCTGCCCTTCATCGCGCCCGACGGGGTGGGCAGGGGGCAGTTGGAGACGTAGCGGAAGGCCTCGCGGGGCTTCAGCTCCGGCTGCTCGCCGACCACGCCAGAGCCCTCGACGTCGTTCACGCGGTTGAAGCCGTCGGTGATGCTCCAGCGACGCGAGATCAGAGTCACGGTCTCGCCGCCGTGGTTCTCGATCTCGACCGTGTAGGACCACAGATAGAGGCCCTGCTCGGGCGAGGACTCCTCGGCCGCATAGACAGGGAAGACGCGCACCACGATGTCGCGCGTGCGCGCTTCATAAGCCGCGCCGTCCTGGCCGCGGCGGCGCCTCATGCGCTGCATGGGAGGAGAGGTCTCACGCCTGATCGAGCGCACGGATCACATCCCGCTTGAGGTCTTCGACGCTTTCCAGGCCCACCGACAGGCGCACGCCGCCCTCGGTCACGCCCAGCGACGGGCGCTGTTCTTCTGGCACCGAGCGGTGGGTGGTGGTCGGCGGGTGGGTGGCCATCGACTTGGCGTCGCCCAGATTGTTGGAGATATCGACGATCTCCAGCGCATTCAGGAACTTGAAGGCCGCCTCGCGCGAGCCCAGGTCCATGGCGACGACGGTGCCGCCGCCGCTCATCTGCTTCTTGGCGATCTCGTAACCCGGGTGATCCTGGCGGAACGGGTAGAGCACCTGCTGCACCTTCTTGTGCTCGGCCATGACGTCGGCGAGCGCGGCGGCGGTGTCGGTCTGGCGACGCACGCGCAGGTCCAGGGTCTCCAGGCCCTTGACCAGCACCCAGGCGTTGAACGGCGATAGGGCCGGGCCCGTGTGGCGCACGTAGTCGCGGTAGAACTCTTCGTTGATCGCTTCGCTGGTCAGGATGGCCCCGCCCAGCACGCGGCCTTGGCCGTCGATGTGCTTGGTGGCCGAATAAACCACGACGTCGGCGCCCAGCTTCAGCGGCTGCTGGAAGATCGGGGTGGCGAAGACGTTGTCGACCACGACCTTGGCGCCGACCGCATGGGCCAGCTCGGCCACGGCGGCGATGTCGGTGATTTCCAGGACCGGGTTCGAGGGCGTCTCGATCAGCACCGCCTTGGTGTTGGGGCGGATCGCCGCTTCCCATTCGGCCAGGTTGGTGGCGTCCACGAAGGTGGTCTCGACCCCGAAGCGCGGCAGCAGTTCGGCGACGATCCAGCGGCACGAGCCGAACAGGGCGCGGCCGGCCACGACGTGGTCGCCGGCCTTCACCAGGCCGATCAGGGCGGCGTGGACCGAGGCCATGCCGGTCGCCTGGGCGCGGCAAACCTCGGCGCCTTCCAGTAGGGCCAGGCGGTCCTCGAACATCTTCACGGTCGGGTTGTTGAACCGCGAATAGACGAAGCCGGGCTCGTCGCCGGCGAAGCGGCGGTCAGCGCCCTCGGCGCTGTCGTAGGTGAAGCCTTGCGTCAGGTAGAGCGCCTCGGCGGTCTCCATGAACTGCGAGCGCGCGATGCCCCCACGAATGAGCTTCGTCGCGACGTCCCAGTCTTTAGGATCCTCGGCCACGGGCCTATGCCTCCAAACGCGGGAGCCTTTTCATCTGAAAAGGCTCAATCTTAAACAAAGAGCGCGTTCAGGCGGCGAAACCGCTTACACTTTCGCCTAACGCGCTCCAAACCGGCCGCATAAGGAGCGGCGAGGGGGTGTTGGTCAAGCGTGAACGCCCGATCCGCGATCGGAGAATTGTCACGCGCGAAAATCACATTGTCACAGGCGAGCTTGCTCAGGCCAAGCGGTCAGCGAATTCGCTGACCGCGTTGATCTTAACGAGGGAGCCTGTTCGACCGCTTTGAAGGATTCCTTCAAAGCGGACAGGCTCCGCCTTGCCTTTGCAGCTGTGTTTCGCGAGTGTCGCGCCGATGACCGACGCCCATGCCGCAGGGATTCTGCCCTGCCAGAACATCGAAGAGCTGATCGCCCAGGAGGCGATCGTTTCGGCCACGCCGTTCGACGTCGATCAGGTGCAGCCGGCCAGCCTGGATCTGCGTCTGGGCGCGCGAGCCTGGCGGATCCGCGCCTCGTTCCTGCCGGGCCTGCACCGCAAGGTGCCGGACCGCCTGAAGGACGTGGCGATGCACGAGCTGGACCTGACCAAGGGCGCGGTGCTGGAAAAGGGCTGCGTCTATATCGCCGAGATCCAGGAAAGCCTGACGCTGCCGATGACGGTGTCGGCGCGCGGTAATCCCAAGAGCTCGACCGGCCGGGTGGACGTCTTCGTGCGCCTGCTGACCGACCATAGCCGCGCCTTCGACGACGTCGACGCCGGCTATACCGGTCCGCTTTATATCGAGATCGCGCCGCAGACCTTCTCGGTGCTGGTCCGGGCCGGCACGCGCCTGAACCAGCTGCGCCTCAAGCGCGGCGAGCCGGCCAAGCTGGCCACCCGCAGCGTCGGCGTCGATCTTCTTTCCGATACGGGGGTTGTAGGCTTCCGCGGTCGTCGCCACGCCGGCGTCGTCGACCTGGACCACGAGGACGGCCACGACCCGCGCGACTACTGGGAGCCGCTGGAGGCCCGTCACGGCGAGCTGCTGCTGGACCCGGGCGAGTTCTACATCCTGGCCTCGAAGGACGACATTGAGATCCCGGTGCTGGAAGCGGCCGAGATGACCCCGATCGATCCGTCGGTCGGCGAGTTCCGCGTCCACTATGCCGGCTTCTTCGACCCCGGCTTCGGCACCGAGGAAGCGGCCGCCGTCGGCTCCAAGGGCGTGCTGGAAGTGCGTAGCCACGAGACGCCGTTCCTGCTGGAGGACGGTCAGACCGTGGCCCGTCTGGTGTATGAGCCCCTGACCTCGCGTCCCGCGCGACTCTATGGCGAAGGCGGCTCGCACTACCAGCGCCAGGGGCTGAAATTATCCAAGCATTTCAAGGCTTGGAGCTAGCTGAGGCGTTCGGTCGCGGCCGTGTTTAGCGCGGCGTTCAGCACGTTCGCGCATATCTGAAAGCCTAGTTTCAGTCGGGCTCTCAAAGACATGTTGCGTGGCGTAGTGAGGCGTCTGTCGCGTGTAGTGATCGCGGCGGGTATCGCCTGGATGGCGGCAGCTGGCGCGGCCAGCGCGGTGCCGGCGATGTGGGAGGTCCGCGACCGGGACTCCGTCGTTTATCTGTTCGGATCCATGCATGTGCTGCGCCCCGACGTGCGTTGGCGCACAGCCGTCTTCGACCGCGCCTATGCGGCGGCCGACAAGGTCTGGTTCGAGACCCGCATCGACGTCGGACCCGACCGCATCCAGGCCCTGGTCGACCAGTACGGTGTCGATCCCGACCGCTCCCTGACCCAGAAGCTTTCGCCGACCGCCCTGGCTACCCTGCGTCCTGTGCTGGACCGGGGTAACGTGCCGTTGGACCGCGTCGAGCGCCTGCGGCCCTGGGCGGCGGCGATGATGCTGTCGGTGGCCCCGATGGTGAGGGACGGCGGCAATGTCGCCAGCGGCGTCGATGCGGCGACAACGCAGCGCGCCCGCGTCGCCGAGAAGCCGATCGACAGTTTCGAGACGCTGGAGCAGCAGCTGCGCATCTTCGCCGACCCGCCCGGGACGAGGCCCTGGAGTCTACCTTCCGCAGCCACG
>CAZRPD010000201.1:0-9123 GCA_964601775.1 uncultured Caulobacter sp. | reverse complement strand
CCCACCCCTCGGATCTCCCCGGGGAAGCCCTGAGCCCAGATGGAAGACTGCTGGGGTGGGTTCTAGGCGCGTGGCGCTGATCCCGTCAGCCTGAACGCCTTGAGATCTGGGTCCCGGCTTTTGCCGGGAAAACGGATACAGCCGCTACTCGAACGACGCCGGCAGCAACCGCTCGTACCCTCGACGCACCGCGCCGTAGCATTCGCAGGTCATAGCCTCGAGACCGGCGCGGTCCAGGATGTCGACCACGCCGCGGCGATAGCGGATCAGGCCCTTGGCCTGCATCGAGCCGGCCACAGCCGTCACCGTCGTGCGCTGAACCCCCAGCATGTCGGCCAGGAACTCCTGGGTCAGGTTGACCGTGTGGCTGTCGATGCGGTCGTGGCACGACAGCAGCCAGCGGCTGAAGCGCGCCTCGACCGCGTGCAGGGCGTTACAGGCCACCGACTGGACGGCGTGGGCGAACAAGGCCTCGTTATGGCGGTCGACTAGGTCGCGCAGCGGCGCGCTGCGGGTCCAGACCTCGTGCAGCGGACCGGCGGCGATGCGCAGCGCCGAGCCCGGCGCCTGGACGATGGCCCGGGTCAGGGACTGGCGCGGGGCGACGGCCGCCATCAGGCCCAGGGCGCCCTCGCGGCCGATGATGGCGGCTTCGATCGCCGCGCCGTTCTCCATCAGGGTCATCAGCGAGATGACGCCCTCATTGGGGAAATAGACCTGATCGACCAGATCGCCGGGATCATAGAGCAAGCGCCCCTTGTCCAGATCGATAGGGACGAGATGGGGCGCCAGCAGGCCCCGGTCTTCGGTCGGCAAAGCGGAAAGAAGGCGGTTCTTCAAGGTCGCTAACGGCCCAGTCATAGCGAATCGAACGCCGTCTCACGGCAAGGGTTGCAAGCTATAGGTGGGGGCGTTGCTGGGCGCCGTCGCTTAGCCGACACAATCCAGTCAGGAGGCAGGCAAAAACAAGCGAGTCTCCGGGATGGTCTGTTTTTGGCCATCATTTGATACGGTGACGCTTTGTCGGGTTTCCGACATAGGTGGTCAATAGAAGTCGCCAACTGCCCTCTGTGATCTGGCGTGGGCCAAGAAAAAAGCCGCCAGACCGGCGGCTTGAGGGTTCGAAGTCTGTCGGCGCGAAATGGTCTTCCCCGCAGTCGGGGAACCGCGGGGAAGACCGGCGGCGCGGGCGATGGTTCCGCGCCTTCAGGCGAGCGGCCTTGATCCTGGGAACGGAGGCGGCCCCTTCACCCGATACCTATTTGGCGAAGGCCGAGGACATCCAGCCGCGGGCGCCGTTCTCGTCGTCGACTTCCATCCAGACGCCGTTGCGCTGGCCGGTCGGATAGACCGCGCCGCCGGCCTTGACCGTGCCGACGATGGCGCCGTTGGGCGCTGCGGAGCTCCGAAGAGTGACGGCTTGCGTTGTGGCCAGGGCGCCGGACGCCACGGACAGGGGGCTGGTCGTGGTCAGGGTCGCCGAGACGGGCGTGGCCATGCCGGCGTTGGCGCCGCACTTGCCCTGATGCAGGCCGCCCATGACGGCGCGGCGCTGCTGGGCGACCTGGAGGGTCTGGGCTTCGCGCTGGGCCTTGGCGGCGGCCATCGCCTTGGCCTGCGAGGCGGCGGCGTTGGCGAACATGCCCAGGCCCGGGACCCGGCCGAGGGCGCCGCTGTAGAGGGCGGCGTTGATGCCCAGGCTGGCGGCGGTCTCGGCCCCGCGCGCCGCG
Source organism: uncultured Caulobacter sp. (assembly GCA_964601775.1). Lineage (GTDB taxonomy): Bacteria > Pseudomonadota > Alphaproteobacteria > Caulobacterales > Caulobacteraceae > Caulobacter. Next base: position 7,393 of record CAZRPD010000201.1, on the reverse strand, counting down.
CCTTCGGCATTGGCGATTGCGCCGTTGGACACGCCCATCAGCTGATCCATGCGGCCCATCTCGGCCATCAGCTGCTCGCAGCTCATCGCGGCGTCGGCCGGATAGCTCATCTGCAGGGGAACCTGCGCCTGGGCGGCGGAAGCGGCGACGAGGCTCGCGGCGATCGCGAGAACAGCGGTGGTCTTGAACATGATGAAGCTCCCCAAGGACGGGAGCGGCGATCGTCCCGCTCCCCGCGGAGCGCCGGCCCGTCGTAATGAAAACGACGGTATCCGGCTCTCGCGGAGGCGGCCCATCCCCAGGACTGGGGATGGCGCAGGGGGTTAGAAGCCCATCAGGCGGGCGTAGCGATCGCGGTGGAAGCTGGCCCCGCCGAACAGGGCCTCGGTGACGCGCGCGCGCTTCATGTAGAGGCCGGCGTCATGGGCGTCGGTCATGCCGATGCCGCCGTGCATCTGGACCATCTCGTTGGACGCCAGGTGCACCAGTTCCGACGCCTTGGCCTTGGCGAGGGAGGCGAGGGCGCGGCTGTCGTTTCCGGCGTCCAGGGCCTCCAGGGCGGCCTCGACGCACGAGCGGGTGGTCTCGATGTCGGTGAACCACTTGGCGGCGCGGTGCTGCAGGGCCTGGAACGTGCCGATGACCTGGCCGAACTGGGTGCGGGTCTTGATGTACTCCAGGGTGATGTCGAAGGCGGCCGAGGCGCTGCCCAGCATCTCGGCGGCCAGGCCGGCGTAGGCGCGGTCCAGCACGGGCTCCAGCACGGTCCAGCCCTTGTCGACCTCGCCCAGCACCGACTCGGCGCCGACCTCGACGCCGTCGAACGCGACCTGGGCCGCGCCGCGCGAGTCGATCAAGGCCAGGTGCGTGCGGGTCACGCCGGCCGCGTCGGGAACCAGGAACAGGGTCAGGCCGTCGGTGTCGCCGGGTTTGCCGCCGGTGCGGGCCACGACGATCAGCAGCTCGGCGGCCTCGCCGTCCAGCACCAGGGTCTTGGTCCCGTTCAGCACGAAGCCCGAACCGGTCTTGGTCGCGGTCAGGGCCGTGCGGGCGGGCGCATGGTGCGAGCCTTCATCGACGGCCAGGGTGGCGATGGCCTCGCCAACAGCGATCCTGGGCAGCCACGCCGACTTCTGGTCGTCCGAGCCGGCCAGCTGCAGGGCCGAGGCGGCGATCATCGCGGTGGAGAGCAGGGGCGAGGCGGCCAGGGTGCGGCCGGTCTCTTCCAGGATCAGTCCCAGGCCCAGATAGCCGAAGGCCGAGCCGTCATAGTCTTCCGGGACGATCACCCCGGCCCAGCCCATCTCGCCCATTTCGGTCCAGGCGGCGGGATCGAAGCTCTGCTTGCTTTTGCCGTCGCGGAGCTTGCGCAACGCGCCGACGGGGGCGCTTTCGCTGGCCCAGCCCTTGGCGGCGTCGCGCAGCATGGTCTGTTCTTCGGTCAGGACGGCCATCAGGCGTGCTCCCTGGATTGATGACGGACGGCCCAGTCGAGGGCCTGTTCCAGACGGTCGTTGCCCCAGAAGAGCTCGCCGTCGGCGGTGAGAAAGCTGGGCGCGCCGAAGAGGCCGCGCGCCTTGGCCAGGGCCACATGCTCCTTGAGCCTGGCCTTGATCGGATCGGACTGGGCGGCGGCCAGCACGTGCTCCGGACCTGCCCCGACCTCGGCGATCAGCGGACCCAGGACGTCAGGGCTGCCGATATCGAGGTCGTCGACGAAATTGGCCTGGTAGACCGCGCGGCTGAACGCCGGAGTCCAGCCGTCCTCCAGCCCGACGATCGCCACGCGCGCGGCCAGAAGGCTGTTGCGCGGAAACTGGCTGGGATGGCGCAGCGGCAGGCCTTGGCTGTCGCAGACCCGCGCCAGGTCGCGCCACATGTACTGGCCCTTGGTGGGCACGACATTGAACGGACTGTCGGTCAGGCCCTGCTGCTCATGGAACAGCGGCCCGACGATGAACGGCCGCCAGGCCACGGCCACGCCCCGCTCGGCGGCCAGCGCCTCGATGCGCATGGCCGCCGGGTAGGAGTAGGTCGAAGCGAACTCGTACCAGAATTCCAGCATGGTCTTACTGGTGGTCCAGCAGGCCCAGGACGCGCTTGGCGACGACGTTGAGGTTGACCTCGCTGGTGCCGCCCTCGATCGAGTTGCCCTTGGCGCGCAGCATGGCGCGCGGGGCGGCCAGTTCCTCGGCGGCGAAGCCTTCGCCTTCCCAGCCCAGGCCTTGCAGGCCCAGCGCCTCGACCAGCAGCTCGGTGCGCTCCTGGTTCATCTTGGCGGCGGCGTACTTGATGATCGAGACCGCGGCGCTGGGGCCCGAACCCTGCTTGGACTCGGCCTCGGCGCGGCGCACGGTCAGCAGGAAGGCGTGGGCGTCCATCGAGTGGGCCGCCAGGCGGGCGCGGAAGTCGCCGTCGGCGATGCGGCCTTCGCTGTCGACGCCGATCTCTTTCTTGGCCGCTTCGACGACCGACAGGCCGCCGCCGCCGCCGAAGCCCGAGGCGCTGATGTTCTGGCGCTCGTACTGCAAGAGGCGCTTGGCGATGTCCCAGCCGCCGTTGACCTTGCCGACCAGCTGTTCCTTGGGAACCTGCACATTGTCGAAGAAGGTCTCGCAGAACGGCGACGAGCCGCTGATCAGCTTGATCGGGCGGGCCTCGACGCCTTGGGAGGTCATGTCGAACAGCACGAACGAGATGCCCTCGTGCTTCTTCGACGTATCGGTGCGCACCAGGCAGAAGATCCAGTCGGCCTGGTCGGCATAGCTGGTCCACACTTTTTGGCCGTTGATCAGCCAGTGGTCGCCCTTGTCTTCGCACTTGGTCTGCAAGGCCGCGAGGTCCGAGCCCGCGCCCGGCTCGCTATAGCCCTGGCACCAGCGGATCTCGCCGCGCACGATCTGCGGCAGGAAGCGCTGTTTCTGTTCCTCGGTGGCGTACTCCAGCAGCACCGGACCCAGCATCCAGACGCCGAAGCTCATCAGCGCAGGTCTTGCTTTAAGGCGGCGCAGCTCCTGCTCCAGCACCTTGTTCTGGGCCTTGGACAGGCCGCCGCCGCCGTATTCGCGCGGCCACATCGGCGCGGTCCAGCCGCGCTCGGCCATGCGGTCCAGCCACAGCTTGGCGTCGGGGTTCTTCCAGACCGCCTTGCGGCCGCCCCAGGGGGCCTCGTCCTCGCCCATCGGGGCGTTCAGGGACGGCGGATAATTGGCCTCAAGCCAGGCGCGGGTCTCGGCGCGGAAGGCGTCGAGCTCGGTACCCCCGAAATCGGCCATGGTCTCATCTCCCTAAGCGGACCTAGTTCTTGGCGACACAGTACGCGTCGAGACGCGCTCGGCAAGTCGATTCAAACGATCGTTTCGCATCATCCCCCGCGACCGCGCGCGGATTTGCGAGTTATACGAGGAACCGCTGCTGGATCCCGCTGGGGATTCGTCGATCCGGGATCTGGATGTCCGCGACCGTTTTCAGACCCGCAGCTCTGGCGATCGCGCCGATGCTGGCGGCGGTGCTGTCCGCTTCGGCAGGCGTGATGCTGCTGGCCTCGGGGGCGACGCCGTCCGAGCCGACCCGCTTCCTGCTGCTGCTGGCCGTCGCGCCGGACCTGCTGATCGAGATCAGCCACTTCTTCTCGTCGATCCTGGGTCTGGTCCTGCTGCTGCTGGCCTTCGGCCTGCGCGCCCGGCTGGGAACCGCCTGGTGGGCGGTGCTGATCGTTCTGGGCGCTTCGGCGGTGCTGGCGATCTTCAAGGGCCTGAACTGGGAGGAGACAGCGATGTTGCTGGTCTGCTTCGCCCTGATCGCGCCGTTCCACGAGGCCTTCCCGCGCAAGGCGGCGCTGGCCCGGATGGAGATCACGCCCGGCTGGCTGCTGTCGGCCGGCGCCGCGATCGCCGGCGCGGGCCTGCTCGGCTGGTGGTCCTTCCAGCACACTGAATTCGCCGACAAGTCGTGGATCCGCATCCTGCAGGACCATGACGAGGCGGCCCGCGCCATCCGCTCGTCCGTCGCCGCCGCCATCGTGCTGCTGGCCGTCGGCGTCTGGCGCCTGATCGCCACCGCCGCCACGCCGGGCGTAGTCGACGACACCGATCCCGAGTTTGACCGCGTGCGCGCCATCCTGGCCAAGGCGGAGGACGCCGAGCCCGCCGCCAACCTGGCCCTGCTGGGCGACAAGCGCTTCCTGTTCTCGGCCTCGGGCGAGAGCTTCCTGATGTTCGGCGTCCGCGGTCGTTCGTGGGTCGCCCTGGGCGCGCCGGTCGGCAAGGACGAGGAGCGCATGGAGCTCTTCTGGCGCTTCCGCGAACTGGCCGACGCCCACGCCGCGCGCGCGGGCTTCTATGGCCTGGGTCCGGAAGACCTGCCCGACACGGTCGACCTGGGCCTGGCGATTCAGAAGACCGGCGAGAGCGCGGCCGTGCCGCTGGAGGCCTTCAGCCTGGTCGGTCGCCGCCGCGAGGTCCTGCGCCGCAACTGGCGCAAGGCCGGGGAGGGCGGCCCGGCCTTCGAGGTGCTGCCGGTCGGCGGCGCCGTGGCGATCATGGACGAGCTGAAGCGCATCTCCGACGTCTGGCTGGGCCACCATGCCGGCGGCGAGAAGAGCTTTTCGATGGGCGGCTTCGACCCGCGCTACGTGGCCGAATTCCCGGTCGCCATCGTGCGCGGCGAGGAGGGCAAGATCGTCGCCTTCGCCACGATGTGGCTGACCGCCTGCAAGACCGCGTTCTCGATGGACCTGATGCGCTACTCCGACGAGGCGCCCAAGAACGTCATGGACTACCTGTTCGTCGAGCTGCTGCAGTGGGGCAAGGACGAGGGCTACCAGGCGTTCGAGTTCGGCGTCGCGCCCCTGGCAGGCCTCGAGGACCGTCGTCTGGCCCCGATCCTGTCGCGGGTCGGCCGGCTGCTCTACGAGCGCGGCGAGGAGATCTACAATTTCCAGGGCGTGCGTCGCTACAAGGACAAGTACGACCCCGTCTGGCAGCCGCGCTACATTGCCGCGCCCCACAAGTGGGCCATCCCTTTCCTGCTTGCCGACATCGGTCTGTTGTCGTCCGGCGGCATGTCGGGGCTGACCAAACGGCCGAAAAAGGCCGCCAGCTGAGTGTGACTCAATAGCGCGTCTGGTTGCCGGTCTCGACGCCCAGCAGGTTCACCAGATGCACCAGCATCAGCATCAGCGCGACCACGCAGACCATCATCAGCGGGCGCCATGGAATCATGCGCGGACCCTTGAGAACATTGGACGGACGCGCGCCGCGCCAGCCGCACACGACGGCGAGGAACAGAAGCACGACGGCCGTGACGAGGGTGGCGGTGAGGTCCATGCCGCCTTCTAGGCCTGTGACAATCGGCCTGGCAAATGGTTAACAAGCGTTAACTCTCTTGCATTTGAAGCGCGCTACAGAACGTTTGACCTCCGTCCTGATTCCTCCACAGTGAATGCAGGCGCCACTAGATCCGGCGTTTTCGTCGCGTTTACTATCTAGGAATCGACGACTAGCGTTTTCCACATGGTGCGTGGAGATCGATTCGCATGACGGCGGCTTCGCCATGGAGCGTAAAGGGCATCGACCCTAAGGCACGAGAGGTCGCAAAGGACCTCGCGCGTCGCTCCGGCATGACTTTGGGTGAGTGGCTCAATCGGATGATCATCGAGGGCGATGGTCAGCCGGGAGATCAACGCGCCGGCGACGAGACGCCGACGAACCGCGCCTATCTGGAAATCGTCAAGGACGACGCGCCGCCGCGCATCGAGATCGCCCAGCATCCGGCGGACGAGGTCGGCCGCGTGGCCGTCGCCCTGGACCGCCTGACCCAACGCATCGAGGCCGCCGAAGGCCGCAACGCCGCCGCCATCACCGGCATCGACCATTCCGTCCGCGAGGCGCTGTCGCGCCTGGGACAATCCGAACGTGAACAGATCGCCGTCGCCGCTCGTTTCGAAGGCGCTGTGAACGAACTGAAGACCGACCAGGCCCGCGCGACCGAACGCGTGCGTCGCATCGAGACCGAAGCGGCCGGGCCGCGTTCGGCCGAAGCCCTGCGCGCGCTGGAAGGCGCCTTGGGCAAGGTCGCCGGTCATCTCTATGAAGGCGAAGCCCGCACCCGCGAAACGATCGCCGCTCTGGAAGCCCGGATCAACGAACAGGCCGCCGCGGCCCCGACGCCGCAGGATCCGACCGCCCTGGTCGACGCCGTCGTCGCCCGCCTGAGCGAGCGCCTGGAAGCCGCCGAAACCCGCACCAGCGACGCCCTGCGCGAGCTGGGCTCGTCCTTCACGGCGCTCGACACCCGCCTGGGCGCGGTCGAGGGCGTCAATCCCGCCGCCGGCGTGCAGGAGCGACTGGACACCTTGGCCGCCAGCCTGACCCAGCGCATGGAAGCCGCGCGCCTCGAGATGGCCGCCAAGCTGCGCGAGACCGCCGACGGTCGCTTCGACCGCATGGAACGCAAGCTGGGCGAAATGGCCGCCCACGTGCAGGCCGCCGAGCAGCGCTCGGCCCAGGCCATCGAGCGCATGGGCCGCGAAGTGGTGGGCGTCGCCGACGCCTTCAATCGCCGCGTCCATGCTTCCGAGCAGCGCAACGCCACCGCCATCGAGCAGGTCGGCGGCGAGGTGGCCCGCATCGCCGCCACCGTCGAGCACAAGCTGAACCGCGCCGACAGCGTCCAGGCTCAAGCCCTGGAAAAGCTGGGCGGCGAAATCGCCCGCATCACCGAGAAGCTAGCCGAGCGCATCGGCAGCGCCGAGCGTCGCAACGCCCTGGCCATCGACGATGTCGGCGAGCAGGTCGCCCGCGTCACCGACCGCCTGAACCAGCGCCACGAGCGCTCCAGTCAGGAGCTGGTCGACCGCATCCGCCAGAGCGAGGAGCGCACGCTCCGCATGCTGGAGGAAGCCCAGCAGAAGATCGACACCCGCCTGAGCGAAGCCCAGCGCAAGATCGAGGCCGAACCGGCGCCGGCCCGCGCCACGCCGCCGCCGGCCGCCTCGCCGTTTGGCGACTACGACTACGGCCAGTCCGCATCGTTCAGCCACCACGCGGCCGAGGACGACGTGTTCGTGGCGCCGCCGGACGCGCCGCCGCCGCGGGCTTCTCCCGGTCTGGCGCTCGCCGAGTTGCCGGTCGAAGAGCCGCAAGCGCCCAGCTTCGCGCAGGAAGACTATGCGATGGCCGACGGCTTCGCGCCGGAAGCCCCGCACTACGAGCCCGAGCCCGAATTGTCGGACTTCGCCGCCCCCGAGGCGCCGACCCGTCCGATGTCGACCCGCGACATCATCGAGCAGGCTCGCGCCGCCGCCCGCGCCGCGGCCAGTTCCGACGCCAAGGGCGTCGGCAAGGCCAAACCGGAAAAGAAGGCCAAGGGTGAAAAGTCCGGCTCGCTGTTC
>CAZRPD010000200.1:0-9128 GCA_964601775.1 uncultured Caulobacter sp. | reverse complement strand
CCCCGCGAGCGGGCCCGGGGGGTGGGACCGGGGTCGTGGGCGGCGCGCCGCTGGGCGCCGCTCCCCCCGGAGCCCCGCGGGCGCCGTCGTCGCCAATAGGGTCGCCTCGCGCCGGCCGGCCCGCGAGGCCGCCCGGTCCAGGCCCGAGCAAGGCCCAGGCCCCGGCGCTGGTCGGCGAAAAGGGGGGCTGCGCCCCCGAGGTCAGTCGCCGACATAGCCCTCCATCCGCAGGGCCAGCCACTGGTCGTAGAAAGGATGATCCGCCAATCGCCCCTGAGCGTTGAGGTCGTCGCACCAGGCGATCACGGCGTCGCGCTCCTCGTCAGGAAGCCTGGCCCAGGCATCGTCGCGAGCCGCCCGCGCGGCTTTCTCGGCCTCGAACTCGGCGCGCCCTTGCGCCCACAGCAGTTCATCCAGGTGATCCCAGTAGGCGTGGACATGATCGTCGGCCGCGTCGCCCAGGCGCGTCCGCGCGCCCGGCTCCGCCTTCCGAAACAAGCCCATCACCGTGTTGATCAGATCAAACATCGCCAGATCCTCCGCTCGCCGCTCCCGGTGAGCGGCGTTGACCCGGCGGGACACGGCGGGGTCTCCGCCTGTCACCGGAACGCTCGCTCGCGAGCGTGGAGGGGAACGGCGCAGCCGTTGACCGGTGGGGCGCCGTGACACGATGGGCCGACGTCGCCACCAGGCTCAATCGCCAGCGCCCGCCGCAGCGGCGGCGAGCTCCGCAAGAGCGAGCCAGCGCTGGCGGCCCCGCCGCAGCTATCAGGGTCCAGACGTCAGGGCCGCTCCTGCACGATCGCCCCGTCGGGCAGGACGAACAGCCCCCGCTCGCCGGAGGCCGCGCCCCGCGACGTCGAGGCCGTGCTCTCCACCGGCAGGTCCTTAGGCACGAAGATCCCGCCGCCGGCCCGCGTCAGCGCATCGACCGGCCGCGCCGGGCCGCGCCGCCCGACCTGCGCATAAAAGCTGTGGTCGCCAATCACCGCGCTGGGCGCGGCGCCGCCGAAGTGGACGAGGCCCGGCGAGACCGTGCCGGCCGCCACCCGCTCGGCGACGATCTTGGGGTTCTGGAAATAGAGGGCCCCGCCGGTGAGATCGGGCAGACGCCCGTCGAGCGCCAGGTTGAGGATGGTGTCGATCCGGGCGCGGTCGGCCGGTCGGCCAGGCGGCAAGGCCCGCCAGTCGCCCCCCACCCGCATCACCGGCTCGAATTGGCGGCGGGCGTTGACCACCTGGTCAACGCTGTCGCCCCAGGCGCGCGAGGCCAAGCGATTGAGGATTGTATGGACCACGGCCGCCAGGCCGCTGTCGCCCTGCCCCGCGGCCTCGGCCAGGGCCACCCGGGCAATGGCGTCACGTGCGCCGGGCGCCGCGATGAGGGCGCGAAGACGGTCAAGTTCGGCGGCCGCCGCCGCGGAGGGTGGCTGCGCCCGCACCAGGCTCGGCGCGGCCGTCAGGACGGCTCCGGCGACAAGCAGCGCTCCGACCCTGGCTGCGCGTCTCGTCACGAGGCTCTCGGCCGCCCTGGCGGGACCACCAACGGCCGGTAGACCGCGAGGACATCGGTGCGACGCACCGGACCGTAGTAGCGGCTGTCGAAGCTGTTGGGGATGCGGGTGGAGAGGACGAAGAACTCCCCCTCGCCAAGCCTTCGGCATCCGCTCCACCCCGGCAGGGTCCGCCCATGGCGATCGACGCGTGCGATCCGCGCCAGAGCGCGGCCGTTGATGGCGAGGACCTGACGCTCGGCGCAGACCTGGTCGCCCTGCCCGGCCCGGATGGTCTTGAGGATGCTGGTGCGGGCGCGCGCGGGCAAGGCCTGGCCGACATAGGGCCAGGCGTCCGCCGGAGGCCGAAAGGCGATCATCGCCCCGATGGCTGGAGCCGATGAGGTCCGCAGATAGAGGCCCGGCGGTTCGCTGGGCGTGTCATTGAGCAGGATGAGCGGCGCGGGCTGCAGCGCCTGGGCCAAGGCCACGGGCGCGGGGATCAAGCCGAGCATAGCGATGCGAAGACCCCGGTGCATGGCGAGCAGCCTTCCACGGGAGCCACAGAGGCGACAATTCCGCAGAAATCCAGGGTGTCTGGTCAGCTTGGGTTCGCTCCAGAACGGTGGGTGTTCCCCCGCGTCGTTCCTTCCCCCCGAGCCGGGGGATCAGGGCCGCCTTTTTGGCCCTGCTTCTCCCGGCGGCGCCTCAGCTGCGCCGTTAGAGATATTGTTATGGAAGAAGTTAGATAAGTTAAGGGGCTCCAGAGAGCCAAATTCGTGCGCGTGCGCAAACACTTACCGACAGCCCAGGTGTGCGATAGACCGTCACTGGGTGTCTGATCCCCCGACAGTCCGGTGGGCGATCCCCCGGACCCAGAGTGTGCGATCCCCCGCAGCTATCCACAGCTTGAGCAAGCTTCCGGGCGGTGTGTGATCCCCCGAAGGTCGCGGAATCTTCTCCGGTGGGCGAAACCCCGAAAGTCGTCATCGTTTTTCGATGCGGGAGCCCGGATTATCGGGGTTTTGGACACCTCAGGCGCTCGACGGTGTGTGAAACCCCGAAACGCGGGCCCACCCTGCTGTGTTGGCGGCCTGCCGGTGTGTGAAACCCCGACGTCCGCCCCCTCCGGCGGTGTGTGAAACCCCGACGCCCTGGGCCGAGCCCGGTGGGCGAAACCCCGAAGGACCGCTCGTACCGCCCGAAAGGGGAAAACGGAGTCCAAAATCGCCGTGCGCGCCGGTTTTTAACCGTCCATTTACCAATTTGGCGGGCGCCGGGCGCGACTCCGGTGGGTGAAACCCCGTTACATCGCGGGGCCGGCATGGTTTAGATAATCAACACAACAGCTTGATTTAAATAGGAATCGGCGGATGCGGTGTGTGATAGCCCGTTAGGCTTCGCCGGACTTCACGCGTCGCTTGGCCCAAGGGTCGACGAGACCGTCGACCTCGTCGGCGCGACGATCTTCCCGCTCCCGGCGCCGCCGCGCCGCGTCCTCGGCCTCCAGTTCAGCCTTCAGCTGCACCCGTTCGACGACCGATCGGCGGATGAATTTCACGCCCAGGGACCCGTCGCCCATGGTCACAAACGACATGTCGTATTCGGGCAGCTCATTGGTCTCGACGATCTTGCGCAGCATCCGGCCGAATTCCTTGGCCGCGCTGTCGGACCCGGTCTTGTCGTGCAGCGTGCTGACCCGACAGGACCAGCCCTCGTCCTGGTCGCCTGCGTGCTTGCGGGCGATGCGGTAGATCGCCCGCTCCAGGCCGCCCGAGATCTGGAAGTAGTCGGGGTGGATGGTCAGCACCGCCTTCTCCCCCATGATCCCTTCCCAGACCCAGTCCGACAGCGTGATCTTCAGGGCGATCGGCTTGTCGGTGACCGTGTCGACCTCGACCTCCCAGCTGTCGAGCCAGCTAAAGCGGCGATCGCGGCCCTTCTTGGCGCGGATCGAGGTCGACATCGTCGTGGTCTGCAGGCGATCGAGCGCGGCCTTCAGGTCGGCGTAGCCCTTGCCGCCCGTGTCGCGCTGGATCGAACGCAGCAGGTCATAGGCCGTCACCCGCAGCGAACGGGGCACGTCGTTCTTGCCCTCGGCCTTGAGGCGGTTGAGCGCGCTGGTCGCCCAGATCAGGATGTCGGCGTCCCAGATGGTCGCCATGCCGTAGGCGGGCACGGCCTCGACCTTCACCGAGACCTCGCCGTCCTGGCTCTTGTACTCGATCGGCTTGAGGCGCTTGCGCTTCTGCAGCGAGAAGAACGGCCGCTCCATGGTCTCGCGCTGATCCTTCAGCGAGAGATCCCGCATCAGCGGGATGAACAGGTCGAACTGGTTGTTGCGGTCCTTGGGGGCCGTCATGCGCCCTGCCCTACTCTCACGATCATCTGGCGTACCGCGATTCGTCCCCTGAACCTCGCGCGCGCGCCGGCCGCGGCCCTGTCGCCGCAGCCACCCAAGTCACCAAATAGGCAAACGGGCAAAGCCCCATTTGCCCTTTTGCACATCTGCCTATTTCCGCGCCCGGCGTCCATCTTCCTGGAGGGTGGTCAGATCGACCGGGTAACCCTTCTCGGCCAAGGCTTCCAGGACGAGGAACTTGACCGTCACCCGCCGATTGACCCCCTCCAGCTTCAGCGCGGTCGACAACTCGTCGTCGATCGTGAACTTGAGCGAGGTCTCGCGCTCGGAGAAGTCGCTCGCCGGGGCGGACCTGACCGCCTTGGGCTTGGGAGCCGCGCGCGGGGCCGGCGCGGCGGGCGCGACCTTCGGGACGCGGGTCGCCGCCACGGCCGGCGCGGGCGGCGACGGCGCGGGTTCGACCTTGGCGACCGGCGCGAGCGCCGGTTCGGGCGCACTCGCGGGCGCGCTGGTCGTGCGGTTGAAGCCCAGGTCCTCGGTGGCCTTTCGCAGGGCCTCGGCGGTTCCGGCGTCATTGATGCGCTGCGGGCGCGGCGCGGGTTGGAAGATCGGGCGGACGGTCTTGTCGGTCATGGTCTCCCCTCTCCTATCAGGCCGCCTGGGCCTGGCGGGCGAGCGCTTCGAGCAGCTCGGCCAGCACGGCGGCGATCTCCTTGGCGGCCTTGGGCTCGCCGCCGGGGGCGCTGGGCGTCATGCCTGTGAAGTGGATCTGCTGGTAGGCGGCGCGCTGGATGACCTCGGTGTTGAGCACCGGAATGTCATTGTCGCGGATCTCCTGGCGGGCATGGCCAGCCACGCGGCTGTAGAGCGGGTTCATCTGGCTGAACACGACGCGCGCGGGGATGCCGCGCTTGAGCATCTTCTCGGCGCGCTTTACCACCTCGTAGGTGCGGTAGACCTCCTGCAGGTCCATGCCCGAGATCTTGGTCGGGATCAGGACCATGTCGCTCTCGGCGATGGCGTAGGTCACCGCCTGGGAGGCCGCGCCTTCCAGGTCCACGAAGACCAGGGCGTACTCGCCGGCGGCGTTGGCGATGACGTCCTGGATCTTGGTCTCGTTGGCCTCGCTGATGACGGTGACCTTGCAGTCGTCGCCGGCGCGCTCGCGCCAGCTGGCGACGTGGCCGTTGGGGTCCCCATCGACGATGGCCACCGAGCCGCCCTGTCGGGCGAAGGCGTCGGCCAGGCACATGACCAGGGTGGTCTTGCCCACCCCGCCCTTCGTCGAACACACGCTGATGACCGCCATGGGGAAGTTCCCTTCTGAGGCAATGGGCAACTGGGCAACTGGGGTCTTGGGTTTCTGCCGAAGTCCCCTTTTGCCCAAATGAGGTTATGGGCAATTGGTGAACAGGGTTTTAACCGAAGTGGGTAAATGGGGTTCTGGGGACAAGTGGAAAGCCACTTTTCCACAGAAACCCGCTTCACCAAATTCGCAAAACACCTTCATCCCAGATGGGCAAGGGTGGACTTAACCCAGCGCCCATTTGGTGAACACCACTCTAACCCGGATACCCAAGTTCGCAAACGGGGTTCCGGGAACTTCCCTGTTTGGGCAAAATACCCAAATGGGGATTTGCCCTCTTGCCATGATGGGGAGAGGAGGTTCTGGGCAAGTCCTCAAGAGGGCAAGACCACGCCTTGAGCTGAACTGCTTCGCCGGGCCGCGCAACACCCCAGACGCCCAAATGGGAACTTCCCCATTTGCCCACTTGGCTGAGCCGCCGAGCTACAGCCGCCAGGCGCGATAACGCGAGCGGCCGCTGACTTCCATCACCGACCCGCCCAGGTTCGTCAGCAGCCGCCGGGCCGTATGGCCGGCGACGCCCAGGTGCTCGGCCGCCATCGGCGCACTGACCAGGGGCCTAGCCAGCAGAAGGTCGACGAGATCGGCCGAGCGGTCGTTGGCCCTGCGATCGCCGACGCGCTTGAGCACCACCTGGCGGGCCAGGTCCAGGCGCTTCATCTCGGCCAAGCCCGCCTCGGCCCCGACCGCCGTGATCTTCAGCCAGTAGGCCAGGCGGGCCGCGATCGGGGCGGCGACGAACCCCCGCGGCGGCTGCAGGTGGGTCCGACGCGGGCCCTCGAAAGCGAGAAGGCACGAGCGCGTGCGGCCCGACACCCTCAGGGCCTGGGCGACCATCACCCCGCCGACGAAGGTCTGGCGGGGCAGGGGGTTGACCAAGCGCCAGCCCTCCAGCGCCGTGGCCGCGCGCAGCAAGGCCGGCGCGCGATCGGGGAGGCGCCGGGTCCACTGCACCCATTCCTCCACCGCCTCGATCGGATCGGCCGTCTCGCCCCGGCTCAGGGTTCGAACCTGATGGACGAGTTCGCCGACCAGGTCGCGGGCTTCCGCGCCGGGGCCAGGGCAAACCTCGTCGGGGTCGATAGGGGAGGGGGCCAAGAGCGGCGGCTCGCTGCGATGGCCCGCCAGCCAGACCGCCCCGTGCGCGGTCTGCAGCTCCGGCCCCGCGCCGCGCGCCCTACGACGGGCCCGCACGAGACCATAGGTCGCGCGCAGGGCCTGGTCGGGAAGGCGCGCGTCCATCTGGGCGTCGTGCAGGACCAGGTCCTCCATGTCGACGATCTCGCCGCTGACCCAGCCCCAGCCGTTGGCCTCGAGAAAGTCGACCCGCGCGGCCCAGCCCTCGGCGAAGGGGCAGGTCTGGGCGCGCGCGTCGAGTCGGCTCACCGCGTCCTCGGCCTTGGCGAGGTTCAAAAACAGCCCTTCGACCGAGGCGTCCAACAAGCCGTTCTCCGCGCCAAAAGCGGCGAGTCTGAGTGACGCACATTTATACCTCGTAAGTGTGCGTTACGCCATGTCCCGAACATCCCCGCCCCGGAGGGGATCCTCCGGGGCGGGGGAGGGGCCTTTAGGCCTCCTCGTCTTCGGGATTGGTCTCGGGTCGGTCGAGCGACTTCAGCTCGTGACCCGGGCCGGCGACCACCACCTTGGTGAAGTAGCGTTCCTGGCCGTCCTTGTCGGTGTAGTGCTCGTTGCGGATCTCGCCTTCGACATAGACCTTCGAGCCCTTGGGGAGGGGACGCGAGGAGAGCCACTTGACCGTCGCGGGGCTCCAGATCTCGACCTGGTGCCAGGTGGTGAAGTCCTGGCGCTCGCCGTTCTTCTTGGTGTAGCGGCTGGTGGCGACCCGCAGGACCGCCAGGGCCTTGCCGCCCGAGGTGGCGCGAATTTCAGCGTCCGCGCCGGTGAAGCCGATCAGTTGAACCTTGTTGAGCATGGTCTTTCTCCGTCTTCCGCCGGGAAGGGCCCCGACGGCTCGCGGTCCCTGCCGCGATCACGCGTCCTGGCAGGGCGGGGACGAAGGGCCGGGCCAAAGCCCGCGGACGGTGGACACCGGGCTGCACGCAGCGCAGCGGAGGAAGGCCGGAGGCTCCGCCGGCCCGCGCCTCGCTTGCGAGGTCGGCTTTGACCCGGGCCGCCCCGCCCTAGGGATGGCGTGACAGATCGCGCGGGTCCGCACGCCACCGGGGTTCTCCGGCCAAGGCGGATGACCTGCTGCTCAAAGGTGCTGATCGGACAAGCTGCGCCGCGCGTTTCGCCCGGTTCGACGCGGCCGGCGCAGACGGCCGAGGTTTTCCGCCACCTACACGCCCAGGACCGACCAGACGTCTGGATCCACCGACCCTGGCCGGCGATGGAGCCCGCGGCCTTCCAAGGGCCGAACGCCCCAGCCCCGAGCGCGAGGGTGTCGGGTGCAGGATCCGCAACGCGCAATGCGCCGTCGGCGGCCAGCGGTTTCACCAGGCGACAGGTCGTCGGTCGGGCGCTGACGGCGCCGGCCGACAACAGCCGAACGGGCAGAGGAGCCGACCGCCCATCCCAGGGGCGGCTAGGGGCGGGTCATCGCAAGACGCCGGAACGAATCGCCAACCGCTAAGGTTAGGGTCCGATCCCAAGGCGGCCGCAAGATCTCGCGGTTCGTTCGGGCTTTATTCCACCCGGCCTGGCGTCGTCCCAGGCCTTCGGCCTGATGCGGTTAGCCCGCGTCGGCGGCGTCCTCATCGGCCATGGCCCGAACGAGCGACAGGATCTGACGGCGAACCCGGCCTCGCCCGATCTTGGCGAACTTCTCGGCCAATTCGAGACCCTCCGGCGTACTAAGGAAGACGTCGAGGGTCCGATCCGCCGCCGCACGAGACGGATCGGGCGCGTCCGCGCCCGGATCGACCAGGCCTTCAAAGAAATAGGACACCGGCACCTTCAGAACGCCGGCGGTCTCGTAGAGCTTGGAGGCGCTGATGCGATTGGCGCCGCGCTCATACTTCTGCACCTGCTGGAAGGTGAGCTTCAGTCCCGCGGCCAGCTGTTCCTGGCTGACGCCGGCCACCTTGCGGCGGGTCCGCACGCGGGCGCCGACATGGAGGTCGATCGGGTTGGGCGCGCGGCTGTCGGGTGGAGAGTTGGCCAAGTCTCTAGGTCCTTTGTCCAAGGCCGCGGGCGCCAAACGCCGCCGGCGCGTCGGAGCGAGAGAAAAAGCGCCGGGCGGCGGCTTTTCAACCCTGATGTTTTCCAGGGACGAGCGCTGGCCCCCAAGCCGCACAAAAGAGGGCGCGACGGCCAAGGCCGCCGCGCCCGAGCCGTCAGGCCCGCAGCCGCACCGTTACGCAGCGGATGCCGCGTTCGGCCGCCTTCTGGGCGAGGTTGAGGGCCGGGCCGAACGGCTTGAGCTCGGCCCCCCGCGCGGCGTCCAGCGAATTGGCCAGGGTCAGGACGCAGACCGGCTCCAACTCCAGCAGTTCGTCATTGGCCCGGAACGGCGCGGCCCGGCCGTTGCGGTCGAAGTCGGCTCTGGCCAGTACCGTGGTGACGCCGTGCGACCGCGCCCATTTCTGGGCGAGCTTCTCGCCGCCCCGGGCGCCGGTGACGGCCAGAGCCATGTCGGGCCAGGTCTGGCGCGCCCAGTTGAGGGCGTCGAAGATGCGTCCGGCGTCGACGGCGGTGTCGGCCTGAGGCGCCGCGCGGAACCCCACCACCACGGCCCCCGGATCGACGGCGCGGTGGCGGCGGGCCCGCATGGCGCGGATCGCCTCCCGGGCCTCGACCTGGGCGGCCGACAGGCGCGAGGCCTTGACGCTGCCGCGCCAGGGCTGCCAGGCCTCGCCGGTGGCCAGCGCGTAGGCCTGGGCGGCCGCGTCGCGGATCAGTTCCACGGCCTGGACGGGGACATCGGCCGCGCGCGTGCGCCGGG
>CAZRPD010000199.1:0-9157 GCA_964601775.1 uncultured Caulobacter sp. | reverse complement strand
ACGAACAACTCCTTCGTCGATGCGGTCACCTGACCGTGACGAGGGCTGTGCGCCTAGCCGGGACGGATCGGACCCTGACGCGATAGGAGGGGGGGCGCGATAGGAGGGGGGGCGCCCCCCTGATGAGCCCGGTCGAAGACGCGGCGTGCGGCGTCGTAGCGGTCGGCCGCGCCCAGGCGGCGACGGGCCTTGTCCAGGTGCCAGTCGACCGTGTGCTTGGACAGGCCGAGCTCGCGGGCGATCTCCTTGGAGCTCATGTGACGATCGACAAGGCGCAGGCATTCGCGCTCACGCTCGGTGAGGCGGTCGAGCCCTTCGATGGGGTCCGCGAGCGAGGGGGCGTCCTTGTCCATCGACGGGAACCTTAGGCGAACGTTTTTCAGTTCGGCAAGCTTGCTGACATGAAATCTTGGCCATGAACCGGAGAGCTGGTGATCGCTTGTGCGACAAGGGCGCGTGCGGTCAGGCCGCCTGCTGACGAAAACGCTCGATCAGGAAGGCCGTGGCGGGACCGGGCGGCGCATCGCGGCGGTGGATGGCGTGCAGGGCGTAGTGCGCTTCGATCAGCTCGGGCATGTCCAGCCGCACCAGCCGGCCGGCGGCCAGATCCTCGCGCACCAGGGGCTCGGGCATGTTGCCCCAGCCCAGGCCTTCCTTCAGCAGAAGGTGCTTGGCGCCCAGGTCGGCCAGGCGCCAGGTGTGGGCGCTGGCGACGGCGAAGTCGCGGCCTTGGGTCAGCTGCGAGCGGTCGGTCAGCACCAGCTGGGTGTGTCCGCGGCCCGCGCCGGGCGGGTTCGGGCCCTGGGACAGCGGATGGTCGGGCGCAGCGACCGGAATCAGCAGGGTCGCGCCGACGGCGATGGCCTCCAGTGTCTCGCCGCCGTTGACGACGTCCAGCGGTCCGGCCACGCCCAGAGTGGCGCGACCGTCCAGCACCATCTGGGTGACGGCGCCCAGGCCCTCGACATGCAGGCGCAGGGTCACCGTGGGAAAGGTCTCGCGGAAGGCGCGCAACGCGTCGACCACCCGCGCGGTCGGCATCATCACGTCCAGCACCATATGGACCTCGGCCTCCAGGCCCTGCAGCAGGCCCTTGGCCTTGGCGGGCAAGCCCGCGACGCCGGCGGCGATCACCCTGGCCTGGGCCAGAACGGCGCGGCCCGCCTCGGTCAGGACGGGCGACTTGGCCGCGTCGCGGTCGAACAGGGTCAGGCCCAGCTGCTGCTCGAGATTGGCGATCGCATAGCTGACCACCGAATTGGCCCGGTTCAATCGCCGTGCGGCCGCGGCGAAGCCGCCCGCATCGACCACGGTCAGAAAGACGGTCAACTGGTCCAGGGTCGGCGTGCCGGGCTCGGTCATCCGAGGACTATCGTTCGAAAATCTCGAACGTAACAGACGATTTTATTCGGCTGTTTTGCAGGGCTGGCCGGCGCCAAAACCGATGCCGACGACGGAGGCGTGAAGTCTTTCGTCTCCGACCGCAAACATGGAGGCCGCGATGGCCAAGGTTCTGGTTCTTTATTATTCGTCCTACGGTCACCTGGAAACGATGGCCAAGGCCGTCGCCGAGGGCGCGCAGCAAGCCGGCGCGACCGTCGACATCAAGCGCGTGCCCGAAACCGTGCCGCTGGAGATCGCCAAGGGCGCTCACTTCAAGCTGGATCAGGACGCGCCGATCGCCTCGGTCGAGGACCTGGCCAATTACGACGCCATCATCGTCGGCGCCCCGACCCGCTTTGGCCGCATGGCCTCGCAGGTCGCCGCCTTCTTCGACGCCGCCGGCGGCCTGTGGGCGCGTGGCGCGCTGCACGGCAAGGTGGCCGGCGCCTTCACCTCGACGGCCAGCCAGCATGGCGGCCAGGAAACCACCCTGTTCTCGATCATCACCAATCTGCTGCACTTCGGCACGACGATCGTCGGCCTGGACTACGGCCACACCGGTCAGATGACCCTGGACGAAGTGGTCGGCGGCAGCCCGTACGGCGCCACCACCATCGCCGGCGGCGACGGTTCGCGTCAGCCCAGCGCCATCGAACTGGACGGCGCCCGCTATCAGGGCCGCCGCATCGCCGAGACGGCGATCAAGCTGCACGGCTGATCGCGCCAAGACGACCCGCCGGTCGTCTCCTCCCCCATCGACGACCGGCATGAAGGCCGGCTGGCTCCTTCCCCCTCCCGGGAGCCAGCCGGCCTTTTGTTCGTTGGAGTCAAAAAGGGAGAGTCTCGATGCGCCGTCTGCTGGAAGCCTGGAGGACCGCCGCCTACGTCCTGGCCCTGCGAGCCGTGGCCAAGCCCTATCGCTCGCGCAGAGTCTACGTCGCCGACCAATGAATCCGGGAAGCGGGTTTGACTCTGGGGCTCGGGTTCGTCCTGAGTCTACGACTCTGGAAGTGCGCGACAGTCAGGATCAATTTGTGCCATTTTGGGACAAATACTATAATTTTGATTCAAGGATTTTTACTTTCGCTGCCTTTCATCATTAACAAAATAGGCCTGTATCTTCATTTTGATTCTGGATTTTCTCAACGAAGTAGAAAGCTAGCCTGTGGATATTTGGCGATGGGCAAAATGCCCACCGGCCGTCAAAACGACGCCGGGACACCTCGAATAGGAAGTGTTTCGTCATGGCGCTGAACAGCATCAACACGAACTCGGGCGCTCTGATCGCCCTGCAGAACCTGAACCAAACGAACTCGGAACTGGGCGTCGTCCAGCAACGCATCAACACCGGCAAGAAGGTGGCGACTGCGAAGGACAACGGCGCGACCTGGGCCATCGCCAAGAACCAGTCGGCCGCCAGCCAGTCGCTGAACTCGGTGAAGGACTCGCTGCAACGCGGTCAGTCGACCATCGACGTCGCCCTGGCCTCGGGCGACACCGTGATCGACCTGCTCGGCAAGATGAAGGAAAAGGCCCTGGCCGCTTCCGACACCTCGCTGAACACGGCTTCGTTCAACGCCCTGAAGTCGGACTTCGACTCGCTGCGCGAGCAGATCAAGAAGGCCGT
The DNA here is from genome assembly GCA_964601775.1 of uncultured Caulobacter sp. Taxonomy (GTDB): domain Bacteria; phylum Pseudomonadota; class Alphaproteobacteria; order Caulobacterales; family Caulobacteraceae; genus Caulobacter. Next base: position 6,147 of record CAZRPD010000199.1, on the reverse strand, counting down.
CACGAACTCCAAGTTCAACGGCGTCTCGATCGCCGACGGCGGCACCCAGAAGCTGACCTTCCTGGCCAACGCCGACGGGGACAGCTTCACGGTTAACGCCCAGACGATCACCCTGACCGGCATCGGCCTGACCGAAACCGAAACCTTCGCCAACGCCACCGACGCCAAGGCTGCGATCACCAAGATCGGCAACGCCCTGCAGTCGGCCAGCAACAAGCTGGCCTCGCTGGGCACCAGCTCGGCCGGCCTCGACGCTCACCTGAGCTTCGTCGGCAAGCTGCAAGACAGCCTGGACGCCGGCGTTGGTAACCTGGTGGACGCCGACCTGGCCAAGGAAAGCGCGAAGCTGCAGTCGCTGCAAACCAAGCAACAGCTGGGTGTGCAGGCGCTGTCGATCGCCAACTCGTCGACCTCGTCGATCCTGAGCCTGTTCCGTTAATAGCGGTACGGTTGGCCGCTTGCGCGGTTGACGAGCCTCAGAAAGGGCGGACCTCCGGGTCCGCCCTTTTTTCTTTGCCCAAGCTTCAGCACGATTCCTTGGTTACCCTGCCGTTAACCAGCAACGCCTTGTTCCTTCTAACCATTTTAGGTTCGAGGAGGAGCGTTCGAGTGACTTACGACGAGCGTCAGGCGTGGATCGAGCTGTGGTGGGCCGTGTTTGGCGAGCCCCCGGCGATCGAGGCCGAGTCCGAGCTGGCCGCCCGGATCCTGGTCGACTGCCTGCCGGCGGTTCTGCCCTACGAGATCGGGGGCGAACTCAAGTCCCGAACTGAGTGAACGGCACTTGGTTGAAGAACTTGCGCTCGGCGCCGCGCGGGTCGTCTTCCTGGCGCGAGACGGTGTCGAACACCATCGTCTGGCGGCGCTCCAGCGTATAGGGCTCCCACTTGGGCAGCGCGCCGCCGTTGGGATCGCCGCTGCGGGCGAAGTTGATGAAGGCGTCGCTCATGGTGTTGGACATGGCCACAGAGTCTGGCCCCGTCCCGACGATCGAGCCCTTGGCGTCCAGCGTGCCGAACACCAGGCCGATGTCGATGGTGTGCGGCGCGCCGAAGACGCCGCCGTCCTTCGGCGACTTCCAATTGACCTGATAGGCGAAGGCCGGCGCGCCGGCGCGGGCTCGCTCCTCGTCCTGAATGATCGCGGCCTTCCACGAGCGGCCGGCGGTCGAGGCGGCGAAGAACACGTCGGCCGGCGAATAGTTCGGATAGGTCCGGCGGTAGAAGGCCACGACCGTTTCCGGGTCGATGTCGATGCGCGCGGCGAACTGGCCCGGCAGACGCGCGATGACCTCGTCCCAGGTGTTGGGGAAGGCCTTGGCGTCGAAGCCGATGAAGCCCTTGGTTTCGTCGTGGGTGTTGCCGCACATCATCGGCACGGAGAGGCCGACCGGCGACGCGTCGGGGAAGAACGGGTGGCGGGTCAGGCTGCGCTGGTCCAGCGTCGGCCCCATATAGACCCCGCCGGCCGCGGCGATCGGGTCGATAGCCTTCAGGCCAGCCAGCATCTGATCGGCGGGCAGGGCGCGCAGGGCCGCCAGGTCCTTGATCCCCAGCTTGTCGAGGAAGGCCTGGGCGCGGCGGGTGGCGTTGAACGGGCCGCCGACCGTCACCTGCTGGCCGCTCATGGTGGCGGCGCGGTGGAAGAGGCCCTTGGCGACCGGCATGCCCATCAGGGTGGCGATCTTGGCCCCGCCGCCCGACTGGCCAAACAGCATCACATTGCCCGGATCGCCCCCGAAGGCGGCGATGTTGTCGCGCACCCATTGCAGGGCCAGCACCAGGTCCAGCTGGCCGGCGTTGCCGCTGTCGGCCACGCTGGGGTCGTTGAACAAGCGGGCCAGATAGAGATAGCCGAAGGTGTTCAGGCGGTGGTTGACCGTGACCACGACGACGTCGCCGCGCTTGGCCAGCTTGGTCCCCTCGTACCAGGGACTTGCGCCCGAACCGCCATTATAGGCCCCGCCGTGGATGTATAACATCACGGGCCGCTTTCCGCCGTCGGCCAGACCCTTCTTGCCAGCTTTCGCAGGGGTCCAGACGTTGAGGAACAGGCAGTCCTCCGACAGCGTCTCGCCCTCTTCGCCCTTGCCGGTCTGCATCGAGGCCGCGCCATAGGCAGTGGCGTCCTTGACGTCGGTCCAGGGCTGGGGGGCGACCGGGGCTGCGAAGCGCCGCTCGCCGCCGGCGTCGGCCCCGTAACGCAGGCCTTTGAAGACGCTGACCCCATCCTGGACATAGCCGCGCACCTTGCCGGCGGTGGTGGTCACGACCGGCGAGCGCGGCTGGGCGGCATAGCCGGCGACCGGCAGGGCGGCATAGACGCCGAGCGCGGCGGCGCCGGTGATCAGGGTGCGGCGAGTGGCGGTCATCAGGGGTCCTCCAGCGCTTCTTGGAGCAGCTTGGCGGTACCGGTAGCATGCGTGACACCGGTGACAATGCAAAAAGTCCGGAGGTGATTTAGCCTGTGCAGGTTATGGCCTTGAGGGGCGCGATGTCCTTCTGCTCGACCGGCGCCGCCCGAGCCAGCTTGCGAAGAGCAGGGACTTCATCCGCACCGCCAAACGTCACCTTGCGCCGCTTGTCCCAAACGATGAAGGCTGTCGCCAGGGCCTGGCGCTCATCCGGGGTGAGGACTGGAGAAGCGGCTAGTCTCGATATGGCGGGGCCGCTCGACCAGGTGGACAGGTCGCCCCCACAGGTCGAAGATCAAGTGGCGATGCGCCGTACTGCGGCAGAAGGCTTGGGCGATACTCTCGGGCCGGTCGTCGTCGTTGCGGAACCAGCGCATCGTAATCTCCAGGGGCAGGCGCAAAGGATCCGCCGCTGTTCCGACGACGGCGCCGGAAGACGCCGCGAGAGTCTCGGGCTTGGCCAGTTCAAGGATCGCCCATTCGATGATGGCGTTATCTGCGCCGGAGCGCAGAAGGGTAAGCTCGGGGTTGCGCCGATAGTCCGTGCCCAGCAGGCTGCTGAGGCTGTCGTCAAAGCTCGGCGTCCGGTCGAACCGAGCATTCGCCGTCCTTGTCAGCGAGAAAGCCAGTTGAGGCCAGCGCTTGGCGACATCGGCTTCGCGCCTCCAGCGACGAGGGCCTTCATGATACTGCGAGTCCTGCTGGGCCTCTTCGAACGCATCAAGAAGTCTCCACGCGTCGTCCTCGGCGGCCGGGGCTACGATCGGTGCGGCGCGGTCCTCGATCAGGCCATAGGCTTCGCGGTATCGGCCGTTCTTGGCGTAGAAGCGGATCGCCATGGCCAAGTCGCTGGAGGGCGCGGCAGGCGCGGCCAGCGCGTCGAACAAGGGCATGGCCATGGGGTGCTCGCCTTCGATCATCATTTCCAGCAAGGCGGTCAGCCGGGGATCGCGGCGTGGTGGCGCAGCGGGGCTTGTCGCGGCCAGGCCGCTTCCGCTCATGAGAAGATCGGTGAATGCGGCCGCTGAAGACCGCTCGGCGTCGAAGGTGGAGGCCCGGGGCCTGTAGCGAGGCGGCCGCCCGTTCTTCACGTTGTCATAGGCTTCCAGCAGGAACGCGGTCGGCTTCCACGGCGACAGAGCGCCGAGGTGCAGTTCTATGTCGGCGGCCAGGGCTCGCTCGTCACGCGTAGGCTTGGTCTTGGCGAGGATGTCCCTGCGCATGGCCTCCAGCGCGGCGAGTTGAGCCATGGGCGCTTCTGCGTTTTGCAGACGCAGGTAGGTTTTGATGGTCCGGGTCCAAAGCCCGGATTCGCCCGCGTAGTCTTCGCTGACGCGCGAGAACGGATAGCCCAGGGTCCGGTACGTCTCTCCGTTACGGTCAAGGAACAAGATGTACGCAGAGCCCTTCGCCAAGGTCACCCGGTTGCACGGCCCCATGTGGCCTTCCGGATGCGAGAAGATGATGTCGGCAGGGTCGCTCCGGGGCGTGGGCCCCAAAGACATTCCATTGACCTCGATCTCGTCGCCGACCTCACCCTTCAGGATCTGGCTGACACGCAGGCGGATCTTGCGCTCGAACGGCTCGTCTCCGACCGGGTCTTCGCCCACCGGTGTGGCGACGACGATGGCCTCGGCGATCTGGACCAGCTCGAAGTTGCTGGGGCGAACATAGCCGACGACCGGTGAGCACGCCTGGGCGGCTGCAAAAGCGCCCAGCGCCAGCACGCCCGCCAATCCCGTCGCGCGACCCCAAGTCCGCCAAGCCATGCCTGTCTCCCGTCGTTCCCCGCGAGCTTGGCGCGAGAGCGTGGCGGCGTGCAAGTTGAGATTACGAATGTAGTCTTATCTGGTCGTTCGCACCGCCGCCGCATGCCGACGGATGACCTCCAGGGTCGAGGCGTCGGTGTCGAAGACGCCGTACAGGCCCTGTTCCTCCTGTGGCGGATCGCCGGTGAAGGCCTTGTCGCCGGGGGCGAACCAGGCGTCGGGATGCTGGGCGCGGCCTTCGCCGTTCCAGGCCCAGAAGTTGGTCCCGGCAATGGGGCCGCCGGCCTTCATGTCGGCCAGGGTCAGGTCGTAGATCGCCTGGTAGAAGCGGTCCTTGTCGGCCGTCGCCGAGCCCGGCGCGAAGGCGCGGGCGTCGCGGGCCAGGCCGAACTCCTCGATGACCAGCGGCTTGTTCAGCTGCCTGGCCAAGGCGACGTGGCGGGCGACATAGTCGCGGCAGCGGGCCTCGCCCGTCGCATAGGTGGCGGCGGGATCCTTGGCGTCGATCCAGCGCCAGTTGTTGGGCCAGATGTGAGCCGTGACGTAGTCGATGCTGGCTGGTCGATGGGCGTTCAGCACGCAGCTTTCGCGGTTCAGGCAACCCATCTCGCCCTCGCTGCCGGTGCTGACCAGATGGCGCGGATCCAGCGTCTTGATGAAGGCCGACGTGCGCGCGATCCAGCGCTGGTAGAGGGGCATGTTCAGGACCCCGAACGCTTCCGAGCCGCCCGGCCGGGGCTCGTTGGCCAATTGCCAGGCCATGATGGTGGGATCGTCGCGATAGGGTCTGCCGGTGACGGTGCTGATGCGGCCGACCAGGCTCTGCACGTAGCGGCGGAAGAGGATGTTGGCCTTGTCGTCCCCATAGAAGCGGGCGGCGTAGTCAGGATATGCCGGCCACGGATGAGCCGCGTCGCCGTGCTGGAGCCATCGCCCGTCTCCGGTCCAGCGCAGATAGGCTGGCATGCCGCCCGACCAGTCCCAGAAGTTGTTCAGATAGATCACCGCCTTCATCCCGCGGGCCGCCATCTCGGCCAGCAGGACGTCGAGACCCGCCAGCAGGGCGGCGTCGTAGTCGCCCGGGCTTTCCTGGAAGGTCGGGCTGACGGCCGCCCTGGCCGGCGACCGCTCGCCCGCACCCAGCACCCGCAGGTTGGTGACGCCCAGCGCCTGCAGGCGGTCCAGTTCGCGCGACAGCCGCGCGCGGTCGCCATAGGTCGTCGCCGCCCCCAGCCAGGCGCCGTACCAGAGATTGGCGCCCACGAAGCGATAGGGGCGGCCGTCCAGGGTCAGGCGACCCTGCTCGACGCTCACGAACCCTTTCGGCGGCCGCGCGGCGCCCAGCGTGGGCAGAGCGGCCAGCGCCGCGAGCAGGGCGCGGCGCGAGGGGGTCATTTGCCAGCGCCGGCGTGGCGGGCGGTCCAGTCGGCGATCAGGGTCAGGGCGGAGGGGGCCATGGTCTCCTCGATCACCGCATATTCGCCCAGCAAGCCGGTCCCGGCGGTCTGGAAGAGGTGGTTCAGGCCGGGCAGCGCCTTGACCGTCGCGTCGGTCCGGGGCGGCAGGGCGGCCTTGATCGCCGCCAGGTTCTGCGCGGCCGGGACCTGGGTGTCCTTGCTCCCGCCGAGGGCCAGGACCGGGGCGCGGATGCGGGCCAGGTCGGCGCGGGGGTCGAAGCGGGCCACCGACCGGTAGTGTGGCGACAGCACGGTCCTCAGCCCCAGGCGCTCGGGCGCGTCCGCGGCCACGCTGCTGCGGTCGAGGATGGCGTTCAGGGCCGGCAGGGCGGTCGCCGGCTCTTGCGGCGACACCACGATGTCGATGACCTCGCGCTGACCGGCCTGGGCGGCGGCGACCAGGTCGGCCGGCGCGCCGGCGGCGTTCAGGCTGGCGCCCAGCTGATCCGCGACCAGGGCGCCACCGCGGATGCCCCGCGCCGCCCGCAGCACGACCAAGGGGGCGATG
>CAZRPD010000198.1:0-9179 GCA_964601775.1 uncultured Caulobacter sp. | reverse complement strand
TGAGCCCGTATCAGCACGGCGAGGTCTTCGTGACCGACGACGGGGCCGAGACCGACCTCGATCTGGGCCACTACGAGCGCTTCACCGGCGTGTCGGCCAAGAAGGCCGACAACATCACCACCGGCCAGATCTACAAGACGATCATCGAGAAGGAGCGCCGCGGCGACTATCTGGGCGCGACCGTCCAGGTGATTCCGCACGTCACTAACGAGATCAAGGACTTCGTCCTGTCGCCGGCCATGGACGAGACGGGCGTCAAGCCGGTCGACTTCGTGCTGGTCGAGATCGGCGGCACGGTCGGCGACATCGAGGGCCTGCCGTTCTTCGAGGCCATCCGCCAGCTGCGCCAGGACCTGCCGCGCAACCAGAGCTGCTACGTGCACCTGACGCTGCTGCCGTTCATCAAGACGGCCGGCGAGATGAAGACCAAGCCGACCCAGCACTCGGTCAAGGAGCTGCGCTCGATCGGCATCCAGCCGGACATCCTGCTGTGCCGCTGCGAGCAGGAGATCCCGCCTGAGGAAAAGCGCAAGATCGCCCAGTTCTGCAATGTCCGCCCCAGCGCGGTCATCCAGGCGCTGGATAGCTCGTCGATCTACGCCGTGCCGATCGACTATCACAACGAAGGCCTCGACGCCGAGGTCCTGGACGTGTTCGGCCTGAGCGATGCGCCGGCTCCGGACCTGTCGCGCTGGAGGCAGATCGACAACACCGTCCAGCATCCCGACGGCGAAGTGACCATCGCCGTCGTCGGCAAGTACACCGTGCTGAAGGACGCCTATAAGTCGCTGATCGAGGCCCTGCACCACGGCGGCCTGGCCAACAAGGTCAAGGTCAACCTGGACTGGGTCGAGAGCGAGACCTTCGAGGGCGACGAGGGCGCGGCCGCGGCCCGCCTGGAGAACGCCCACGCCATCATGGTGCCCGGCGGTTTCGGCGAGCGGGGCGCGGAAGGCAAGATCCGCGCGGCCCAGTTCGCTCGCGAACGCAAGGTGCCGTACTTCGGCATCTGCTTCGGCATGCAGATGGCCGTGATCGAGACCCTGCGCAACGTCGCCGGCATCAAGGACGCCTCGTCCAGCGAGTTCGGTCCGACCGAGCGTCCGGTGGTCGGCATCATGACCGAGTGGATCAAGGGCAACGAGACCGTCCAGAGGCGCTCCAACGACGACCTGGGCGGCACCATGCGCCTGGGGGCCTATGAGGCGGTCCTGACGACCGGTTCGAAGGTCGCGCAGATCTACGGCGCCACCGAGATCAGTGAGCGCCACCGTCACCGCTACGAGGTCAATATCGGCTACGCCCACCTGATGGAGGACGCCGGCCTGAAACTGACCGGTCGTTCGCCCAACGGCGTGCTGCCCGAGATCGTCGAACGGGACGACCATCCGTGGTTCATCGGCGTTCAGTACCACCCGGAACTGAAGAGCCGTCCGTTCGCCCCGCACCCCCTGTTCGCCAGCTTTATCGCGGCGGCCAAGGAACATGGACGGCTTGTGTAACGGTTTTTCCCCAGGTGCTTGCACTTGGGGAGAGATTCGGGCATAAGCCCCCGCTCACGCGGCGGCCTGGGTCGAACCCTAGTCGCCGCTTCCGATTTTCACGCTCAGCGAGCAGAGTCACTTCGATGGCCGTTCCCAAAAGAAAAACTTCGCCTTCTCGCCGGAACATGCGCCGGTCGCACCACGCCCTGGGCGCCAACTCGTTCGTCGAGGACAAGGACACCGGTGAGCTGCGCCGCCCGCACCATGTCGATCTGAAGACCGGCATGTACAACGGCAAGCAGATCCTGACGCCGAAGGAAGACTAAGGTCTCCTTCCGTCACTGACGGCTTCGAAAGCGGCGCCCGACTCGCTCCGGCGGGGTTTTTCGTTATGGGGTCGAAAAACAGGGTTATCCTCCGAACAGGGAGGAGCGCCCATGCTCACACGCCCAAATCTCGCGGCGGGACTGGGTCTTTCGTTCGCCGCGCCGTCGGTGCTGGCGCAAACGATCACGCCGGTGTCGCTGACGCAGACGCCGCCTGCGCCAGCACTCGCGACGCCGGCCGCCGAAGATCCGCTATTTGTCATCGACACCTCGCAGGACCGGGACGAACGCCTGTCGGCGCCGGTCCGGATCAACGGGATCGAGGGCTTCAACTTCACCGTCGATACCGGCGCCGATCGCTCGGTCGTGGCCGAGGGCCTGGCCCGGCGTCTCCAGCTGCCGCGCGGTCCGGACGTCATGGTGCATGGCGTGTCCGGCTCGATCCAGTGCCAGACCGTCATCGTCAAGAGCCTGAGCGCTGGAGACGCGCGCCTGGCCGACACCATCCTGCCGGTCCTGCCCTATGAGCGGATCGGCGCGGACGGACTGCTGGGCGTCGACATCCTGGAGGGGCGGAACGTCGTCATGGACTTCGACCGCAAGCGGCTGGAAGTCCGGCACAGCCGCCGCTCGTCGGATGTCCTCTATACGAGCCGTGACGTCACCGTCGTGGCCCATGAGAAGTTTGGCCGCCTGACGATCGCCAAGGCCAAGATCGGCGGCGCGCGCTCGCTGGCCTTCGTCGATTCCGGCGGCGGGATCAGCATCGGCAACATGGCCCTGGCCCGGGCGATCGCCGCGCGGCGTCGGCGGGCTCCCGACCCGGTGCAGCCGGCCCGCCTGCTGGCCCCCCCCCGGGGGATGCAGTTGGGCGTGGTCCGCGTCGTCCCGGCGATCACCCTGGGCGAGCTGCGGATCACCAACATTCCGATGGCCTTCGCCGACATCCACATCTTCGACTACTGGAGCCTGAACAATCAGCCGGCGGCCCTGCTGGGCGTCGACGTGCTGAGATTGTTCGCCCGGGTCGAGCTGGACTTCGGCGCGGACCGGGTGCTGTTCCGGCTGGGGCAGGGCGGTTTCGCCCCTTCGTTCAATGCTTGAGCCGCGCTGAACGCCTGACGCTTACTGGGCGCGGCCGCGGTTCATCACCTGGCGGCGGCGGGCCTCGACGGTCTCCGGCGTGACGTCGCGGTTGTGGGCGCTGGAGCGGGCGTGTTCGGTCTTGAGAGCCTCGCCGAAGGCCTGGGCATGGCCCTCGTCGATCAGGCTCTTGTAGAACGACAGGGTCTCGACCGGGATCGAGGCCATGTCCTGCGCCAGCTTCAGAGCGGTCGACAGCAGGTCGGCGGCGGGGACGACCCGGTTGATCAGGCCCCAGTCGGCGGCGGTGCGGGCGTCCAGGAAGTTGCCAGTCAGGGACAGCTCCTTGGCGCGATGGATGCCGATCAGGCGCGACAGCTTCTGCGACAGGCCCCAGCCCGGCATGATGCCGACCCGGGCATGGGTGTCGGCGAAGCGGGCGGCCTCGGAAGCGATCAGCACGTCGCAGGCCAGGGCCAGCTCGAAGCCGCCGGTGATGGCCACGCCGTTGATCGCGCCGATCACCGGCTTGCGGCAGCGCTCGACGGCGCGGACCGGATTCGACCGGGCGTCCTGGTCGTTGGCCGCGCCCATGGCCGAGGCGTTGCCGCCCAGCTCCTTGAGATCGAGACCGGCGGTGAAGGCCTTCTCGCCGGCCCCGGTCAGGATGACGACGCTGACGCCCGGATCCTGGTCGAGATGGACCATGGCGTCGTGCAGCGCCTTGCGCAGGGCCTTGGACAGCGCGTTCATGGCCTCGGGGCGGTTCAGGGTGACGATGGCGATCGGGCCGCGGCGTTCGACGTCCAGCATGGCTTCCTCCGGTTTTGGCGAGGATCGGCGGCTGCCCCGAAGGGAAGTCAAGTTGCGCAAAGGACGCTTGGGGGCTAAGGCTCCCGCGCCTTTTGGCCTTGAGGAGCAGTCATGACCGAGATCGTCGACATCATCGCCCGCGAAATTCTCGACAGCCGGGGCAACCCGACCGTCGAAGTCGACGTGATCCTGGAAGACGGCGCCTTTGGCCGCGCCGCCGTGCCGTCGGGCGCCTCGACCGGTGCTCACGAAGCCAGCGAAAAGCGTGACGGCGACAAGGCCCGTTACCTGGGCAAGGGCGTCCTGCAGGCTGTCGACGCCGTCAATGGCGAGATCTTCGACGCCCTGTCGGGCGTGGACGCCGAGGACCAGCGTCGCCTAGACACCCTGCTGATCGAGCTGGACGGTACGCCGAACAAGTCGCGTCTGGGCGCCAACGCCATCCTGGGCGTCTCGCTGGCCGCCGCCAAGGCCGCCGCCGAGTCGGCCGGCCTGCCGCTCTACAAGTACGTCGGCGGCGTAAACGCCCGCGTGCTGCCGACCCCGATGATGAACATCATCAACGGCGGCGCCCACGCCGACAACCCGATCGACATCCAGGAATTCATGATCCTGCCGACCGGTGCGCTGAGCTTCCGCGAAGGTCTGCGCATGGGCGCCGAGATCTTCCACAGCCTGAAGAAGGCCCTGAAGGACGCCGGCCACAACACCAACGTCGGCGACGAGGGCGGCTTCGCCCCGAACCTGGCGTCGGCCGAGGCCGCGCTCGACTTCATCGTCAAGGCTGGCGAGAAGGCCGGTTACAAGGCCGGTGAGGACTTCGTCCTGGGTCTGGACGTGGCCTCGACCGAATTCTTCAAGAACGGCAAGTACGAGCTGGAAGGCGAAGGCAAGTCGCTGGACCCGTCGGCCATGGTCGACTACCTGGCCGGCCTGGTGTCCAAGTTCCCGATCCTGTCGATCGAGGACGGCATGGCTGAAGACGACTTCGACGGCTGGAAGTTGCTGACCGACACCCTGGGCAAGAAGGTCCAGCTGGTCGGCGACGACCTGTTCGTGACCAACCCCAAGCGCCTGCAGATGGGCCTGGACCAAGGCCTGGCCAACTCGATCCTGGTCAAGGTCAACCAGATCGGCACGCTGTCGGAAACCATCGACGCCGTCGATCTGGCCCACCGCCACGGTTACACCAGCGTCATGAGCCACCGCTCGGGCGAGACCGAGGACAGCACCATCGCCGACCTGGCCGTGGCCCTGAACTGCGGTCAGATCAAGACCGGCTCGTTGGCCCGTTCGGACCGCACGGCGAAGTACAACCAGCTGCTGCGCATCGAAGAGATGCTGGACGACCAGGGCGTCTACGCCGCTCGCGCGGCGCTGAAGGGCCGCTAAGGCCCTTTTAGATCTCTGGACTTTACGAAGGCGCGGCTTCCGAAAGGAGCTGCGCCTTTTGCTTGACGTAGCTGAGCGGCGCGTCGGCCTTCATGACCATGTAGCCGGTGATGGCGTGAAAGCCGGACTCGCCGTCGGCGGCGTCCTCGACGTTTTGCCCCAGCTGCCCGTTGACCCGATCGACGGTCGGCATGACGGGACGGCCGGGCAGGTCGATATCGCCCTGCACATAGTCGGCGGCGTTGTCGGATTTCAGTTTCCAGCCACAGACCTCGAACCGCTCCAGCCGTTCTGGCGCGAAGACCAGGGTCAGCAGTGACAGCTTCATCTTGCCGATGGCGCTCCGCTCGGCGTTGGCCATGGCGCGCATCTGGTTGGCGGACAGCGCCCGGCCGTAGGTGATCCAGCGGTCGGGACCTTCCCAGACGGCGGCCTTGAAGGTGGCCGCGCCCATCGGGATCAGGAAGCCGCCGCCAAAGTCCAGCCGGGGCGGATTGCCCTTGATCATGTTAGGGCCGCCCTTGCGGCCCTTGACGACGCCGGTGTCCTCGGCGCGCACCAGTGTGGGCGCGGCAAGGCCAGCCGCCACGCCTAAAAGCATGTTTCGACGCGATGTCATCGGTTTTGTTCCTCCCCGAACGCCACCATAGGCTGCGCTATTCGTGGCGATTCTCGGGCGGATTTGGAAGCCTCGACGCTCCTCGGCGACGCTTGTCCAAGCGTTAACTCACAATTTTTCTAAATCCCCGGCAGTGGTTTCAAACGAGACCATTCCGGTCCTGTTCGCGGTCGCGAAAAGGCTTCGGCGATGCGGCATCTAGATGCGATTGAAACGATCTCACCTGAAAGCATCGTTCGCGTGACAGGCGAGGCAGCGAGCGGCGTTCTCAATACCCAGATTTAGAAGGCGTTAAGCACGATCGGCGATCCTGCGAATCCCTCTCTGGGACGCTCAGATGTTCGCCCGACTGCAACCCTTCCTGCCGACCGCGGCGATCTTCTTCCTGATTTTCTACTTCGCTTTCCACGCCCTGACGGGGGATCGGGGCCTGCTGTCCATCTCGCAGCGCAGCGCCGATCTCGCAGCGAAAACAAGGGAACTCAGGAAGATACGCGCGGAGAGGATGGACCTGGAGGCCCGCGCTCGTTTATTACGCAGCGGCAGTCTGTCGGCTGATCTCCTGGAGGAGCGTGCGCGTTCCCTCCTAGGATATGCCGACCCGAGAGACTATGTGATCCGCGTCAAGCGTCCCAGCTGACCGGTCGCGTACTCTGTCGGAAACGACGGCCGGTCGGCCTACGGATCAAATCGGTCCGGGCCGTCTGACGGTGCATCAGAGCGTTTCCTTCGCGGAACCGACGACGTCTTCGGCGGGAAATGCTCTTCAGGGCTAAGGCCGCGATGAAGACTGGCCAGGGAGATTTGAATGGCGCGTACGCGCAAGGCTGAGGCCTCTGAGGGGAAGGCGCCGGAAACCGGTGTCAACATCTTCGTCGGCAAGGACGAACTCCTGAAATTCTATCAGGACATGCTGCTGATCCGCCGCTTCGAGGAGCGCGCCGGCCAGCTGTACGGCATGGGCCTGATCGGCGGCTTCTGCCACCTGTACATCGGTCAGGAAGCCATCGCGGTCGGCATGCAGTCGATCTCGCAGAAGGGCGACCAGATCATCACGGGCTATCGTGACCACGGCCACATGCTGGCCGCTGGCATGGATCCCCGCGAGGTCATGGCCGAGCTGACCGGCCGCGCCGGCGGTTCGTCCAAGGGCAAGGGCGGCTCGATGCACATGTTCGACATCGAGACCGGCTTCTACGGCGGTCACGGCATCGTCGGCGCCCAGGTGGCGCTTGGCACCGGCCTGGCGCTGGCCAACCACTACAAGGGCAATGGCAACGTCTCGTACGCCTACATGGGCGACGGCGCGGCCAACCAGGGTCAGGTCTACGAGAGCTTCAACATGGCCCAGCTGTGGAAGCTGCCGGTCGTGTACGTGATCGAGAACAACCAGTACGCCATGGGCACCAGCGTCGAGCGCGCCGCCTCGGAGACCGCGTTCCACAAGCGCGGCGTCTCGTTCCGGATCCCGGGCGAGGAAGTCGACGGCATGGACATCGTCGCCGTCCGTGAAGCCGGCGCGCGCGCCACCGAGCACGCCCGCAGCGGCGCAGGTCCCTACATCCTCGAGATGAAGACCTATCGCTATCGCGGTCACTCGATGTCTGACCCGGCCAAGTACCGCACCAAGGAAGAGGTCGACGAGGTTAAGACGACCCGCGACCCGATCGACCACATCAAGGAACGCCTGGCCCAGGCCGGCGTCACCGAAGACGACCTGAAGGGCGTCGACGCGGAAGTGAAGCGCATTGTCGCCGAAGCCGCCGAGTTCGCTCGCACGAGCCCCGAACCCGATCCCTCGGAACTGTATACCGACGTCTACCTGGAGGCCGCCGAGTGACGGACATCCTGATGCCCGCGCTTTCCCCCACCATGGAGGAAGGCACCCTGGCCAAATGGCTCGTCAAGGAAGGCGACACCATCAAGGCCGGTGACGTGATCGCCGAGATCGAGACCGACAAGGCGACGATGGAAGTCGAAGCCGTCGACGAAGGCGTGATCGAAGCCATCCTGATCCCGGCCGGAGCTGAGAACGTCAAGGTCAACACCTTGATCGCTCGTCTGAAGGGCGAGGGCGAAGCCGCGGCTCCGGCCGCTCAGGCTGCTCCCGCCGCCGAAGCCGCTCCGGCTCCCGTGGCTGCTGCCCCGGTAGCGGGTGGCCCGATCTCGGCCGCCTCGACCTTCGCCGACCCGGACATGGCCGGTAAGCCGCTGAAGAAGATCACGGTCCGCGACGCCCTGCGCGACGCCATGGCCGAAGAGATGCGCCGCGACGACCGCGTGTTCCTGATGGGCGAGGAAGTCGCTCAGTATCAGGGCGCGTACAAGGTCAGCCGCGACCTGCTGCAAGAGTTTGGCGACAAGCGCGTCATCGACACCCCGATCACCGAGCACGGCTTTGCCGGCATGGGCGTCGGCGCGGCGATGGCCGGCCTGAAGCCGATCGTCGAGTTCATGACCTGGAACTTCGCCATGCAGGCGATCGACCACATCATCAACTCGGCCGCCAAGACGCTGTACATGTCGGGCGGTCAGATCAAGTCGTCGATCGTGTTCCGCGGCCCGAACGGCGCGGCCTCGCGCGTCGGCGCCCAGCACAGCCAGGACTACGCCGCCTGGTACGGCAACGTCCCGGGTCTGAAGGTCATCGCGCCTTATGACGCGGCCGACGCCAAGGGCCTGCTGAAGGCCGCCATCCGCGATCCGAACCCCGTCGTCTTCCTCGAACACGAGATGATGTACGGCCACGAGTTCGACATTCCGGACGTCGAGGACTGGGTCGTGCCGATCGGCAAGGCCAAGGTCCGTCGCGAAGGCACGGACGTGACCCTGGTGGCCTACAGCCGCATGGTCGGCTTCGCCCTGAAGGCGGCTGAAGAGCTGGAGAAGGAAGGCATTTCGGCGGAGGTCGTCGACCTGCGCACGATCCGTCCGATGGACCACGAGACCGTCCTGGAAAGCGTCAAGAAGACCAACCGTCTGGTCACGGTCGAGGAAGGCTGGGGTCCGATGGGCGTCGGCTCCGAGATCGTCTCGCGCATCACCGAGTTCGGCTTCGACTACCTGGACGCCCCGCCGCTGCGGGTCTGCCAGGAAGACGTGCCGCTGCCCTACGCGGCGAACCTGGAAGTCCTCAGCCTGCCTTCGGTCGAGAAGATCGTGAAGGCGGCCAAGACGGTCTGCTACCGCTAAGAACGGCGCGGCCCTCGCTCCCGTCGAGCGGGGGCCGCATCGTCTCGGCCAACGAATTCATCCCGCGTCAAAGCGGGGTATCGGGGCGCGAGCCGTCCCGAACGATTGAGGAAAAAGCTCAATGTCGATCGACATCCTGATGCCCGCCCTGTCGCCCACCATGGAGGAGGGAACCCTCGCCAAGTGGCACGTCAAGGTCGGTGACACCGTCAAGGCCGGCGACGTGATCGCCGAGATCGAGACCGACAAGGCGACGATGGAAGTCGAAGC
>CAZRPD010000197.1:0-9295 GCA_964601775.1 uncultured Caulobacter sp. | reverse complement strand
CGTGGCCCTTCTGGTCCTCGCAGCCGACATTCAGCAGGCCCACGGTCGGGCGCTTGGAGCCGTGCACGGCGTGGTGGAAGGCCGCGCCCATGATCGCGAACTCGACCAGTTGCGCCGCGTCGCTCTCGACATTGGCGCCGACGTCCAGCACCGCGGTGACGCCCTTCAGGGTCGGCCAGTTTGCGACGATGGCCGGACGCTCCAGGTCCGCGCCCATGCGCAGGATCAGCTTGGAGATCGCCATCAGCGCGCCGGTGTTGCCGGCCGAGACGCAGGCCTGGGCCTCGCCGGACTTCAGCGCCTCGACGGCGTTCCACATCGACGAGCCCTTGCCCCGGCGCATGGCCTGGGCGGGCTTTTCGTCCATGGCGATGGCCTTGTCAGAGTGGCGAACCTCGCTGACGGCCTTGGCGGCGGGATGCTTGGCCAGTTCGGCCTCGAGCTTGGCGCCGTCGCCGTGCAGCAGGAACCTCACACCGGGCAGCGCCTCGGCCGCCTTGGCGACGGCGGGCACGACGATGGAGGGGCCGTGGTCGCCGCCCATGGCGTCGACCGAGATGACTACGGATTGGGGCACGTGGCGCTTAGAGCTCCGGCAGGCGGACTCGCCGCCCTCAAGGCGGCGGACGATACATCCGCGTGAATATCACGCAAGCGGTGGAAGTTTAGCCGCTCAGCTGTCTTCGCTCTTCGCTTTCAGGCCCTTCAGAGCCGCAAACGGGGAGATTTCGACCGGTTCCGGCGGCTGCACGAACACCGCGCCAGGCTTGCGCGGGAACGGATCCAGTTCCAGCGCCAGGTGTTCGACCACATAGCCCGAGACGTCGATCGTCTGGCCTTCCAGCACGTCGGGCGGATCATCGCCTTCGGCGTCAGCCGCCAAATCGCCGGACTCTTCCTCCTGCGGCGCGTTCTGGCTGTTGGCCGGCAGCACCTTCAGCGCGAAGCGCGCGTCGATGGGCGTCTCGAAATCGTCGGCGGTCGCGCTGCAGGTCTGCACCACGCGGGCGCGCAGGATGCCCGACACCTCGGCGCCGTCCAGCCACGAGGCCAGGAACACTTCGGCGCTCAGGGCTTCAAGACTGACCAGACCCAGCTGCTTGGCGAGCGCCTTGCGCTGGTCCTCCGACGGCTCCAGGCGCAGCTTGACGGCGCCGCGGTCGACCTGGGCCAGCGGGATTTCACAAGGCCAAGCAGCAATCACGGGTTCGGCCACGTCACGTCTCCTTGCAGCACGGCGTCCAGCGGTTGCTCCGCCAGCGCCGCGCGCGTCTTGATCACATAGGCGGTCAGAGCCGCCACGTCGCCCTCGCCCCGCTCCTCGAACGGGTTGCGGGCCAGGAATTCAGCGGTCTGCGCCACATCGGGCAGGCTGGCGACGGCGTCGCCATAGGCCTTGAGGCGGCCATAGAAGGCGCCAGCGAGCTTCTTCATCTTCTTGCCGACCGCGGTATCGGACACGCCGATCTCCCGGAAGGCGTCGTCCAACCCCCTCACATACGAATCGAACACCGCCTGCGAGGTCTCGGCCGCTGCCTCGCCCTGCCCCTTCAACCGCTCGATCAGCAGGATGACGTGCAGGCTGAACAGCTCGAAGCGGCCCTCCAGCGAGTCGCGCACGCCCATATCGCGATAAAAAGCCGCGGAACGGGCCTGCGCCACCGCGCCAGCATAGAGCTTTGCCCCCGCCGCCTTGGCCGGCCTGGGCTTCAGCCACCTGTCCAGAAACATCAAACGCCTCGATTTCGCCGCGACATCCCGCTAGACGCGGGGCCTGCTCTCACGCGGGCATTGAACTAAGCCCGCGCGGGCGATAGGTCAAAGTCTGCATTTTCCGGTTCGGAGCCTAGATGTCTCGCCCCGCCGTCCTCGCCGCCGCCGTTCTGGCCCTGGCGTTCGCTACCTCGGCCTGTACGCCGCTGACGAGCTATTCCGGCTTCCAGGCCATCGAGGCCAAGCCCGCCGACATGAAGGTCGGCGAAGATTCGAAATCGACCCTGATGGAGAAGCTGGGTTCGCCGTCGACGGTTTCGACCTTCGACAACAACACCTGGTACTACATCTCGCAGACCACCGACCGCGTGGCCTTCTACATGCCGCGCGTGATCAAGCGCGACGTGGTGGCCATCAAGTTCAACCCGGCCGACGAAAAGGTCGCCTCGGTGAACACCTACACGCTCAAGGACGGCAAGGTGATCGCCTACAACGGTCGCGAGACGCCAACCCGCGGTCGCGAGATGACCATCCTGGAACAGCTGCTGGGCAACGTCGGTCGCGGCGGCATGCTTCCGCGGGACGACGAGGCCCCGGGTCAGCGCCCAGGCGGCCGCTAACGCCCTCAGTCGACAATCCGACAATTCCTCAAGCCGCTCGCCGAAAGGCGGGCGGCTTTTTCGCGCGCCGGTTACATAACACGCGAACCACCCATCTAGGCGGGTCAGTAATACGGTCAAGTTTACTGTGAACCTGCGATTGACCACCTTTACGACGACAGATTGTCGCACTTTCAACACTTCATAAACCCAATTTGGGTCACGTTAGACCTCTAATCGGTCCAGCGTTTCGAGACCAATTCACGGCCACGGCGGAGGCGCACCATGGAGGCGATGAATCTACGTGCCGTGTCGTTCCTCCTGGTCGACGACAACGCCAACATGCGCAAGGTCATCACCGCAATCCTGAAGGCGGCTGGCGCGCGCAGGATCTTCGAGGCCGACGACGGCCTGCACGCGCTGAAGGTGATGCAGTCGCAGGAAATCGACATCATCTTCACCGACCTGGTCATGCAGCCGGTCGATGGCCTGGCCTTCGTGCGCTGGGTTCGTACGTCCAGCGCCAGCCCCAACATCTATGCGCCGATCATCATGATGACGGGCCACGCCACCCAGCGGACCTTGACCGAGGCGCGCATGGCCGGAGTCACCGAATTCCTCGCCAAGCCGCTGACGGCGCGCGGGGTCATGCACCGCATCGACGAGATCATCAACAACCCCCGCCCCTTTGTGCGGGTGAACGGCTATTTCGGCCCCTGCCGCCGCCGCCGCATCGACCACGACTTCCAGGGCGTCGAACGCCGCATCGGGCAAGAGGCGGAAATCCAGGACGCCCTGACCGAGATGGCGATGGAGGATGTCTACTAGCTTCGCGCCATCCCCCGAAAACAGGATGACCGCAGAAAGAACGCCCCGGAGTCTCCTCCGGGGCGTTCCAGTTTTCTGGCCAGTTTTCTGGCCTGATCCGAAGGATCAGGCGCCGTGGGCCAGGACCGCCAGCAGCAGCAAGGCCACGATGTTGGTGATCTTGATCATCGGGTTCACGGCCGGACCCGACGTGTCCTTGTAGGGATCGCCGACGGTGTCGCCCGTGACGGCGGCCTTGTGGGTGTCGCCACCCTTGGTGTGCAAGACCCCGTTCTTGTCGGTGAAACCTTCCTCGATCACCTTCTTGGCGTTGTCCCACGCGCCGCCGCCGCTGGTCATCGAGATGGCGACGAACAGGCCGGTGACGATCACGCCCATCAGCATGGCGCCCAAGGCGGCAAAGGCGTCGACCTTGCCGGCGATGGCGTTGATCACGAAGAACAGCACAACCGGCGAGACGACCGGTAGCAGGCTGGGCACGATCATCTCGCGGATGGCGGCCTTGGTCAGGATGTCGACCGCCTTGCCGTACTCAGGCTTGACCTCGCCCGTCATGATGCCGGGGTTCTCGCGGAACTGACGCCGCACCTCGGCGACCACCGACTCGGCCGCGCGGCCGACGGCGGTCATCGACATGCCGCTGAACAGGAACGGCAGCAGGCCGCCGAACAGCAGACCAACCACCACGTACGGATTGGACAGGTCAAACGTCACCGGACCCATGCCGTCGAAGAAGCTGCCCGGCGTCGCATTGGCCGAGAAGAACTTCAGGTCCTCGGTATAGGCCGCGAACAGCACCAGGGCCCCCAGGCCGGCCGAACCGATGGCGTAGCCCTTGGTCACGGCCTTGGTGGTGTTGCCCACGGCGTCCAGAGCGTCGGTGGTCACGCGGACCTCCGGCGGCAGACCGGCCATCTCGGCGATGCCGCCCGCGTTGTCGGTGACCGGACCAAAGGCGTCCAGGGCGACGATGAAGCCGGCCAGGGACAGCATGGTGGTCGTGGCGATCGCGATGCCGAACAGGCCCGCCAGATTGTAGGTCACCATGATGCCGACGATGATGGTCAGGGCCGGCAGGGCCGTGGCTTCCAAGGACATGGCCAGGCCCTGGATCACGTTGGTGCCGTGACCCGAAACCGAAGCCTGCGCCACCGACTTCACCGGGCGGAAGTTGGTGCCGGTGTAGTATTCGGTGATCATCACGATCGCCGCGGTGACCGCCAGTCCGACCAGGCCGCAGTAGAACAGGCCGTCGGCGGTGTAGGTGCGAGCGTCGGTCACGATCGGGGTCGGGACCAGTTGATGGATCACGTACCAGACGGCCGGGATCGACAGCAGGCCGGTCACGATCAGGCCCTTGTACAGGGCGCCCATGATGTTGTTGCTCTTGCCCAGGCGGACGAAGAACGCGCCGACGATCGAGGTGACGATGCAGACCGCGCAGATGGCCAGCGGCAGCAGCATCATGGCGCTGACCGACTCGGCGCCGCGGAAGAAGATCGCCGCCAGCACCATGGTGGCGACCGTGGTCACCGCATAGGTCTCGAACAGGTCGGCGGCCATGCCGGCGCAGTCGCCGACGTTGTCGCCCACATTGTCGGCGATGGTGGCGGCGTTGCGGGGGTCATCTTCCGGGATGCCCGCTTCCACCTTGCCCACCAGGTCGCCGCCCACGTCGGCGCCCTTGGTGAAGATGCCGCCGCCCAGACGGGCGAAGATCGAGATCAGCGAGGCGCCGAAGCC
Organism: uncultured Caulobacter sp.; assembly: GCA_964601775.1. GTDB lineage: Bacteria > Pseudomonadota > Alphaproteobacteria > Caulobacterales > Caulobacteraceae > Caulobacter. The sequence continues at coordinate 4,412 of CAZRPD010000197.1, read as the reverse complement.
CAGGGCCACCAGGGCGTCGACGACGCCGCGGCTGGTCGGCTCCAGGCCTAGGACGACGGTCAGAAAGGCGTAGTAGCCCGCCACGCCCAGCAGGGCGAAGCCGGCCACCAGCATGCCGGTGACGGCGCCGGAGGTGAAGGCCAGCGACAGGCCCTTGGCCAGCCCCTCGGACGCAGCCTGGGCCGTGCGCACATTGGCGCGGACCGAGATCAGCATGCCCGCGAAGCCCGCAGCCCCCGACAGCACCGCGCCGACCAGGAAGCCACCGGCGGCCCATTGGCCGATCAGCAGATAGACCACGACGAGGATGACCACGCCGACGATGGAAATGGTGAGATATTGCCGGCGCAGATAGGCCTGGGCCCCCTCCTGGATCGCCGCGGCGATCTCCTGCATCCGCGCATTGCCGGGCGACGCCCGCATCAGACTGGCCGTCTGCACGGCGCCGTACAGCACCGCCAGCAGCCCGGCCCCGATGGCCAGATAAAGCCAAAGACTCATTAGATTGATCGCCCCTTCGCGCTTCCTTTTCACGAGGGGACGCCGATCCTTCGCCGGCGGCCTTGAGCCATCGCAAAACGCGGGGCCGCGGCTGCCGTCTAGGTCGACGGGCGGGCCTTTGGCCTCGTACCCCTCGATGCTCCCTGACGCTCGAACGGCGTCATGCGAATGAGACTGTCAGATGGTCGGGAAGCGCGCAACCCGCGCCGGGATAAGCGATTCCGCCGGGTCAACGCCCAGGCGAAGCCGGAATCAGGGGTTCATCTCGGCCGGACGCGCCGCCGAGGTTCGCGGCTTGGGCGGCATCAGCTGCTGGCGGGGGATCTGCTTGACGATCTCGACCGAGGCGACCTTGCCCTTGCCGAACAGCACGCCGCACTGGGTCATCACGAAGCCGGTCAGCTTGGGGCCGTCGACTTCCTTCCAGGTGTCGGGGCGCACGAACGGGGTCTTGTAGGCCGCCTTGACGATGGCGTCGCGCAGCTCCGGCTCCTTCTCCTTGAAGGCGCCGGCGTCGGTCCCGGAGGCCAGCTTCAGGGTCATGGCTACGAAGACGTAGTTGACGATCCGGCCGTTGACGATGATGGGAATGGTCATCGAGCCCAGCTTGTAGGTGGGATCGAGCGCTTGCCCCTCGCCTTCCTTCTTTTCCTTCTTGTCGCTGGCCCAGGCGGGCGCAGCCCCGACGGAGATTGGCGCGGCGAGCGCGACGGCGATCAGGAAGCGGCGCGAAGGCGTGCGAGAAGCGATCATGGGCATACCCCATAACCGTCAGCTCTTGAAATTGACCTAACCGGTCAGCCGTGCAGCCAGCCCAGGCGGGACGGCGTCACGTCGCGGCCCTTGTAATAGGCGCTGACCCCCTCGCCTTCCACGAACTCGCCGATCTCGCTGACCTTGACGCCCGCGGCCGCAGCCGCGACGCGGAAGTTCCAGGCTTCGGCGGCGTCGACGGCGCAGACGATCTCGTAGTCGTCCCCGCCGGAGGCCAGGGAGATTCGGCCCTCGACCTGCTCGGGCTGCTGATCCAGCCAGGCCTGGCCGCTGGGCGACAGCGGCAGACGCTCCAGGTCGACCCGAACGCGGCAGCCGCTGGCCTTGGCGATGTGGCTGCTGTCGGCCAGCAGGCCGTCGGAGACGTCGGCGGCGGCCTTGGCATGGACGCGCATGGCGTCGCGCAGGCCGATGCGGGGCTCGGGTTGGCGATAGCGGCGCAGCAGCGAGCCGTCCGGATCCATCACCTCGCCCCACTGAGCCAGCAGGCCCAGCCAGCCGTCGCCGATCGTGCCGGAGACCATCAGGCGATCACCCGGCTTGGCGCCGCGACGCAGAACGGTCCCGCCTTGCGGAACCCAGCCCAGCAAGGTCGCCGAGACGACCAGCGGGCCCGAGGTGGTGACGGTGTCGCCGCCCAGCAGCGAAATGTCGAAAGCCGCGCCATCCTCGGCCAGGCCGCGAGCGAAGGTCTCGCGCGAGGCGACGTCCGAGCCCGAGGGCCAGCCCACCGCCAGGAAATAGCCGTAGGGCTCGGCGGCCTTGGCCGCGAGGTCGGAGAGATTGGTGCGCAGCAGCTTGCGGGCGACGACGTCCAGAGCCTCGTCGGCCAGGAAGTGTACGCCGGCGACCATCGCGTCCTTGGTGATCACCAGGTCGTAGCCGGGACGCGACGGCAGCACCGCCGCGTCGTCCAGCAGGTCCAGCGCCACCGGATCACCGCGGGTCAGCGGCCGCAAAAGACGTTCGATATGGTCGAATTCCGTCGCCGGCGCCGCCGCCGTGGGCGGGGCGTCGTCTTCGGCGAACCAGTCTTCTTCGTCAGTCTCGTGCATCACGGGCGATCGCGTCGAGGGCGCCATTGATGAAGCCTGACTCAGGACCCTCAAAAAAGGATTTCGCGATCTCGACGTATTCGTTGATGACGACCTCGGTCGGCACGTCGGGCCGGTACATCAGCTCGTAGGCGCCGGCGCGCAGCACCGCGCGTGCCGTGGCGTCCAGGCGCTCCAGGCGCCAGCCCGAGGCCAGGCGCTTGACGATGCCCTGGTCGATCTTGGACTGGTTGGCGACGACGCCCTTGGCCAGTTCGGCGAAGAAGCTCTCGTCGGCGGCGGCCAGTTGCTCGCCCTCGACGTCACGGTCGAAGCGATGCTCGCCGAACTCGCGGATCACCGAATCGACGCCCGCGCCCGAAACTTCCATCTGGTACAGGGCCTGCACGGCGGCGAGACGCGCCACCGAGCGCGGTTGAATGCGGTTGCCGCTCATCGAGCCTGTCCCAGCAGTTGACGCTTCAGGGCGATGGTTTCCAGGCAGGCCTTGGCGGCCGCGCCGCCACGATCGCCTTCGCTGACCCGGGCGCGCGCCCAGGCCTGGGCCTCATCGTCGACCGCCAGCACGCCAAAGCCGATCGGCAGGCGCTTGCCCACGCCCAGGTCCTGCAGACCGCGGGCGGTTTCGTGAGCCACCAGCTCGAAATGATAGGTCTCGCCGCGGATCACGCAGCCCAGCGCCACATAGCCGTCGTAGCGCACGCCGACCGGACGCGCGCTCGCTTCTTCGGCGATGGCTACGGTGGTGGGGATCTGCAGCGCGCTGGAGACCGTCACCACGTCGTATTCCGCGCCGTAGCCCTCGATCGCCTGCACGGCTCCGCGCAGCAGTTCGTCGGAGATACCCGAATGGCTTCGGCCCTCCACGATCAACAGGCGGATGTTGTCTTCTACCATCTCGGTTCGAATCTCCACGGCCACGCTCGCGGCGCGACCAGAACACACATCAGGGCTTAACGGACTATAGCTCGTCCTCGACGCCGTCGCTCAGGCCTTCTTCAGTGAGGAACTTGGCGAAATCGCTCGTTTCCTTGAAGTCCCGATAAACGGACGCGTAGCGGACATAGGCCACGTCATCGAGCGATTTCAACGCCTTCATGACCATTTCGCCGACGCTGGAGGACGGAAGCTCGGTTTCGCCCATGCTTTCCAGCTGGCGGACGATGCCGTTGATCATCCGCTCGACCCGCTCGGCCTCCACCGGACGCTTCTGCGTGGCCAGGGCAATGGAGCGGACCAGCTTGTCGCGATCGAACGGCGAACGCCGCCCCGACCGCTTCAGGATGATCAGCTCGCGCAGCTGAACGCGCTCGAACGTGGTGAAGCGGCCGCCGCATTCCGGGCACATCCGGCGACGGCGGATCGCCGCGCCATCTTCCGACGGGCGGCTGTCCTTGACCTGGCTTTCGGCGTGTCCGCAGAAGGGGCAACGCATGATGTGGCCCCTCCCGCGGCGCCTGTCCCAATTAGTTGTAGATCGGGAAGCGGGCCGTCAAGGCCAGCACTTCCTTACGCACCGTGGCCTCGACCTCGGCGTTGCCGTCCGGACCGTTGGCGGCGAGGCCGTTGATCACTTCGCCGATCAGCTCGCCCACGCGGGCGAACTCGGCTTCCTTGAAGCCGCGGGTCGTGCCGGCCGGCGTGCCCAGGCGGATGCCCGAGGTGATCGTGAACGGCGCGGTGTCGAACGGCACGCCGTTCTTGTTGCAGGTCATGTGGGCGCGCTCGAGGCTGTGCTCGGCGTCGCGACCAGTCACGCCCTTGGGACGCAGGTCGACCAGCATCAGGTGGCTGTCGGTGCCGCCCGAGACGATGTTGACGCCCGACTTGCCCAGGGCTTCGGCCAGGGCCTTGGCGTTGGCGATGATCTGGGCGGCGTAGTCCTTGAACGCCGGCTGCAGCGCTTCACCGAAGGCCACGGCCTTGGCGGCGATGACGTGCTCGAGCGGACCGCCTTGCAGGCCCGGGAAGACGGCCGAATTGACCTTCTTGATGATCGCTTCGTCGTTGGTCAGCACCATGCCGCCGCGCGGACCGCGCAGGGTCTTGTGGGTGGTGGTGGTGGTCACATCGGCGATCTGG
>CAZRPD010000196.1:0-9365 GCA_964601775.1 uncultured Caulobacter sp. | reverse complement strand
CTGGGAGGCAAGCCTGGCCTCCAAGGAGCAGCTGTCGGTGACCTTGCCGGCGACGGTCGAGCAGTACCTCTGGGGGGCTTTCGGCAAGCGGCCCTACACCACCGAGGAATACCGGTTCGCCGACGAGGATTCCGTCCCGCAGTTCGGCGCCTATGAGGGCGTGTCGTGGTGGCGCCGCAGCCTCGACATCCCGGCCCAGGCGCGCGGCAAGCGCGTCATGTTGCATCTGCGCGGCGCGCGGCTGCGGGCCGAGGTCTATCTGAACCGCAAGCTGGTCGGCTATTCGATCATGTCGGAGCTGCCGTTCGAATGCGACCTGACGGCGGCGATGCAGCCGGGCCGCGCGAACGAGCTGGCGATCCGCATCACCAATCCTGGCGGGCGCCTGGACTGGCGGGACTCGGCCCAGTTCGACTGGGGCGGCGTGATGCTGTTCAGCTCGCACGGGTTCGGCGGGCTGGACCGCGGCCTGACGATGACCCTGCACCCGCTGGACGCGCGCATCAGCGACGCCTGGGTGCTGAACAGACCCGAGCCGAAGACGGTGACCGCCCACGCCGAACTGACCCTGGACAAGGCGGCAGCCTCCGCCGAGGCCTTGAAGCACAAGCCGCAGATCGAACTGCTGGACGCCGATGGCAAGCCCCAGCCGGGCCAGGTGCGCCTGCAGGCCCTGACCGTCGACGGCAAGACCGCTCGCGCCGTCTTCGAGGTCACTGCGCCAGAGGCCCAGGTTTGGGACATGGAGACGCCCAGGCTCTATCAGGTCCGCTTCCGCTGGGGCGGCGACGAGCGGACGGTGACGTTCGGCTTCCGCTGGTTCTCGCCCGAGGGCATCGGGACCGACGCCATGCTGCGCCTGAACGGGCGACGCATCCGGCTCTATTCCTCGATCTCCTGGGGTTATTGGGGGCTGAACGGCATGTTCCCGACCCCGGAGCTGGCGCAGCGCGAGATCGACTCCGCCAAGGCGATGGGGCTCAACTGCCTGCACTTCCACCGCAATGTCGGCAAGCCGGAGGTCATCGACCTCAGCGACCGCCAGGGCCTGCTGCGGGTGATGGAGCCCGGCGGCGGCAAGCACGCCATCTTCGTGCCGGCCAAGCCGGGCGTGCAGCCCACCGCTGCCGAGGCGTTCGGCCGGGCGTTCATGCGCGAAAAGTGCGTGGCCATGGTCAAGGCCTTCCGCTCCAGCCCCTCGCTGATGCACTGGACGCTGCAGAACGAGATCGGCGTCGAGATGACCAATCCCGACATCCAGACGGCGCTGAAGCTGATCCACGACGCCGACCCCAGCCGGGCGGTGATCCTCAATGACGGCTACGTCGTGCGCGGCAACTGCCAGGCGATGTATCTGCCCTACAGCGATCGCTACTACAGCTCGGACAAAGACCAGTGGGGCGGCTGGTGGGTCGATCACCAGGGCGCCGGCGACCAGTGGTACGACAAGTTCTACAAGTCCAAGGACGAGTACATCCACATGCAGAAGGGTAAGCCCTTCATCGTGGAGTTCGGCGAGATGGAGGCCACCGCCGTCCCCGACCACCACGGCCGCATGCTCGCCGAGATCGCCAAGGCCCCGGCCGGCGCGTCCTATGACCGCGAGGACCACGAGGAGATCCTGAAAGGGACCGACGCCTTCCTCGACAGGTGGGGCTTCCGCCAGGCCTTCCCGACGGCCGATCACCTGTTCGCGTCGCTGGGGCAGAAGCAGTTCGACGCCTGGCAGAACTACATGGAGAACATCCGGCTGGGCGAGAGCGTCGACATCGCCTGCATCGCCGGCTGGGAGACCACGGCGATCGACAACCACGCGGGCCTCGTCGACAACCTGCGCCTGCCCAAGGGCGATCCGGCGGTGATCAAGGGCAGCCTGCTGCCCGTCCGCGCCATCGCCAAGCAGCGCAAGCTGGCCTTTGCGGTCGGCGAGCGGGCCGAGCTGGATATCTGGCTGTTCAACGATCTGCCCGAGGCCGTCGGCGGAACCATCCGCGTGTCGGTGATCGATCCAGCGGGCCGCAAGATCCCGGTACAGACCTATCCGGCCCCGGCCCAGACGCCGGATCAGTTCGCCTATCTCCTGGCCGAGAACGTGATGACCCCGCCGCTGGCCGCGCCGGGCCTGCACAGGATCGAGGTCGAGCTGGACAGCCGGCCCGAGGCTCGGTTCGAACGCGCCGTCTGGGTCGTGGGCGCAGGGGCGGCTCTGCCGCGTCCGGTTCGGATCGGCGTCGGCCGCGTGGCCCAGTCTTTCCGCGAACGCCTGGCCCGCGTCGCCGGCGTGACGGTCGAGGACTTCAAGCCGGGTGTGAAATACGACCTGATCGTTTCCTCGGGCCTCAAGGCCGACGAGATCGCCCGCCGCCAGGTCGGCGAGCAGACCGGGCTGGAGATCCGTCCCCGCCGGGGCCAGGGCACGATCGTCAATGTCGGCGAGATCCCGCCCGAGATCATCGCGGCCGCCGTCGCCGGGACACCGTTCCTGGCCATGGTCCCCGAGGACGGCCTGGCGCGCGGCGCGGCTCAGCAGCTGGCCAAGGCCGGACTGCTGACCTTCGGCGGCGAGGTCGGCACCACCCGCGCGCCATGGATGGGCAACTGGAACTATTTGCGCGCCCACGCCCTGTTCGACGGCCTGCCGGTCGACCAGGCGGCCGGCGTCCTGCACCAGATCGACAGCCACGCCTCCAACGGCTTGATCGTCGACGGCGACGGGATCGAGGTCATCGCCGGCTACAGCCGCGACCACGACCGGCGCAACGGCGCGTCATGCTTCACGGTCCGCAAGAACGGCGCACGCGTCCTCTTCCACCGCATGCCCGACCTGGCCGGACCGCTGCAGGATCGCTTCCTGAACAACGCGGTGCGCTGGCTGATCGCAGGCTAAGATCTAAGTCGCTGCGTCGAGCAGGTAGCCGGACGCCTTCAGCCCCTCGGCCGTGGCCTCGACCAGGGCGCGGACGCGGGGCGTCTGGCGCACGTCGCGGTGGACGCCCAGCCACACCGTGCGGCTGGGCGGCGGCGAAGGGGTGATGATCTGTTCTAGGCCCGGCGTCTTCTCGCCCAGGCACTTGGGCAGCACCGCCACCCCGGCGCCGGCCGCGCAGGCGGGGGCCTGGGCTTCGCGGCTGTTGCTGCGCAGGACGATGCGAGCGCTGGAGGCCAGGCCCGCCAGCCATTCGGCGTCGACCTGGCCGCCGTGCTGCTCGTCCATCTGGATCACCGCGTGGCCGTCCATGCCGTCGGCGCAGCTGGGCCGGCCGTGGCGGGCGATGTAGTCGGGCGCGGCGAACAGGGCGTGCGGCACGTCGGCGACCTTGCGCTGGAAGATGTCGGCCTGGTCGAAGCGGTTGAACGACAGGGCGATGTCGGCCTCGCGCCGCGTCAGGCTGAACAGGCGCACGTCGGTCAGTAGCTCGATCGTCACTTCGCGATGCAGCAGGCTGAACTCGGCATAGATCGGGGCCAGCACCCGGGCGGCGAACCACTCGATGGCGGTGACGCGCACCGGACCGCTGAGACCGGCGTCATGGCCGCTGATCAGCCGCTCGACGGTCAGGGCCTCGCCCTCCATCCGCTCCAGATTGGCCAGGATCGCCGCGCCGGCCACGGTCAGGACGTAGCCGGTGGGCGTGCGCTCCAGCAGGCGCGCGCCGGTGCGCTTTTCCAGCGCCGCGATCCGCCGGCCCACGGTCGGCTGGCTGAGGTCCAGCGCCTGGGCCGCGCGCGTCAGGCTGCCCAGCCTGGCCACTGTCAGGAAGACGCGCAGATCGTCCCAGTCCATCGCTTGCCCCATGCAAATCTGAATGATCGCCAGGCGAAACTGGGCGGTCCCGCTGCGGATTTCAACCACCACCTTGGCTGCATGGCCGCGGATTTCCGCGGTGCTCATCAAGGGGTGCTTTCATGTCCGTCTTCCGCTCCGTCTTCCGCTCCGTCGCCGCTGCGACAGCGCTCTCGCTCATCGCCGCCAGCGCCGGCGCTCAGGCCATCACCAGCCCGTCGCAGCCGGCGACCGCCGCGCCGTTCGACATCGTCCGCACCGAGGTCGTGTCCGACGGCGCCGACCTGGTGTTCAAGGTCCAGGTGCGCGGGCAGGCGGGCGCGCTGAAGCCCAAGGCCGTCGGCCAGTTCGCGGGCAGCGCCGTCTACAGCTATGTCTGGCCGACCTCGCTGGACAGCGCCACGGTCGGCTTCGACAGTGCCCAGGGCATTCTGGCGCTGGCCGTGACCTTCCACCCGGACTTCGACGACGGCGCGGCCGGCGCCGTGAACCGCCACGTCTGGCATCCGCACTGGGTGGTGCTGGTCAAGGACCCCGCCTGCGGCCCGGCCGCGCTGAAGGTTCGCGACATTCCGGAAGGGGCCAAGCCCAAGGTGCCGGCCACCTGGCCCGGCGTGCCGCTGCTGATCGACAGCCCGACCTATCCGACCACCCTGGCGACCGACACCGTGCAGGTGCGGGTTCCGGCCTCGGTGATCGGCGCGTCCGAGGGCGTCAAGTTCGACGGCGTCACGGCGGCGCTGAAGATCAACGCCAACCTGCACGCGCCGCTGCTATGCGTATCCGACGTGTTCGACGTGGCGTCCGGCGATCTCAGCCTGCCGGGCAAGATCGCGCGCGGTCACGCCCACTGATCCGGAAAGCCGTCCCTTGACCCTGCGCATCGATCACCTGCTGGCAGGCGGCGTCGCCGATCTCGGCGCACGCGGGGCGCGGAGCGGCATCGACAAGCGACCGCACGACGGACCGCTGTGGCTGTCGCGGGAGGGCCTGGCCTGCGACGGCCAGGCCGACCTGCGTTTCCATGGCGGGGCCGACAAGGCGCTGCACCACTATCCGGCCGAGCACTACGACGCTTGGCACGGTGAGATGGCTTCGCCGCGCCTGGGTCCCGGCGGCTTCGGCGAGAACCTGTCCACGACCGGTCTGGTCGAGGCGGATGTGGCGGTCGGCGACGTCTTTCGGCTGGGCGGGGCGGTGGTCGAGGTCACCCAAGGCCGCCAACCCTGCTGGAAGCTGAACCTGCGCTTCGGGTGTCCGGACATGGCCGCGCGGGTCCAAGCCAGCGGCCGGATGGGCTGGTACTATCGGGTGCTGGAGCCTGGCGCGGTGCAGGCCGGCGACGCCTTGGTCCGGCTGGAGCGCCGCGCGCCCGAATGGACCCTGGAGCGGCTGTGGCGGATCCTCTACGTCACGCCGCTGGACCGGGACGAGCTGACCGCCATGGCCGACATGCAGGCCTTGCCGCCCAACTGGCGCGGCTACGCCCAAACACGACTGGAGACCGGCCAGGTCGAGGACTGGCGCCGGCGGCTGGAAACGCCGCCGGCCTTCGCGCCCTGACGGATCAGCGCCCCGTCCACTTTGGCGGGCGCTTCTGGGCGAAGGCCAGCGGGCCTTCGCGCGCGTCGGCCGAGCGGAAGAGGGCCCGGACGGCCGGGTAGGCCGACTGGTTGCGATAGGCGTCGGCCAGGGTCGGCTCGTCCAGGCCCTTCTGGATCGTCTGTTTCGAGGCGCGAACCGACATCGGGCTGTTGGCCAGGATCTCGTCGGCCCAGCGGCGGGCGACGCTCATCACCTCGCTGGGCGCGGCGACCTCGTTGACGAATCCCAGGGTCTCGCCTTCACGGGCGGTGACGCGGCGGCCGGTCAGGATCATGCCCATGGCGCGCTTCAGGCCGATCAGGCGCGGCAGGCGGTGCAGGCCGCCGGCCAGGGCGGCCAATCCTACCTTCGGTTCGGGAAGCGCGAAGACAGCCTCTTCCGACGCCACGATCAGGTCGCAGGCCAGGGCGATCTCGAAGCCGCCGCCCATGGCCAGGCCGTTGACCGCGGCGATCACCGGCTTGTCGAGATCGAAGCGGGCGGTCAGGCCAGCGAAGCCCGTCACCGGCGGATCGATCGGCTGGCCTTTCGCCATCGCTTGCGCGGTGAACTTCAGGTCGTTGCCGGCCGAGAAGGCCTTTTCGCCGGCCCCGGTGATGATCGCCACCCACTGAGTGGGATCGGCGGCGAAGTTGTCGAAGATCTCGGCCAGCTCGGCGTTGGCGGCCGGATGCAGCGAGTTCATCACGTCGGGCCGGTCGATGGTGACGATGGTCAGCGGGCCCTCGCGCTCGACCTTGCTGAACCGGCGCGGGCGATCCGCGAGGGCGCGCGGAGCGCCGGCTTCCCAGGTCAGCTTGCCGAACGGGTCGACGCGGGTGTGGCCTTCGGCGCCGATCGCCGAGCGTTCTGTCGAGAGCAGCAGGGCCATGGAGGTCTCGTCGTCGGGGGCGACGCGGGCCATCAGGCGCTCGCCGGCCGGCGTGCGGCCGATGACGATCCCATCTAGCGGCGCGCCGTCGCGACCGAAGCGGACGGTGTAGGTCTCGATCGTCGCCGGACCGGCGTGACGCTCGACCAGGGGCGGCACGGGGCCGCGCAGGGCGTCGGCCTGGTCCTGCACGGAATAGTCCTGGGCCAGGTCGGCGGCCGGCGCCTCTGTGCTGACCAGCAGGGCGTGGTGCTTGTTGACGTAGCCGCCCTGGCCGTAGAGCAGGCCAAGATCGCCGGGATGCTGGCGCAGCCGCTTCACCATCGCGACGGCGGCGTGGCCCATATAGTTGTTCAGCGGCGCACCGAAGAAGGTCAGGCCGCCGGTCACGGTCGGCGCGATGTCGCTGCCTTCCAGCCCCAGGGTGCGCAGGGCCATCTTCGGCACCACGGGGAAGCAACTGTAGAGCTCCAGATGCTTGAAGCGATCGGCCCCGCCGGCCTGGGCGGCGGCGGTCTCCAGCACCACCTGCTGGGCGGTGGAGTGGGTGTAGGTGTCGCGCAGCAGATAGTCCTCGGGCTCGCGTGCGGCGGCCCCGCCCCAGACGTGGACGATGCGGTCCTCGGGCACGCCGGCCTCGCGGGCCAGGGCCAGGCTGGTGACCAGCACGGCGGCGGCCTGGTTCACCTGCGGATTGGCCACCATCAGCTTGGGGTATGGCCAATTGATCATGCGGTTGTCGGCGTTGACCGTCCCGATCGCCGTCGCGTCCGGCGCGGTCTTGATCCAGGCGTTGGGGTTGGTCGCCGCGACCTCGGCGTAGCGCGCCCACAGGTCGGCGGACTCGGTCTGAGCCTCGGCGGGCGTCTGACCCCAGGCGTGCTGGGCCGCCATTTCGTAGAAAGGGTAGACTTGGGCCGGGTCGTGCATCCCCAGATCCGTCGCCGGCGGGCTCATGGCGAAGCGGCTGGAAGGGAAGCGCACGGCGTCTTCCTTCGAGGCCATCGGCGTCCACGGCGGCATGATCTTGTCGCGCTGGGCGCGGGTCGCGCTGTGGGTGGCTTCGCCGCCGACGATGGCGGCGGCCTTCTGCTCGCCGCGGGCGATGCGGACGGCGGCCTCGTGGATCAGCCGGATCGGGGTCTCGCCGCCCATGCTGGCGTTGGTCTTGCGGGCCGGGTCGAGGTTCAGCTGCGCGGCCAGCAGGCCGACCGGATCGGCGTATCGCCAGGAGACCAGGCCGACCAGATCCAGCGAGTCGACCTGGGCCAGCAGGGCGGCGCCCGCGTCTGCTTCGGCGTCGCGCAGGGCGGCGGCCATCAGGGCGACGGGCTCGAGGCTCTCGGCCGGGCTGGCGGGACGATCGACCGCCTCGCCGACACCGACGATCACGGGGATCAGATGGGGATCTCGCATGGGGCCTCCCTTCGTCCGCGCCTCTTCGGACGCTGGCTCTTACAGTTGTTTGAACCTATTTAATTGATCAACTAAACGCAGGCGAGGGTTATTCGCGCCAAGCCCGCCTTTTAAGCGGCGCCGCTGGCCAGGAAGCGGTTCAGAGTATCGGTCGGGCGAGCGCTGGGGCGAGCTTGCGGGCGAGGCGGCGCGACGTCTTCCAACTGGCCCAGCATCGCCTGTAGACGCGTGACCTGTTCGCGCTGGGCGTCCAGCGCCGCCGACAGGGCTTCGCGCAGGGCCTCGGCCTGGGTCTGGGGCTCGTCGCGCAGGTCCAGGACGGTGCGGATGGCGGCGATCGGCAGACCGACGGCGCGCAGGGCGATGACCGTCTCCAGCCGCTCGACCGCCTCGGTGTCATAGCCGCGGACATTGCCCGACAGGCGATGCGACCGCACCAGGCCCTGATCCTGGTAGTGGCGAAGCGCCCGGGTGGTGACGCCCAGGCGTCGGGCGAGATCGCCGATCGACACCAGGCGCACCGGCGCGCGCAGGGGGAAGGAAATCTGGTTCATCAGCTGAACTCCACGAGGACCTCGTCGGCGGCGACGGGGTCGCCCGACTTGGCGTTGACGGCTTTGACGGTTCCATCGCGCTCGGCGCGGATGATGTTCTGCATCTTCATGGCCTCGAGCACGCAGACGACCTCGCCCTCGCGGACCAGCTGGCCGGCGGCGACGTCCATCGAGACGACCAGGCCGGGCATTGGCGACAGCACCAGCTTGGAGGTGTCGGCGGCCTGCTTCTCGGGCAGTTTGTCGTGCAGTTCGGCGTTGCGCGGCGTCAGGACCAGCACCCGGGCCTTGGCGGCGCGGTGGCGGATGACGAAGCCCTCGGCGGCCGGCGCGGCCTGGACCGTGAAGGCCTGGCCGTTCAGCTGGGCGCGGAACACCGGCTTGCCGGGGCGCCAGTCGATGGCGGTCAGCGACAGGCTCTTGCCCTCGTCGATGAGGTCGATGACCACGCCGTCGCCCTGTTCGGAAACCCTGACATTGCGCTTGGCGTGGCCGACCGCGACGACCCAGTCCTCGCGCGGCGGACCGGCCAGGCCCGAGGCGTAGGAGCGGGCGCGGGCGGCATAGACGCGCTGCATGGTCGCGCCGACGGCGGTCAGGATGTCCAGTTGGTCGGGCGTCGGGTCCGTGCCCGCGAAGCCGTCGGGGAACTCGTCCTTGATGTAGTTGGTCGAGATCTTGCCGGACCGGAAGCGCTCCTGGTCCATGACCGCGGCCAGGAACGGAATGTTCTGGCCCAGGCCCTCGATGTGGAAGTCTTCCAGCGCCCGGCCCATGCCGTCGATCGCCGCCAGGCGGGTCGGCGCCCAGCTGCACAGCTTGGAGATCATCGGGTCGTAGTACATCGAGATCTCGTCGCCCTCGCGGACGCCGGCGTCGTTGCGGACCGTGTAGCCGTCCTTCTCGCCTTCCGCCGGCGGGTCGTAGCGGACCAGGCGGCCGATGCTGGGCAGGAACTTGCGGTAGGGATCCTCGGCGTAGATCCGGCTTTCGATGGCCCAGCCGTTGATCTTCAGGTCGCCCTGCTGGAAGGCGAGTTTCTCGCCCCAGGCGCTGCGGATCATCTGCTCGACCAGATCCAGGCCCGTGATCAGCTCGGTGACCGGGTGCTCGACCTGCAGGCGGGTGTTCATCT
>CAZRPD010000195.1:0-9472 GCA_964601775.1 uncultured Caulobacter sp. | reverse complement strand
TTGCCGCGGGGGACGAGAACCCCCCCCCCCCCCCGAAGGACGGGGCCGGCGGGGAGGACGAGGTCGATGAGACGCCGGAAATCGACAAGGTCGAGCCCGACGTCGTCGAAACCGACGACGAAGACGCCGAGCCGGGCGCCACGCCTGCCGGCGGCGACGACCTGGGCGTCGACTTCGCCGAGGACGAGGATCTCGAAGACGAGGAAACCGACGACGTTCCGTTCCTGGAGGACGAGGACGACGACGACAATCTCGAGGACGAGATCGAAGGTCTGCCCGGCGAGGGCAACGACGACTAACCTGTTCGGATAGCCGGTTTCAGGCTGCTGAAACCGGCTATCCACAGGCGTTTCCAGGGGTGCGAAACTTTTCTCAAAAAAAGTTCGCTGAGGGGGTTGATCCCCGAAAAATCCCGGACTAGTTTCCGCGCCTCTTCGGAGGGCGACGCAAGTCGGAACGCCGAAGAGACCAAGGATTTCCGAGAGTTACCGCAAGGTTCTCGACGAAAAATTTGGGGCTTTAGCTCAGCTGGTAGAGCGCTTGCATGGCATGCAAGAGGTCAGCGGTTCGACTCCGCTAAGCTCCACCATCAAGGCCCGGACGGAAACGTCCGGGCCTTGTCCATTTCTGGACCCGACCTTCGCGCCCCGGGCCAACGCCCTCTTGAACCCCACACCCCCGCTCGCCATCTCAGGCCTCGTGTCGTGGGGACCTGCGCCGATCCCCGGGTTTGTCTCTCCACGAACGAAGTCGCTTGAGCGAGGACTTCGCGATGACCCGGACGATCCTGTTCGACAGCCCCTTCCTGCTGGGCTTCGAGCACACCCGAGACCTGATCGAGCGCGCCGCCAAGGCCGCCTCGGAAAGCTACCCGCCCTACAATGTCGAGCAGGCCGAGAACGGCGGGGTGCGCATCACGCTCGCCGTGGCCGGTTTCGCGCCCGACCAGCTGCATGTCACCGTCGAGGGCGGCCAGTTGATCGTGGCGGGCAAACGCGACGTCGAGGGCCGTCCAGAGGCCGAGCGGGCCTTCCTGCACCGTGGGATCGCCGCCAGGGGCTTCCTGCGCACCTTCGTGCTGGCGGACGGCATGGAAGTCAGCGGCGCGACCCTGGAGCACGGCCTGCTGCACATCGACCTGGCCCGGCCCGAGCCCGAGCGCCTGATCAAGAGAATTCCCATCCGCAGCGCGGGCTGAACGCCGCGTCGAACCCGTCCTGAGCGGTCCGGCGCTGAACCGGCCGGAACAAGGCGCGTTCCCTAATTGAAGGAGGTGGTCATCATGACGCCCAACACCCACACCAGTTCGCTGTTCACCAGCGAAGCGTTCGCGGCCCTTGGCGCGCCCGACCTCGTCTATGTCCGGCCGATCAAGGCCGCCGAGATCCTCGCGGACGTCCCCGAGGGCGTCGAGGACTTCAACCTCGCCCCCGACCAGACTCTTTATGCGGTTTGCCGCGCCGACGGCGCGCGTCTGGCCGTGATGATCGACCGCGACACGGCAATCGCCGCCGCGCTGGCGCACGAGCTGGCGCCGGTGTCGGTGCACTGAGCCGTTTCGTCATTCCGCGCTTTATGCGCGGGATGACGATCTTAGGAATCGGGCCTCAAGCCGCCGTCGCCGCTTCCTGCGTCAGCAGCACATGGATGGCGTCGATCGAGCGGGCCTGGCGCAGGGCCGTGCGGATCTCCGCCTGGCGCATCATGCGCGCCACGCGGGCCAGGGCCCGCAGATGCTGGGCGTTGGCCTCAGGCGGGGCCAGCAGGGCGATCAGGAGGTCCACGGGCTTGTCGTCCAGGGCGTCGAACGCCACCGGGGCGTCCAGGCGCACCACAACCGCCCTGACGCTCTCCAGGCCTTCCAGGCGCGCGTGGGGAATGGCGACGCCTTCGCCCACGCCGGTCGAGCCGGCGGCTTCGCGATCAAGAAGACCTTCCAGGACCGTTTCGGCGTCCACGCCCAGCACGCGGCCCGCGACGTCGGCGACCATCGAAAGGGCCTGGCGTTTGCCGGGCGCGCCAGCGCGTAGCGCCACCGCTCCGGGCTCCAGTAGATCGCCGATGGTCATGGACTTCCAACGCTCGCTCTTGTCGACCGCCCCTTGTCGCCCATTTGGGCGTCGCCTTCGGGTTCCCGCCGGCGACGCCCAGACCATGGCGGCCTGGTTAGTTCGCAGCGTTCCCGTTCAGCGACTTGGTGCGCTCGGGATCGATCCAGCCGATGTTGCCGTCTGGACGACGATAGACCACGGACAATCCGCCATGGGCGGCGTTCCTAAACACGATTGCCGGGTAGGCGGTCAAGTCCAGTTCCATGACCGCCATGGAAACGGTCATCGTCTTCACTGCGGCCTGGGTTTCCGCGATGACCATCGCCGCGGGCGCGCCCGTCGGGTGGTCGGTTTCCACATCCCAGTCGTGCTCTTCGCCTTCGTCGACCTCAGGGGCCCTGAGGACGAACATGGCGGCGTTCTCGACCTTCTTGGCCGTGGCCGCCGCCGAGTGGCTCTTAAGTCGTCGCTTGTAGCGGCGGATGCGGGTGTCGATCTTCGACAGGGCCGCATCGAAGGCCGCGTGAGCATCGCCCCCCGATCCATGGCTGATGAGTTGCTGGCCCGAAGCCAGCTTTACCGAGCAATCCACTCGGAAGGCGTAACCCTCCTTGCTGACCACGACGTCGGCGGCTCCGCCTCGGTCGAAGTATTTGCCAATGCTCGTGGTGATTTCGTCGGAGACTCGCGCTCGCAGAGCCTCACCAACGTCGACATGCTTGCCGGAGACTTGGACTTGCATACCGATACAACGCGCCTGTCAGCGGGAGGTGTCAAGCGGCGCCTTGGCCCTTACGGAATTGTCCGGATTCCCCTTATAGAAGCCCGGAAAAAACCCCGATCAGCTTGCGCACGGCCATGATCACGACATGGGCGCTGACGAACAGCAGAGCACCGCTGCCCAACGCCATCAGATAGCCCAGCAGCGCCAGAAAGCCGTCCCTTTGCAGCAGAGCCAGGGCCAGGACGGCGACCGTGGCGCCGGGGGCCAGATTGCCCAGCGGAATGGGCAGGACCAGCACCAGGGCCAGCAGAGTGCAGACCACGCCGATGGTCCGCTCGCCCAGCGGCGAGAACAGGATCTTCAGCCGCGGGCGGGTGACCAACTCCATGCTGCGCACGATCGGCGCCAGCCGCTTGAAGAGACCGCGCAGATCGTTGCGCTTCAGCGGCCTGTCGACCAGCCCGCGCGGCAGCCACAGGGTGTCGGCGCCCATGGCGATCTGCGGGGCCAGGAACAGGATCGGCAGCGACAGGATGGTCGAGGAGCCCGGCGGCAGCGGCAGGGTGTTGAGCAGGCCGAAGACCAGCAGCATGGCGCCGAAGGCGCGGCTGTCGAACGCCTCCAGCATCTCGCCGACCGTCAGGGTGGGGCTGGCGTCCTGGCCGAAGCCCTCGATGACGTCGGCCAGACTCTTGTCGCTCATCAAACCCTCGTCACCGCCCGGCCAGGAACGCGCGAGAGGGCGATCCGGAGGGCGCATGGGTCGAGTGTTAGCGGCTCGACCGTCGCGGCGCGCGTCAAAAACGGTCAGGCCGGCGCTTTCATCTGTCGACGGCGTTCGACCGACGACGGGATGCGCAGGGCTTCGCGGTACTTGGCCACGGTGCGGCGGGCGATGTCGACGCCGGCAGCCTTCAGGATCTCGACGATGGCGTCGTCGGAATGGACGTCGGCTTCGGTCTTCTCGGCGTCGACCAGACCCTTGATCTTGTGACGGACACTGGCGGCCGAGTGGGCCTCGCCGCCTTCCGACGACTGGATGGCCGAGGTGAAGAAGAACTTCAGCTCGAACACCCCGCGCGGCGTGGCGATGTACTTGTTGGAGGTGACGCGGCTGACCGTGCTCTCGTGCATGCCGATGGCGTCGGCGACGGTCTTCAGGTTCAGCGGGCGCAGGTGCTCGACGCCGAACGCGAGAAAGCCGTCCTGCTGGCGCACGATCTCGCTGGAGACCTTCAGGATGGTCTTGGCGCGCTGATCCAGGCTCTTCACCAGCCAGTTGGCCGTGGCCATGCAATCGGCGACGAAGGTCTTCTCCTGGTCGCTCTTGGCGCCCTTGGAGACGCGGGCGTGATAGCGCTGGTCGACCAGCACGCGCGGCAGGGTGTCGGTGTTCAGCTCGACATGCCACATGCCGCCCAGGCCCTCGCGGACCATGACGTCGGGCACCAGGGTCTCGGCCGGCTCGCTGTGATAGGCCGCGCCCGGACGGGGGCTCAGCGAGCGGATCTCGGCGACCATGTCGCGCAGGTCTTCCTCGTCCACGCCGCAGAGCCGGCGCAAGGAGGCCATGTCGCGCCTGGCCAGCAGCTCGAGATTGTCGAGCAGGGCGGCCATGCACGGGTCGTAACGATTGAGGTCCTTCAGCTGCAGCGCCAGGCACTCGCGGACGTCGCGGGCGAAGACGCCGACCGGCTCGAAGCCCTGCAGGGTGGCCAGGGTCTCCTCGACCAGCTCCAGCTTGCAGCCCAGGCGGGCGGCCAGCTCGAGGGTGTCGAGGCGCAGGTAGCCGCCTTCATCGACCGCATCGATCAGGATCTCGGCGATGGCGTGCCGGGCCGGGGACAGGGCCGCCTGGACCAGTTGCTCGCGCAGGTGAGCCGCCAGGGTGGGGGTGTCGGTCAGGGCGCTTTCATAGCCCTCGTCGCTCTCGAACGAGCCGCCGCCGCCGGCGCGCGACCAGTCGATCTGGCCACCGGCGTGTTCGGCTTCCGCGCCGTCGCCGGTCGCGCGCTCGCCGGGCGAGACGTCCTCGTGCGGCGCATCCATCTCACGGCCAGCCGTCGAGTCGGCGACAGCGTCGAGCTGGGTGTTGCTGGCGGCGCGTTCGGCCTCGACCTCACCCACGGGCTCGGGCTGACCCTCGTCGCGTTGCAGAAGCGGGTTACGCTCCAGCTCCTGCTCGACGAAGGCGTCCAGCTCGATGTTCGACAGCTGCAGCAGCTTGATCGCCTGCTGCAGTTGCGGGGTGATGACGAGGCCCTGACCCTGACGGATCTCGAGACGGTGGCTGAGCGCCAATGCGCCCTCCTGACGATCGAATAACTTCGAGCGCCATTGAAGGGCCTGTTTGGTTAACGGGTCGCGAAGACTTGCAAATATCGGGCCGGTGCGACGTTCCGGCGCGGAAAATATCGTGCCAGGCGCATTAACCCTGTCGGATCAATGACTTGATCAGCCTGCGGAGCGATGACGCAGGCGCCTTTTGCCCACCCCTGCGCGCTTTTGGCCGCTGTTAATCGCCCAGACTTCTAGTCGCCGAGCCGAGGCTCGCTGAAGCTGTCGCCCAGATAGACGCGCTTAACTTCGGGGTTCTCGACAATCTCCCGAGGGGATCCTTCGAACAGCACCTCGCCCGCGTGGATGATCGAGGCGCGGTCGATGATGTCCAGCGTCTCGCGCACGTTGTGGTCGGTGATCAGGATGCCGATGCCACGGCCCTTGAGGTAACCGATGACCTCGCGGATGTCGGCGATGGCCAGGGGGTCGATGCCGGCGAAGGGCTCGTCCAGCAGCATGAACGACGGCTCGGAGGCCAGGGCGCGGGCGATTTCCACGCGACGGCGCTCACCGCCCGACAGCGCCACGGCCGGCGACTTGCGGATATGCGTGATGCGCAGCTCTTCCAGGATGCTGGTGACCTGCTCGCGAGCCTTGCGCGAGTCCTTCTGGCGCATCTCGACCACGGCCATGACGTTCTGCTCGACGGTCATGCCCCGGAAGATCGAGGCTTCCTGCGGCAGGTAACCCACGCCCAGGCGAGCGCGCTGGAACATCGGCTGCGAGGTGATGTTCTCGCCGTCCAGATAGATCGCGCCGTAGTCGGCGGCGATCAGGCCGGTGACCATGTAGAAGCAGGTGGTCTTGCCGGCGCCGTTGGGGCCCAGCAGGCCCGCGACCTCGCCGCGCTTGAGGCGCAGGGAGACGTTCTTGACGACCGGGCGGTCGCCGAACGACTTGCCGACGGAATCGACGAACAGGCCGTCCATGTCGTTGGAGGTCAGGGTCATGGACGGTCCTACTGGCCTATCTACTCGTGGACGCTTCTTACGGGCGCTGGTCGGCCGCGGCCGGCGCGGCGGCCGTCTTGTCTTCGTTCTGGTAGAACACCGCCCGCACGCGGCGCGGCGTGCCGCGGCCCTTGGCGGTGGATTCCAGCTTGGCGTCGTTGGTCTTGGTGTTGACCGTCAGGCGGTCGCCGCGGGCCACGTCCTTGCCCTTGACCAGCACCACGTCGCCGGTGACCACGGCAATGCTGTTGTCGAAGGTGTAGACGGCGCGGTCGCCACGCGCCTGCTGGTTCTCGCTGACGATATAGACGCTGCCTTCAGCTTCCATGCGCTGGGCGTTACCGCAGGCGTTCTCGGCCCCGGGGCGCTTGGCGCTGTAGACCGTGACCTTGTCGGCGCGCATCCGCGAACGGTTCTGCAGGATCTCCACGTTGCCGCTGAAGATCGTGATGCACTTGCTGTTGATCGTTTCCTGGTTGTTGGCGGCCACGTCGATCGGCGCGCTCGAGGCGCTTTGCCGAGCGTAAGCCGCACCACCGGCCATCGCAGCCAGGATCAACGCGGTCGTCGCCGCCGCCGTCCATCGCTTCATCAGAACCATGTTCCTCATCCGTCGCAGCCCGCATCGCTTGCGAACCTGCGCCATTCAACTGTTCTTTACTGCCGTTCGAGGCGCGCGCGAACCCCGCCGCGGAAAACGATGCGATCGCCCTTGTCATATACGGAGTAGGCGCTGGATTGCACCTGCCCCGTGGGACCTTCGCCGCTCATCACCGTCTCGCCCGTGACGTTTCCGGTCTTGGTGTCGACCAGCGACTGCTCGGACGCGAACCGGTAACCGGTCCCATCGTCCAGGCGGACGTTGTTCTTCAGGTTCAGGCTGAAGTCGTCCTGGCGATAGACCCCGTTCTTGGCCGTCATCCGGGTCGGCGTCGGCGAGCCGAGATCCAGGGTCAGGGCCGGGTCTTCCAGGATGATCCGCCGCGCGTCGTTGTCGTCGCGGATCGCCGAGCGCGCGGTGATCATGAAGCTCTGCCCATCGTTCGACTGGCCGTAGAAGCGCGGCGTGATCAGGCGGATCTCGGTCTTGGCCTCGGCCGGCGGGTGGGTGGCGGCCATATAGGTGCGCCAGCCCACCTGGACGATCACGACCAGCAAGAGACCCGCGATCGCGGCCGCCAGGACGATGCGCGCGGCCCCCACGCGGCCCGAACGGCGGCGCCAGCGCGCGAGATCGGCGCTGATCGCTCGTCCGGTCATGACCGCGGTGGGGTGCATCGTCCGTCCGTCTTAGCTGTGGGCGAAGATGTCGACGTCCTCCCACCCGGCCAGGTCCAGCGAGGCGCGGTGGGGGAGGTAAGCGAAGGCGGCGTCGGCCAGGGCCATGCGGCCCTCGCGTTGCAGCATCAGGTTCAGGCGGTCGCGCAGCGCATGCAGGTGCAGCACGTCCGAGGCGGCATAGGCCACCTGGTCGGCGCTCAGCGTGGGCGCGCCCCAGTCCGACGACTGCTGCACTTTCGACAGTTCCACGCCCAGCAGCTCGCGCGACACGTCCTTCAGGCCGTGGCGGTCGGTATAGGTGCGCGCCAGCTTCGAGGCGATCTTGGTGCAATAGACGGGTGCGGTCACCACCCCCAGATGGAGTTCGAACATGGCGATATCAAAGCGCCCGAAGTGAAAAAGCTTCAGGACGGCCGGATCGGTGAGCAGAGCCTTCAGGTTCGGGCAGTCGTAGGTCGAGCGATCCAGGCGCACGACATGGGCGTTGCCGTCGCCCGACGACAGCTGCACGACGCACAGCGGGTCGCGCCCGAGGCGCAGACCCATGGTCTCCGAATCGATCGCAATGGTGCTCGCGCCCGCGAACACGCCATCGGGCAGGTCGCCCTCGTGAACGAAATTGGCCAAGTCTCAGACATCTCCGGCGAAGGACGCGTGCAGAACGCGCCGAACCACACGCCCGTTATAGGCGCGCGGTACATATACTCGCGATGAACGGGATATCTAACTTTTAGGGAAGTTGGCACCACCCCTTCACTTCAAAACCGAAGCAAATAGGGGTGGTGCCCAGGAGAGGACTCGAACCTCCACGACCTTTCGGTCACTGGCACCTGAAGCCAGCGCGTCTACCAATTCCGCCACCTGGGCCCGCTGCGCAACCGGGTAGGTCGCTGCGAGGCCGGGACGTTTAGGGGCAGCTTCTCATCGCGTCAACAGGCAAAAACGACAAATCGTGATTTCGTTGCGGACAACGCCCCAGTCGTCTAATTCCCCCCTCTATGTCTTGCGACGAGGAATGAAGATGCAGGGTCTTGTCACGGTGTTCGGCGGCACCGGTTTTGTGGGCAGCCAGGTCGTGCGCGCCCTCGCCAAGGCGGGCCATCGCGTCCGGGTGGCCGTGCGCCAGCCCAATCTCGCCTATCGCATGCGCATGCTGGGCGATGTCGGCCAGATCGAAGTCTTCCAGGCCAATGTCCGCAACCCCGCCTCCGTGGCCCGCGCGCTGGACGGCGCCGAGGCCTGCGTGAACCTGGTGGGCGTGCTGTGGGAAAGCGGCCGCCAGAAGTTCCAGTCGGTCCATGTGATGTCCGCCCAGAACGTGGCCCAGGCCGCCGCCAAGGCCGGCGTCAAGCAGCTGGTGCATGTCAGCGCCCTGGGCGCCAACGCCGACTCCGAGTCGAAATACTTCCGCACCAAGGCAGAAGGCGAACAGGCTGTGCGCGCCGCCTTCCCGGGCGCGACCATCGTGCGCCCGTCGCTGGTGTTCGGCGTCGACGACAAGTTCTTCAACAAGTTCGCCCAGATCGCCGCCCTGTCGCCGATCATGCCGGTGGTCGGCGGTGAGGCCCGCGTCCAGCCGGTGTTCGTCGGCGACGTCGCCGCGGCGATCGCCAAGATCGTCGCCAGCCCGGCGGCCCAAAACACGAATTTTGGCGGCGCGACCTACGAACTGGGCGGCCCGGCCGTCTTCACGATGCGCGAGATCATGCAGTTCGTGCTGACCGAGACCGGCCGCAACCGCCCCCTGGCCCCGCTGCCGTTCCAGATCGCCGGCCTGATCGGCGCGCTGGGCGACCTGCAGGCCTCGCTGATCCCGTGGGCCCCGCCGCTGACCACCGACCAGGTCGAGATGCTGAAGGCCGACAATGTCGCGCAAGCGGGCCTGCCGGGCCTGGGCGAGCTGGGCGTCGCCCCCACCGCCGTCGAGGCCGTGGTTCCGTCGTACCTCTACCGCTATCGCAAGGGCGGCCAGTACGCCGAGACCCCGGCGGGGGCGTTCTAAGCAGAACCGTTTCCCCGGCGGAAGCCGGGGCCCAGATGGAAGAGCGGCCGCGGGCCCGAATGGATCGCGGGGGGGTTTGGGGTCCACTCTGGGCTCTAGGGTCTGGGTGCCGGCTTTTGGCGGG
>CAZRPD010000194.1:0-9543 GCA_964601775.1 uncultured Caulobacter sp. | reverse complement strand
CCGAGCAGGGCGCGGCGGTTCAGGTGAGCGGTCATCGGCGTTGGAACTCCGGGCCCATCACGAGAAGGGCGAAGGCTCCGCGGCGGGTCTCGGCCCGCGACACGGCCTTGGCGACGGGGTCTGTCAGGCGCGCGCCCAGGGCTGAGACGGCCAGGGCGTTGGGGTCGCTCCGGTCGGCGACGGCCGCAGCCATGCCCTGCGCCCACTGCATCCGCTTGATCAGGCCGTCGGGCGAGGCCCACGCCCCGGCCTCCTCGGGCCAGCCCTTGGGGGAGGGGGCGTAGAACGGCCGCTGGCCCAGGCCCGTCAGCACCGGCGCGATCCGCTCATAGGCGGACGGCTGCGCGCCGATCAGCCGCCAGGTCGACAGGGTGAACTCGTAGGGCGTCTTGAACTTGGCGGGCGCCGGGTCCCAGGCCTCGGGGCTTTCGATCAGGGTCTTGGCCACGGCGGAGAGATCGCCGCGGGTGGCGATCCAGCGTTTCTCCAGGCGTGCGGCCAAGGCCGGGGGCGGTGTGTCGGACACGAAGTGGCGGGCCAGCTTGCGGCTGACATGGCGGGCGGTGCGCGGATCGGCGGCCAGGGTCTTCAGCACCGCCAGGCCCTGGTCGACGCCGCCGTCGGCGTAGGTCCTGCCCAGGATCTTGCGCGCGCCCGGTTCGTGGGTGTTGACGCGGAACACGAACTGCCCGGCGCGATCCTCGGCGTCGCGGCCGATGGAAAAGCCAGTCAGGGCGCGGGCGAACTCGGTGACGTCGGCTTGCGTGTAGCCCGCATCGACCCCGACCGTATGCAGCTCCAGGATCTCGCGGGCCAGGTTCTCGTTCAGCCCGCCACGGCCCTGGCGGCGTCGCGCCACCACGGGGCTGTTCGGCCCCACCGAAGGAGCCTGGTCCAAATAGGTCAGCATGGCCGGGTGAGTGGAGGACGCCACCAGCAGGTCCTCGAAGCGCCCGAACACGTGCGGCCGGATCGCCTCGCGCTCGAACGGACCGATCAGCACCGAGGTGATCTGCTTGGTCGAGGAGACGGTGAAGTGGTTGGCCCAGAACAGCGCCCAGCGCTCGGCGAAGCCGGCGGGGGTGCTGGCCCCCAACTGCGCCCTGGCCAGGAAGTCGCCATTGACCCGTTCGCGCAACTGGCGCTGGGCGTCCATGAAGGCTTGGCCCGTTTGTGCGGCGTCGCCGTCCTTGCGCTGGCGCTCCATCCGGCGCTGCGCCTGGAAGTCGCGCATCCTGGCATAGCGCTGGGCGGCGTCTTCGCCATCGCTTTGCGGCAACGCCGCGCCCTCGCGGCGCACCTGTTCGGCCAGCCAGCCCTGAGGATCAGACTTGGCGGCCTCGATCTCGCCCGGGCGAGCGCCCAGGCCGAAGCGGGTGACGGCGATGGCGGCCATCAGGTCCTTGGCGGGCAGGCTCAAGCCGCGCTCTCCCTTGCCTGACGTCTCGACATTGACCATTCAACGCCGGTGGCGGCCCATTCCGTCGCGACGTCGCGAAAGAGTCTCTCCCGTGTCCGACAAGTCCGAGCTGCTGCTGAAACCCAAGCGCTTCTACAAGGCCGCCACCGCGGCGCCGGTAGAGGCAGGCTTCGCCGTGCAACTGGACGGCCGCACGCCCAAGACGCCGGAGAAGCGGCCGCTGATCCTGCCGACCCGGGCCCTGGCCGACACCATCGCCGCCGAGTGGGAGGCGCAGGCCGAGTATATCGACCACGCCCTGATGCCGGCCACGCGCCTGGCCTTCACCACGCTCGATCGCATTCCCGAGACGCGGGCCGGGGTGGCCAAGGAGGTCACCAACTACGCCGCCTCCGATCACCTGTGCTATCGCGCCGAGCACCCGACGCCGCTGGTCGAGCGCCAGGACCGGGAGTGGGGCGCGATCCTCGACTGGGCCAAGGCCGAGCATGGCCTGGTCTTCACGCCGGTCGCCGGGATCATCCACCAGCCGCAGCCGCCCGCTACCGTGGCGGCGGTCGAGGCCCTGGCCCTGACCCTGGATGACTTCACCCTGGCGGGCGTAGCCTTCGCCACCGGCCTCTATGGTTCGGCGGTGCTGGCCCTGGCCGTGCGCGCCGGCCGCCTGACCGGCCAGCGGGCGCTGGACCTGTCGCGGCTGGAGGAGATGTTCCAGGCCGAGCAGTGGGGCCAGGACGCGGAGGCGACCGCCCGCGCCGCGGCGTTGGCGATCGAGGCGGCGATGATCGACCGCTGGTTCGCGGCCCTGCGCTGATGGGAACCTTCGCTGTCTATGCGGCGGCGGCCGTGGCCGAACTGGCCGGCTGTTTCGCCTTCTGGGCCTGGCTTAGGCTGGACCGCTCGCCGTGGTGGGCGGCGGCCGGCGTGGTGTCGCTGATCGCCTTCGCCCTGCTGCTGACCCGCATCGACGCCAGCGTCGCGGGCAGAGCGTTCGCGGCCTATGGCGGCGTCTACATCGTCGCCTCGATCGGCTGGATGCGCGTCGTCGAAGGCGCGCGGCCGGATCGCTGGGACCTGATCGGCGGCGCGATCTGCCTGGCCGGCGCGGCGGTGATCCTGCTGGGGCCACGAGGGGGCTGAACGCGCATCGGGGGACGAGCGTAAAACTCCTCTCTCAGAGAGAGGGATTTCGACGAGCGTCGGGCTTCGTCAAAACGGTAACTAACTCAAACGCTTACGGGTGTGGCTCGGCGCTCCTCGGCCCTTTCCATGACTTCAGCGGTGAAGCCGCGTGAGGCCGATACTGCTTGCCCCCACCTGACCGCTTCGCGGTCGTCCGCCCCCGGAGGGGGCAGACAATGTTCGTCTTCCCCCTCCGGGGGAGGAGCGCGTCAGCGCGGAGGGGGCCTGCGCCGCGCGCAAACCTTTCCCTTCCGTCCCGACCCTTCTATATGCGGACGCTTCTTCGCTTCCCGTGACTCCCCCGAAAGGCCGCGCCGCATGGCTCGCATCCTGATCACCTCCGCCCTGCCGTACATCAACGGCATCAAGCACCTGGGCAATCTGGCGGGGTCGATGTTGCCGGCGGACGTGTATGCGCGGTTCAAGCGCTCGCAGGGCCACGAGACCCTCTACATCTGCGCGACCGACGAGCACGGCACGCCCGCTGAACTCGCCGCCACCGCCGCGGGCCAGGACGTCGCCACCTACTGCGCCGAGCAGCACGTGCTGCAGCACGATGTGGGCCGCGCCTTTGGCCTGTCGTGGGACCATTTCGGCCGCTCGTCGTCGCCGCAGAACCATCGCCTGACCCAGCACTTCTGCCAGGCCCTGGAGGATCACGGCCTGATCGAGGAACGCGTCGACCAGATGGTCTATTCGGTCGACGACAAGCGCTTCCTGCCCGACCGCTATGTCGAGGGGACCTGCCCGCACTGCAAGTTCGAGAAGGCGCGCGGCGACCAGTGCGACAACTGCGGCAACCTGCTGGATCCCACCGACCTGATCGATCCCTATTCGGTGATCTCAGGCTCGCGCAACATCGAGGTGCGCGACACCCGCCACCTGTACCTGTTGCAGACCAAGATGCAGGACAAGATCCGAGCCTGGGTCGACAGCCACCCCGACTGGCCGCAGCTGGCGCGCTCGATCGCCTACAAGTTCTTGGACGAAGGGCTGATCGATCGCGGCATCACCCGCGACCTGGCCTGGGGCGTTCCGGTGGCTCAGGGCGGCCTGCCGCGCCCGGGCTTCGAGGACAAGGTCTTCTACGTCTGGTTCGACGCGCCGATCGAATACATCGCCGCGACCCAGGAGTGGGCCGAGGGCGGCGCTGATCGAGACTGGAAGCGCTGGTGGCGCACCGACGAGGGCGCCGACGACGTCCGCTACGTCCAGTTCATGGGCAAGGACAATGTGGCGTTCCACACCGTCAGCTTCCCGGCGACGATCCTGGGCTCGGAAGAGCCGTGGAAGAGCGTCGACATGCTCAAGGCCTTCAACTGGCTGAACTGGTACGGCGGCAAGTTCTCGACCAGCAACAAGCGCGGCGTGTTCATGGACGCGGCCCTGGACATCCTGCCGCCCGACCTGTGGCGCTGGTACC
Organism: uncultured Caulobacter sp.; assembly: GCA_964601775.1. GTDB lineage: Bacteria > Pseudomonadota > Alphaproteobacteria > Caulobacterales > Caulobacteraceae > Caulobacter. The sequence continues at coordinate 5,518 of CAZRPD010000194.1, read as the reverse complement.
TGACCGCCAACTCGCCGGAAGGCAGCGACACCGCCTTCACCTGGGAGATGTTCGCCAGCGCCGTGAACCGCGACCTGGCCGACGTGCTGGGCAACTTCATCAACCGCATCCTGAAGTTCAACGAGAGCAAGTTCGAGGGCGTGGTCCCGGCGGGCGGCGAGCCCGGCCCGCTGGAGGAGAAGCTGTTCGCCGATGTTTCCGCGCGTCTGGCGGACCTGACCGAGCAGATGGACGCTATCGAGATGCGCAAGAGCGCCCAGGCGCTGCGGGCGCTGTGGGTGGTCGGCAACGAATATCTGCAGGAAGCCGCGCCATGGACCGCGATCAAGACCGATCGTGACCGCGCCGCCGTCATCGTTCGCACGGCCCTGAACCTGGCGGCGCTGTACGCCAAGATCTCGGCCCCGTTCATCCCGTTCGCGGCCGAGACGATCGGTACGGCGTTCGGCCTGGACTACCCCGCGCAATGGCCGTCGAACGACGCCAAGGTCGAGCTGGACAGGCTGCCGGTGGGCCAGGCGCTGACCGTGCCGGAGGTCCTGTTCAAGAAAATCGAGGACGAGCAGATCGCCGAGTGGACGGCCCGCTTCGGCGGCGCCGAATAACGTGACGGACGGGGCGGACAGGCCGGGGCTTTCCAGTCTCGTCCGCCTCAGCCTGTTCTACGCCGCGATCTATCTGAGCACCGGCGTCAGCCTGCCGTATATCGGCACCTATCTGCGCGATCGGGGCATGGATGGCGGCCAGATCGGCCTGATCCTGGCCGTGCCGCTGCTGCTGAAACCCTTCACCGGTCCGGCCCTGGCGGTGTGGGCCGACGGCTTCACCCTGCGGCGCACGCCGATGGTCCTGCTGCTGGTCGGGGCTGGGCTGGGCTATGCGGGCTTGCTGGCGACCCACAGCCTGCTGTGGCTGATCCTGTTCTGGTTCATCGGCCAGACCCTGCTGTCGACCGTCTCGCCCCTGACCGACGTCATCACCCTGCGTCGGGCGCGGACGGAAAGCTTCAACTACGGCATTCCGCGCGGCATGGGCTCGAGCGCCTTCATCGTCGCCAACCTGGCCATGGGGGCGATGCTGACCGTCGTGGCGCCGACGATCATCGCCGTCTGGGTGGCCGCCGCCTGCTTCATCGCCGCCATCGCCGCCGCGACCCTGATCCCGCCCGAACGCGTCCACGCCGAGGGCGCCAAGCCGGCGCGGTCCGAGCGCTGGAAAGGCCTGGGCGAGCTGATGCGCAACCGCACCTTCGTGCTGGCGGTTGTCACGGCGGGCCTGATCCAGGGCGCGCACGCCTTCTACTACGGCTTCTCGGCCATCCTCTGGCGCAAGCAGGGGATTTCGGAGCCGATGATCGGCGTCCTGTGGGGCGTCGGCGTCGCCGTCGAGGTCGGCTTCATGTGGTTCCTCGAACCGCTGCGCCGCCGCTGGGGGCCCGAGCTGTTCCTGATCCTGGGCGCCGGCGCGGCGGTGCTGCGCTGGACGCTCTACGTCTTCGAGCCGCCGCTGTGGGCGCTGTTCCCGCTGCAGGGCCTGCACGCCCTGACCTTCGCCGCCAGTTTCCTGGCTTCCCTCCGGCTGATCGAGAAACTGGCCCCGCCGTCGGCCGCGTCACCGGCCCAGGCGATCAACTCGGCGCTGTCGTCGGGCCTGACCCTGGGCGTGGCGACCCTGGCCTCAGGCCCGCTGTTCGACGCCTTCGGCGCCGGCGGCTACGGAGCCATGGCCGCCATGGCCCTGCTGGGCCTGGGCGGCGCGGTCCTGCTGCACCGGCGAGCCCGGCGTCAGATGTCGTAGTCGATCTCGCGGCCTTCCAGCCAGGCGACGATCTGCTCGGCCGCTTCCACGGGATCAACAGCGGTGGTGTCGATCCGCAGTTCGGGCGTCTCGGGGGCCTCATAAGGGCTGTCGATGCCGGTGAAATTCTTCAGGTCGCCGGCGCGGGCTTTCTTGTACAGGCCCTTGACGTCGCGGGCCTCGGCCACGGCCAGGGGCGTGTCGACGAAGACCTCGATGAACTCGCCGTCGTCCAGCAGGTCGCGGGCCAGCTGGCGCTCGGCGCGGAACGGCGAGATGAAGGCGGTCAGCACGATCAGCCCGGCGTCGACCATCAGCTTGGCCACCTCGGCGACCCGGCGGATGTTCTCGACGCGGTCCTCCTCGGTGAAGCCCAGGTCCTTGTTGAGGCCATGGCGGACATTGTCGCCGTCCAGCAGATAGGTGTGGCGGCCCAGGGCGTGCAGGCGCTTCTCGACCAGGTTGGCGATGGTCGACTTGCCTGCGCCCGAAAGCCCCGTGAGCCAGACCACCTGGCCGCGCTGTTGCTTGAGGGCGGCGCGGGAGGTCTTGCTGATGTCGGTGTGCTGCCAGTGGACGTTCTCGGCCCGGCGCAGGGCGAAGTTCAGCAGGCCCGCGCCGACGGTGCGGTTGCTGAGACGGTCGATCAGGATGAAGCCGCCCATCTGGCGATTGTCGGCATAGGCCTCGAACGGGATGGCCTGGTCGAGCGACAGGTTCACCAGCCCGATCTCGTTCAGCTCCAGGCGCTTGGCGGCCGTGTGCTCCAGCGTGTTGACGTTCACGCGGTGCTTGATGTCGGTGACGCTGGCGCCGACCGTGCGGGCCCCCAGCTTCAGCAGATAGGTGCGGCCCGGCGGCAGGGGCTCGTCGTCCATCCAGACGAGCGTGGCCTCGAACTGGTTGGCGACCGGAGCCGGCGCGTCGGCGGCGGCGATGACGTCGCCGCGCGAGATGTCGATCTCGTCTTCCAGGGTCAGGGTCACCGACTGGCCCGCGACGGCCAGGTCCAGATCGTTCGGCAGGGTGACGATGCGCGCCACCCGGCTCTCGCGGCCCGAGGGCAGGGCGCGGATGCGGTCGCCCGGTTTGATCGAACCCGAGGCGATCAGGCCCGAGAAGCCGCGGAAGTCCAGGTTCGGGCGATTGACCCACTGCACCGGCATGCGGAACGGCTTGGACTGCAGGTCGTCCTCGACCTCCACGCCTTCCAGCCACTCCATCAGGATCGGGCCCTTGAACCAGGGCGTCTCTTCGCTGCGGCTGGCGATGTTGTCGCCGCCCAGGCCCGAGATCGGGATCGGCGTGAACACCGTCAGGCCGATCTGCTCGGCGAAGGCGCGGTAGTCGGCGACGATCTGGTCGAAGACGGCCGGGTTCCAGCCGACCAGGTCCATCTTGTTCACCGCCAGAACCACGTGGCGGATGCCCAGCAGGCTGACGAGATAGCTGTGGCGGCGGGTCTGGGTCAGCACGCCCTTGCGGGCGTCGATCAGGATCACGGCCGCGTCGGCGGTCGAGGCGCCGGTGACCATGTTGCGGGTGTACTGCTCGTGGCCGGGGGTGTCGGCGACGATGAACTTGCGCTTCTCGGTCGAGAAGAACCGATAGGCGACGTCGATCGTGATGCCTTGCTCGCGCTCGGCGGCCAGGCCGTCGACCAGCAGGGCGAAGTCGATCGCGCCGCCTTGCGTGCCGACTCGCTTGGAGTCGGCTTCGAGGGCGGCCATCTGATCCTCGAAGATCATCTTGCTGTCGTACAGCAGGCGACCGATCAGGGTGGACTTGCCGTCGTCGACGCTGCCGCAGGTGATGAAACGCAGCAGCGACTTGTGCTGATGCTGGTGCAGATAGGCGTCGATATCTTCGGCGATCAGGGCGGACTGGTGGGCCATCTAGAAGTAGCCTTCCTGCTTCTTCTTCTCCATCGAGGCGGACTGGTCGTGGTCGATGACCCGGCCCTGTCGCTCCGACGTCGTGGTCAGCAGCATTTCCTGGATGACCTGGGGGAGGGTGGCCGCATGGCTCTCGACGGCGCCGGTCAGCGGGTAGCAGCCCAGGGTGCGGAAACGGACGCTCTTCAGCTGCGGGACTTCGCCCTCGCGCAGGCGGAAACGCTCATCGTCGACCATGATCAGCGCGCCGTCGCGCTCGACCACCGGCCGCTCGGCCGCGAAGTACAGCGGTACGATCGGGATGTTCTCCAGGTGGATGTATTGCCAGACGTCCAGCTCGGTCCAGTTGGAGATCGGGAAGACGCGCAGGCTCTCACCGGGGTGCTTGCGGGTGTTGTAGAGGTTCCACAGCTCGGGCCGCTGGTTCTTCGGGTCCCAGCGGTGCTCGGACGAGCGGAACGAGAACACCCGCTCCTTGGCTCGGCTCTTTTCCTCATCGCGGCGGGCGCCGCCGAAGGCCGCATCGAAGCCGTACTTGGACAGCGCCTGCTTGAGGCCTTCGGTCTTCCAGAGGTCGGTGTGCAGGGCGCTGCCGTGGTCGAACGGATTGACGCCGCGCGCCTCGGCGTCGGGATTCTTGTGGACCAGCAGGTCGAAGCCCAGCTCCGACGCCACCTTGTCGCGCAGCTCGTACATGGCCCGGAACTTCCAGGTCGTGTCGACATGCAGCAGCGGGAAGGGCGGCTTGCTGGGATAGAAGGCCTTGGCGGCCAGGTGCAGCATCACCGCGCTGTCCTTGCCGATGGAATACAGCATCACCGGGCGTTCGCACTCGGCCGCCACTTCCCGCAGGATGTGGATGCTCTCGGCCTCCAGGCGCTGGAGGTGCGTCAGGCGGCTGGGCGATATCGTTTCTGGCGAGAGCGCCGTCAGGTCTGGCGTGATAGCGGGGGCGAATTGGGTCAGGGCCATACTCAGCGACCTAGGCCCGGCCGTCGGGCGGAACAACGCGGGATTTCTGGGGGCGCTGTCAGTTGACTTGGCGCCACAGATCGCAAGCTTCGGCTTTCATGACCAAATGTTCATGCACGCTTGTTGCGACAATCTTGCATAACGAAGCTATCGTTTTTCGCGCTTGTCTCCTGGGACGGGGTCATGAGCTTCTTGGCGGAATTGTTGGCTGCGACGGTCGTCTGGCTGTCCTCGTTCGCGCTGTGCCAGTTCGGCGTGGCGGTCGAGGCGCGTGTCCGTTCCGAGGCCGCTCCGGCGCCGGCCTCCAAGACGGTCGCCCGCTCGCCGCGCGGCGACCTTCCCAAGCTGCCGCCGATCGCCGCGACGACGCCCGCCACGCCTCAGTGCGAGGCCTGAAGCGGCGCTCAACCGCCGCGACGTGTGCGAACACAACCAAAGCCGCTTTTCGCCAAGGCTTTTCGCCGTTAGGTTCATGTGACACGCGAAGGAGGGGCCGGCGCGTGCGGTTGTTCCTGCGCCCCTCGCGACGTCCTGGGATCGTGGCTGTGTATGAAGCCTAAGAAGCGCCAACCTTTCGATTTTTCCGCGACGCCGACGGAGACTCCGCGCGAAGAGCCGCAAGCTGCCGAGGTGAAGGCCGCCGAGCCCGAAGTCGCGCCGGAGCTTCCCGAGACGACCTCGTTCGCGGAGCCGGACGCCGAGCTCCCCAGCGCCGAACCCCTGACCCTGGCTGATGACCTGGACGTGCCGCCGCCGTCGACCGTGCGCTCGCGTCGCCGCCGCGAGCCCAAGCCCGAGACGTTCACCAGCTTCGCCGAGCCCGAGTTGAAGCCGGCGACGTCGCTGGCCGCCAG
>CAZRPD010000193.1:0-9611 GCA_964601775.1 uncultured Caulobacter sp. | reverse complement strand
AGCGGGTGGTGTCGCTGTTGAACGACAGGCGCACGGTGCCGATGGGGCCGTGACGCTGCTTGGCGATGATGACTTCGGCCAGGCCTTGCAGGCGGTCCATGTCTTCCTGCCAGGTCAGGTGTTCGGGCGTGCCCTCTCGCGGCTCGGCGCGGCCGACATAATAGGCTTCGCGGTACACGAACCAGACCATGTCGGCGTCCTGTTCGATCGAACCGGATTCGCGAAGGTCGGAGAGCTGGGGCCGCTTGTCGTCGCGCTGCTCGACCTGACGCGACAGCTGCGACAGCGCGATGACCGGGCAGGCCAGCTCCTTGGCCAGCGCCTTGAGGCCCATGGTGATCTGCGAGACTTCCTGCACGCGGCTGGCGTTGGACGACAGGTCCGAGCCGGTGACCAGCTGCAGATAGTCGACCACGACGAGGTCCAGGCCGTGCTGACGCTTCAGGCGACGGGCGCGAGCGGTCAGCTTGGCGATGGAGATACCACCGGTGGCGTCGATGAAGAGGGGCGCTTCCTGCAGCTCCATGGCCGCGTCACGGACGCGCCCGAACTCCGAAGCGTCGATCTCGCCCTTACGCAGCTTGTCGCCCGACACGCCCGAGGCGTCGGCCAGCATACGCAAGGCCAGTTGTTCGGCGCTCATTTCCAGCGAGTAGAAGGCGACGACGCCGCCTTGAACGGTCTTCTTGGTGCCGTCGGGCTGGATCTCGTAGGCGTACTTCTTGGCGATGTTGAAGGCGATGTTGGTCGCCAGCGCGGTCTTGCCCATCGACGGACGGCCGGCCAGGACGATCAAGTCCGACGGGTGCAGACCGCCGATCTTCTGATCGAGGTCCATCAGGTCGGTGGAGACGCCCGACATGCCGCCGTCGCGGCTATAGGCCTCGGCGGTCATCTCGACGGCGCCGCGCAGGGCGTCGCCGAACGACACGAAGCCCGACGAGGCGGTGCCGCTTTCGGCCAGGCTGTAGAGCTGCTGTTCGGCCTGTTCAATCTGGTCGCGGGCGGGCTTCTTTTCCTCGTCCTTGCCCACGCCGCTGTGCGCGGTCGTGGCGATGTCGCCGCCGATGCGGATCAGCTCGCGGCGCAGGGACAGGTCGAAGATCACCCGGGCGTAGTCGCCAGCGTTGGCGGCGGGCGGGGCGCGGTCGACGAGGTCGGCCAGGTAGCGCAGGCCGCCCAGCTCCTCGAACGCGGGATCCTTCTTGAACTCGTCGGCCAGCAGGATCGGCTCTGCCAACTGGCCCTTGCGAACATGGGTCTCGATCGACTGGAACAGCCGCGCGTGGAAGGGCTCGTAGAAGCAGCGCGCCTGCAGGCTGTCGGTCAGTCGCTCATAGGCGGCGTTGTCGTACAGCAGGATGCCCAGCAGCGCTTGCTCGGCTTCCATGTTGTGCGGCGCCACGTTGATCGTGGGCTCAGGAAGGGCGGGCGGGAGCAGGTCGAGGGCAGGCACGAGGGACATCGGCGGATGTTAACGCGAGGCGAATTTGGACGCCCGTCCAGATGGCTGCGAGACGCCAGATGAACGGGGATAGTCTGTGTATGTTCTGTTGGTCGGCAAATGTGCAAGCTCGCCCGCTTGGCTGCGCGTCCGCTTCTGACGTAGGCAAAAGAAAGGGCGCGGAGATCGCTCTCCGCGCCCAAACGTTTGCAGAACGTGGGTCTGTGGATAACTACCAGTTGATCGCCAGGCGCCCATAGAGGAAGCGGCCGTTGAAGCCGAACGGCGAGAAGCTGGAGAACGGGTTGCCGCCGCTGGTGTTCAGGTTCGGCGGCACCTGGGCGGGATACTGGTCGAACAGGTTGTCGGCGCCGACCGAGACGGTGGTGTGCTGGCCGAAGCGATAGCGGGCCTCCAGATCCACCAGGCCCTGGACGCCGGTGTACCAGTCGCCGCTGCCGTCGGCGGCGGTGCCGGGCGACAGGACGTCGTCATAGAGCGTGGTGCGCAGAGTGGCGCCCCAGGGACCCTTGCTCCAGTCGCCCTGCAGGGTGACCTTCCACTCGGGCGTGCCTTCCTCGAAGCGCAGGGTGGCCTGGCGAGCGAAGAGGGTGACCGGGGTCGGCAGCACCGTGGTGGTCGGCGTGCGGTTGACCTTGAAGTCGTTGACGTTGGCCGCGGCGGTCAGGTCGAAGTTGCCGGCCTGCTCGTCGGTGATGCGGTAGCGGGCCACCACGTCGATGCCCTTGGTCTTGGTGTCGACGCCGTTGGTGAAGAAACGGCCGGCCGAGGCGCCCGCGGGCGACAGCAGATCGAAGATCACGCGGGCGTTGGTGCCCGCCGCCGCCGTCGCGCTGCCGGTCAGGGTCTCGGTCAGGACGATGCGGTTGTCGACCTTGATCTGATAGGCGTCGACAGTCAGCTCGAACGGACCCTTGTGGTAGACGAAGCCCAGCGAATAGTTCTCGGACTTCTCCGGCTCCAGCGGCTTGCCGCCCAGGGCGCGGCCGACCGGGCTGACCGACGGATAGGTGCCGGTCTCGAACGGCACCGCCGTCGTCACGCCGCCCACGTTCTGGTTGATGTACAGGATCGAGGTCGAGGTGAAGTACTGCTGCTGCAGGCTGGGCGCGCGGAAACCGGTCGAGGCCGCGCCGCGGATGGCGAAGGCGTCGGTGAAGTCGTAGCGGCCCGACAGCTTCCAGCTCGTATTGGTCCCGAAGTCCGAATAGTCCTCGTAGCGGACGGCGGCCGAGCCGGTCAGCTTCTCGGTCAGCTTGCCTTCCAGGTCCAGATAGACGCCGACGGCGTCACGATCGACGTCGATGGCGTTGCTGGGCGTGAAGCCGGTGAAGCCGCGCGAACCGAACGACAGCGACGGCGAGACCGTGCCGCGGGCGTAGGACGCCACTTCGCCGGCGTTGATCTTGTAGTTCTCGCGACGGGCCTCGACGCCGAAGGCGACGTTCAGCGGACCGGCCAAGCCGACGTCGAACGCGCGGCTGGCGTCCAGGCCGAACACCAGCTGGTCATAGGTCAGGCCGCCGGCCTGGAAGTTGGTGGGGGAGGTGGGGCCGTACGACGGGTTGATGGTGTTCTTGACCCCGAAGTCCAGGTCGTTCTTGCCCCAGACCAGGTTGGTGTCGAGCTTCCAGCCCACCAGTTCGCCGCGCAGGCCGACGGCGGCCGTGGCGTCCTCGGTGTTGGTCGTGATCAGCGGCAGATAGCCGTTCGGATAGACGGCCGGGATGTTCTGGCTGGCGTCGGTCGGCAGGCGATAGGTGGCCGAGGCTTCGGCGTCGCGCTGCTGATAGCCGTACCAGCCATAGGCTTCCCAGGTCTCGCCCAGCGGCTTGCCGGCGTTGGCGTAGAAGCTGACCTGTTCGACCTCGGGATCGCCGAAACGCGAGGTGACGCGCTGGGGCGTGACGCGGGTGTCGGTGTCGCTGCGGTTGGTGAAGCCGCGATCCACATACTCGGCCGACAGCGTCAGGAAGCCGTCCGAGCCTAGCTTCAGGCCCTGCCAGCCCGAGACCGTCTTGGTCAGGCCGTCGCGGCGCTTCTGCTTCTGGCCGGTCTGCAGGCCGTCGAAGCTGGTGATGTACTTGCCGGTCGTGACCGTGACGCCGCCGCCGCTGCTGGCTTCGCGCAGGCGCAGATTGATGACGCCGGCGATGGCGTCCGAGCCGTACTGGGCCGCTGCGCCGTCGCGCAGGACCTCGATGCGCTCAAGCGCCACCGAGGGGATAGCGTTCAGGTCGACGGCGGCCGAGCCGCGGCCCACCGAACCGTTCAGATTGACCAGGGCCGTGGCGTGGCGGCGCGTGCCGTTGACCAGCACCAGGGTCTGGTCGGGGCCTTGGCCGCGCAGGACGGCCGGACGCACTGAGTCGGTGCCGTCGGTGTTGGACGGACGCGGGAAGTTGATCGACGGCACGGTGGCGGCCAGCGCGGTGGCCAGTTCGGTCGAGCCCCGCTGCTGCAAGGTCTTGGCGGTGATGACGTCGACCGGCGCCAGGCTGTCCAGGCGCGTGCGGCCGGCGGTGCGGGTGCCGGTGATGACCAGTTCTTCGATGTTGGTGTCGTCGGCAGGCGCATTTTGCGCATGGGCCGTGGCGGAGAAGGCCGTCAGCGACGCGGCGGCCAGCAGCAAGCTTCTGTAGCGCATGAGAAATCCCCTCTTTTTCGCCGGGGATGCGGGCGCGCGGCCACGGCTCCCCGTGGGGGTCTTCATCCCCCAGTCAAAGGATGGGTTTTTGTGCTGCTGCGTACAAGCTGAGCATTTCTAGGCGAAGGCGCAGAAAAAAACGGCGCGGATCGCTCCGCGCCGTCTTCTCTGGAAAAGCTCCGACTCCGGAAGGAGTTAGGCTTCGTAGTGGTCGCCTTCGAACGAGCCGGCGCCGCCTTCCGCCATGTCTTGGGCGGCTTCGGCTTCGGCTGCGCGATCTTCCTCGAACTGCGAGTTGATCACGTTTTCGCCGCGCGCTTGGCGATCGGCTTCGTCTTGGCTGCGCGCGATGTTGAGCGTGACCGTGACGGTCACTTCAGCGTGCAGCTTCACCTTCACTTCGTGGACGCCGAGCGTCTTGATCGGCTTGTCCAGCACGACCATCGAGCGGTCGACCTTGCCGCCTTCAGCCTTGATGGCGTCAGCGACGTCGCGGCCGACGACCGAACCGTACAGCTGGCCGCTTTCGCCGGCTTGACGGATCAGGACGTACTGCGTGCCGTCCAGCGACTCGCCGTTCTTGCCAGCGGCTTCGCGGTTCTTGACGTTGCGAGCTTCGATCTCGGCGCGTTGCGCGTCGAAAGCAGCTTCGTTGGCCTTGGTGGCGCGCAGGGCCTTTTGGCGGGGCAGCAGGAAGTTACGGGCGAAGCCGTCCTTCACGGTGACCACGTCGCCCAGGACGCCGGTGCCTTCAACGCGTTCGAGCAGAATGACTTTCATCGTGGTGTCTCCCTTACTTCACGACGTAGGGGAGCAGAGCCAGGAAGCGAGCGCGCTTGATGGCCTTGGCCAGTTCGCGTTGCTTCTTGGCCGACACCGCGGTGATGCGCGACGGAACGATCTTGCCGCGTTCCGAGACGTAACGCTGCAGCAGCTTCACGTCCTTGTAGTCGATCTTCGGCGCGTTGGCGCCCGAGAACGGGCAAACCTTGCGGCGACGGAAGAACGGGCGGCGAGCGCCGCCAGCGGCGGCGGCCGGAGCGGCGGCGCCGGCTTCGGGAGCAGTCGTATCGGTCATGATCTATTTCTCCCTTACGCTTGGGCCTGGGGCGCGAAATCTTCGCGCGGGCGGTCCGAGCGTTCCGGACGGTCCGAACGTTCCGGGCGATCGCCACGGTCACGACGGGCCAGAACCGGCGACAGTTCCAGGTCCAGCTCTTCGACGCGGATCGTCATGAAGCGCAGAACGTCTTCATTGATCAGCAGCTGGCGCTCCATTTCCTTCACGGCCGGCGCCGGGGCGTCGATCGCGAGCAGGGAATAGTGGCCCTTGCGGTTCTTCTTGATGCGGTAGGTGAGGTTGCGAAGGCCCCAGTACTCGATCTTGGCGATGTGGCCGCCATTCTCTTCGATGAGGGTCTTCAGTTGCTCGTTCAGAGCTTCGGCCTGTTGCGGCGAGATGTCCTGCCGCGCGATGACCACGTGTTCGTAGAACGCCATGTTTTCCTTCTTCCGTTGTGGAAAGCGGCGCAGTCGACGACGGAAGTCCGTCGACCACGATGGATCCTGCAAGCCGAGCGGGGAAACCCCGGTCCCGGATGGGTGCGTGCAAGACCGCCTTCCGTGAGAACGCGCGCTATTACAGAAGGCGGAGCGCAAATGCAAGCTGCGGAGGGCTTTCGCCGCCTGCTCGCACATCAAAGTGTGGCCTGCCCGACAAAAGGCCGGTTCGGGGGTTCGCGCCCGTACCCGATTATGGTAGCAGCCCGATCATGGTGATTGGGACACGCCATCTTCTGTTCGCGTTCGCGACGGCGCTTGCCGTTGGCGGTCCCGCCTGCGCCGAAATCGTCCAGAAGCCCGTCACGTCCGTCTCGGCCGCCGATGGCCGATTCACGGGCTATTCGGCCGCTCTCCCGCTGGATCTGTCCACCGACACCGAGAAGGTCAACCTGACCGTCCGCTCGTCGGGCATGATCGAGAACCCGACCTACGACCTGGACTTGAACCTCCTGCAGAAGCCTGACGATGCGCGGGTCGGCCAGCGGTCGATGGCGGTCGGCGCGTCCTGGAACGAGCATGAGGCGCGCCTGCGCTCGTCGATGTCCAAGGCGTTCGGTTTCGGCCTGCTGCCGAAGTCCAACTTCGTCAGCGTCTCCATGGACATGAACGCCAGCCAGCCGATCACCGTGCCCGGCGCCATCCCCGTGACCCGCGCCAACATCCGCTCGTCCCTGACCCTGGACGGCAAGCCGATCGGCTCGATCGCCTTCGGCGGCGGCTCGACGGGCGAGGAGGGCGTCGATCTGGCCCTGAACCGTCCGTTCGACATCCCGGCCGAGATCACTTTCAGCGTCCGCGGCGCCAACGCGGGCGAAGCCTGGCGCGTCCAGGACGCCCGCGCCATGGTCAAGCTGCTGAAGACGAGCTGGTAGCCTCCAGCGTCCGGTTCTTTCGGGCCGTGACCGCCGCGAAGCGGTTCAGATAGTCCGGGTGCTCGGTGCCCATCACCCTGTCCCACCACGTGAAGTAGAGGCCGTAGTTCCAGCCCGCCTGGGCGTGGTGCAGGTCGTGATGCGTCACCGTCGTCAGCCAGGGGATCAGCGGCCGACCGTCCTTGCCGGCGGGAAACAGCTCGTAGCCCGAGTGGCCGATGGTGTTGCGGACGATCTGGTGCAGCATGAACAGGCCCACGACCGGCCATGGCGTCGGCACCAGGATGATCCACAGCGGCACGAACACGCCGTTGATGAACGCCTCGCCCACATCGAAGCTGTAGGCGGTGAACGGCGAGGGATTGTTCGATCGGTGATGCCGCCGGTGAAAGCGCCGGAACAGCCGCCGATCATGGATCAGTCGATGCGTCCAGTAGAACCAGGCGTCGTGGGCGACGATCATCAGGGCGAGACTTGTCCAAAGCCACACGGGGCCCAGGCGCTGTCCGATGTCCGGTCCGGGTAACCAGCCGGCGCGGTAGAGGCCGAAGGTCAGAAGTCCCACCGTCGAGAAGACGGCCACGGAGCGGATCGAGGTCGCGAACTCGATCAGCAGTTGGCGGGCGGGCGGACGGCTGTCGCGGATCTTGCGGCCGGCCAGCGGGACGGCCAACACGACCCACAGGACGAACCACACGCCGATGGCGAAGGTGGCGTAGCGTGTGACATCGACCCGCACGCCGCCGAGCCAGCTGTGGGCGAAGGGGAGAAGGGCGTCGAGCATTGGAAGGCTCCTGAACGGTGAGAGGCCCGTCCAGACAAGCCGGCTCCGCCAAAGCCCGTCGCGCCGAACGCGAAATCAGGCGCGTTTATCGGATTTCGGCGCCTGTTCGCCGGTTTCGACCAGACGCAGATGGCCGATCGCCGGGGTCGCCTGCTGGCGCCAGGCGGATGGCGTGGCGCCGGTCGCGGTGCGGAAGGCGCGGTTGAACGGTCCCAGCGAGGCGAAGCCCAGCTCATAGGCGATGGTCGAGACCGACTTCAGAGCCTGTTCGGGATCGGACAGGGCGAGCTTGGCCGCCTCGATCCGCCGGCCGTTGACGTAGTCGGCGAAGTTGCGATGGCCCAGCGTGCCGTTGATCAGCCTGCGCAGGCGATGCTCGGGCGCGCCGACCAGGGCGGCCAGGGTTCCGATCGACAGATCCTCGCCCCGCCAGACTTCGTTCTCGGTCATAGCCTTGTCGAGGCGGGCCATGACAAGGCGGTCGGCGGGGGTGAGGTCCAGGACGGGCGACGTGACGGGGGCTTCACCCGCGACCGGCGGAACCTGAACCAGCGCCGGCTCGGCGCGCAGCATCACCAACGCCGCGCCGACGCCCAGGCCCGCAAGCGCCAGGGCCTGGACCATGCTGGGCAGGACCGGGCCGCGGCCGAAACTGAAGTCGCACAAGGTCTGGATGAACATGTAGCCCGCGGCGGACGCGGCGATCGGAGCGCGAAGATGGCGGCGCCGTTCGACCAGATCGATCTTCCAGCCGCGCCAGGCCATCAGCATGATGTGCGCGTGCAGGAGCACCGAATAGACGGCGAAAGCCCACCAGACGGCCAGGCGGGCCGGAGAGGGCGGCAGCATCGCGCCGACCGCGAAGAAGGCGAAGGCCAGGGCGGGGATGGCGTAGCGCCAAGGCGGATTGCGGGCGTCGTCCTCCAGCAACGTCGAGCAGAACAGCCAGAGCACGCCCGCCGCCGACGCCGCCAGGCCCCAGGTCACAAAGCTGAAGTGCCTGTTCTCGGTGTAGTAGAAGTGGCTCTCGACGACGTGAGCGACGCCGCTGGCCATCAACAGCACGCCAATCCAGCGGACCGGCTGCATCTGGCGACTGGCGGCCAGGGCTGCGCCGGTGGCCAGGAAGGCCCCGACGGCCACGCCACGCACGGCGACCTCTAAAACAGCGGGATCGGTCATGTCCGATCATGGCCGCCGACGCGCGCGACCCTCAAGCCGCGCGGTTGGCCGAAACCCGAAAAGCCTCGCCTACTTCTTGCCCTTGTAGGCCTTCACGGCGTCCATGGTCTTGCCGACGTGACCCATGAAGTTGCCGTCGGTGTGCGACAGCAGGATCTTGCCGTTGGGCGCGATCACGTAAGAGGTGCGGTTCGACCACTCCGGCTTCATGGCCAGGCCGACGTCGTAGCTCTTGATCAGGCCGGCGTCGGCGGCGGCGACCGCGAACTTGTCGCGGCAGTGCTCCTTGGAGAAGTCCTTGATGCGGTCGACATTGCCGGCTGTGACGCCGATCACCGTGGCGCCCAGCTTCTCGAACTCGGGGGTGGCTTCGGCGAACTCGTGGGCCTCGGCCGTGCAGCCCTTGGTGTAGGCGGCGGGGAAGAAGTACAGCACCACCGGGCCCTTCTTCAGGGCCTGCGAGAGCTTGAAGTCGAAGTCCTTGCCGGCCAGCGCTGCCTTGGCGCTGAACTCGGGGGCCTTGTCGCCGACCTTGAGGGCGGCCAGGGCGGGCGAAGCGGTCAGCAGGGCGGCGACGCCGAGGCCGGCGATCAGGCGTTTCATGGGAAGGCTCCAGGAGTGTCGGCCGGCACTGTGGACTTCGCCCTAAGGATTGCAAGCCGGCGCGTCGCACTTGCCGGGGCGGGGGCTTTACCCTAACCCTCCCGGCCTTGAATCTATTGAAAGAGACGGAGCGGGCTTCATGAGCATCGCCTTCATTTTCCCCGGCCAGGGCAGTCAGTCGGTCGGCATGGGCGTCGATCTGGCGCAGGCCTTCGCCGCCGCGCGCGAGGTCTTCCAGGAGGTCGACGACGCCCTGGAGCAGAAGCTGTCGGTCCTGATGCGGGAAGGCCCCGAGGGCGACCTGACCCTGACCGAGAACGCCCAGCCGGCCCTGATGGCCGTCAGCTTGGCCGTGACGCGCGTCCTGGAAAAGGAATTCGGCGTCGGGATCGACAAGGCCGCCTTCGTGGCCGGTCACAGCCTGGGCGAATATTCGGCCCTGGCCGCCGCCGGCGCCATCACCCTGGCCCACACTGCGCGCCTCCTGAAGCTGCG
>CAZRPD010000192.1:0-9612 GCA_964601775.1 uncultured Caulobacter sp. | reverse complement strand
GATCTTCCCGGCGAAGGCCGGGACCCAGATTCAGCCTGAGCTCTGGCCGTATCTGGCGCCACCCAGCCTTACGATCTGGGCCCCGGCCTTCGCCGGGGAAACGGGGAAGGGGGTTGCTCGTGGCTAAGAAATCTCCCCCCGGTCCCCTCGAATACCTCCGCCGATGGCAGATGCAGGCCTGGCTGGCGGCGGTGGCGATCTTTCTCTACGCGCCGCTGGTCGCGCTAATGGCGTTCAGCTTCAACGACAGCCGGCGCAACATCGTCTGGAAGGGCTTCACGCTCAAATATTACGACAAGCTGTTCAACGACGGCGCGCTGCTGGAGGCCTTCGCCAACAGCCTGACCATCGCGGCGGTGTCCACGGTGATCAGCCTGGCCTTGGGCGCGGCGGCGGCGCTGGTGCTGTGGCGCTTCCGTTTCCCCGGCAAGACGGCGCTGGACGGCGCCTTGGCCCTGCCGATCGTGGTGCCCGAGATCTGCATGGGCGTGGCGATGCTGGTGTTCTTCGCCAAGGTCATGCCGTGGCCTCAAGGCTTGCCGTGGCCGCTGAACCTGGGGGCGATCATCATCGCCCACGTGTCGTTCTCGTTCCCGTTCGTGGCGGTGGTGGTGCGCGCCCGCATGGCCAGCTTCAACCGCGAGATGGAGGAGGCGGCCCGCGACCTCGGCGCAGGCGAGTTCCGAACTATCCGCGACGTGATCCTGCCGCACATGGCGCCGTCGCTGGTGGCCGGGGCCTTGCTGGCCTTCACGCTCAGCCTGGACGACTTCGTCATCACCTTCTTCACCGCCGGGCCGGACACGGTGACTTTCCCGGTGAAGGTCTATTCGATGGTCCGCTTCTCGGTGACGCCGGAGGTCAATGCGGCCTCGACGGTGCTGATCGTGCTGACCGTGCTGCTGACCGCGGCGGCGCTGAAACTGCAGGGGGACCCGGCCGCGACGGCGGGGCATGGGACGGGGGACCCTAAATGAGCAAGCCGATCATCACCTTCGAGAACGTCAGCAAGCGGTTCGGCAAGATGACCGCCGTCGACGACGTCTCCCTGACCGTCCACGAGGGCGAGTTTTTTTCGCTGCTGGGGCCGTCGGGCTGCGGCAAGACCACCCTGTTGCGGATGTTGGCCGGCTTCGAGACCCCCACCGAGGGGCGGATCCTGATCGACGGCCAGGACATCTCCAACACGCCGCCTAACAAGCGGCCGGTGAACATGGTGTTCCAGTCCTACGCCGTGTTTCCGCACATGAGCGTGGCCGACAACGTCGCCTATGGCCTGGTGGTCGACAAGGTGGCCAAGGCCGAGCGCGATCGCCGCGTCGAGGAGGCGCTGGAGCTGGTCCAACTGGGGGGCCTCGGCCATCGCAAGCCCGACCAGCTGTCCGGCGGCCAGCGCCAGCGGGTGGCCCTGGCCCGGGCGCTGGTCAAGCGTCCGCGCGTCCTGCTCCTCGACGAGCCGCTGTCGGCCCTGGACGCCAAGCTGCGCGAGCAGATGCGCACCGAGCTGTGCACCCTGCAGGAGAAGGTCGGGATCACCTTCATCATGGTCACCCACGACCAGGACGAGGCCCTGGCCCTGGCCACCCGCTGCGCGGTGATGAGCCGGGGCGTGCTGCAGCAGGTGGCGACGCCCAACGATCTCTACGAATTTCCCGCCAGCCGGTTCGTGGCCGACTTCATCGGCAGCGTGAACCTGTTCGAGGGCGTGCTGGCCGTCGACGAGCCCAGCCATGCGGTGATCCGCGCGCCGGACATGCCGGTGGACATCTTCCTGGACCACGGCGTCACCGGCGCCCGCGGCGGCGCAGTCTGGGCGGCGATCCGTCCCGAGAAGATCGAGCTGCACAAGAAGGACGGCGACGAACCGCCCAACCTCGGCGACTGCCCGAAGGGGACCAATGCGGTTGCCGGTGTCATCAAGCACGAGGCCTATCTGGGCGGGTCATCGACCTACGAGGTCGAGATCGCCAGCGGGCGGCGGGTGAAGGTCCAGCGCTCGAACCTGACCCGCTGGGACCAGGAGGATTTCAAGCTGGGCGAGACGGTCTGGCTGTGCTGGCATGCGTGTTCGCCGGCGGTGTTGTTGAGCTAGTTGGACTGTCATCCCGGGCGAAGCGCAGCGCAGACCCGGGACCGCAAGAAACGCTGCGCATCCGGCGGTCCCGGCTCGGCGCGCTTCGCGCTTGGCCGGGATGACAGCCTTTAATGATCGTCAGGAGCCACGATGACCGTCCCGATCCGCAACCACGACATCGCCGAGCTCAAGCGCCTGGATCTCGCCCACCACCTGCCGGCCCAGGCCGACCACAAGGTCATCGCGGAACTTGGCGGCAGCCGGATCATCACCCGCGCCGACGGCGTCCATATCCACGACGGCGAGGGGAACCAGATCCTGGACGGCATGGCCGGCCTGTGGTGCGTCAATGTCGGCTATGGCCGCAAGGAGCTGGCCGACGCCGCCTACGAGCAAATGCTGGAGCTGCCGTACTACAACACCTTCTTCAAGACCGCGACGCCGCCGACCGTGACCCTGGCGGCCAAGATCGCGCAGAAGATGGGCGACCACCTGACCCACGTGTTCTTCAACTCATCGGGGTCGGAGGCGAACGACACGGTCTTCCGCCTGGTCCGCCACTACTGGAAGCTCAAGGAGCAGCCGTCGCGGACGGTCTTCATCAGCCGCTGGAACGCCTATCACGGCTCGACCGTGGCCGGGGTGTCGCTAGGCGGCATGAAGCCCATGCATGCCCAGGGCGACCTGCCGATCGATGGCGTCGAGCACGTCATGCAGCCCTACCTGTTCGGCGACGGCTTCGGCGAGGACCCGGCCGCCTTCCGCGATCGTGCGGTGCAGGAGATCGAGGACAAGATCCTCGCGGTCGGGCCCGAGAACGTCGCGGCCTTTATCGGCGAGCCGGTGCAGGGGGCGGGCGGGGTGATCATCCCGCCGGACGGCTACTGGCCAGCGGTTGAGGCCCTGTGCCGCAAGTACGGGATCCTGCTGGTCTGCGACGAGGTGATTTGCGGCTTCGGGCGGCTGGGCCAATGGTTCGGCCATCAGCACTACGGCATCAAGCCGGACTTGATCGCCATGGCCAAGGGGCTGTCGTCCGGCTACCTGCCGATCTCGGCCGTGGGCGTCGCCGACCACATCGTCGCTGAACTGCGCGAGAAGGGCGGCGACTTCATCCACGGCTTTACCTATTCGGGCCACCCGACCTGCGCCGCCGTGGCGCTGAAGAACATCGAGATCCTGGAGCGCGAAGCCCTGGTCGAGCGCACCCGCGATGATACCGGACCCTACCTCGCCAAGGCCCTGGCTAGCCTGAATGACCACCCGCTGGTCGGCGAGACCCGCTCGCTGGGTTTGATCGGCGCCGTCGAGATCGTCCGCGAGAAGGGCACGAACCTGCGCTTCCTCGACAAGGAGGGCGAGGCTGGCCCGATCGTTCGCGACCTGTGCATCGCCAATGGCCTGATGGTCCGCGCCATCCGCGACAGCATCGTCTGCTGCCCGCCGCTGATCATCACCCACGCCCAGATCGACGAGCTGGTGGCGATCATCCGCAAGGCGCTGGACGGGGCCGAACCGGTGTTGCGGGCGTTGAAGCCGGAGACTTGAACCCGTTTCGCGCGGCAGCATTCTCTGATAGGTTACATGTAACTATCGCGGAGAACGAGTTATGACATCGGCGAGAAGCGCGAAGCCCACGCGCGTGAAGGTTCAGGAACATCGTGATCGGCTGAGGGCTCAGGGTCTGCGCCCCATTCAGATCTGGGTGCCGGACGTGCGGTCACCCGAGTTTCGCGCGGAAGCGCGCCGGCAGTCGGCTTTGATCGCGGCTAGCGAGCACGAAGCCGAGGACCAAGCGTTCATCGATGCGGTCTCGGATTGGGGTGACGAATGAGGCGCGGCGACATCTGGACGGTGTCCGGTGGCCAGGACTACGCCGGCAAGCCGCGCCCGGCCGTCATCGTGCAGGATGACAGCTTCGACTCCACCCAATCGATTACGGTCTGTGGCCTGACGACCAATCCGACGGAAGCGCCGCTGTTTCGGTTGCCGGTCGCCCCTAGCGCGCGAAACGGGCTCCGCGAGCCCTCTCGCTTGATGGTCGACAAGATCATGACGGTCCCCAAGTCCAAGGTTGGCGAGCGCCTGGGGCGGCTCGATGACGAAGATGTCGTCCGACTGAACCGGGCGATGATGGTCTTTCTCGGTTTGGCGTCGTCGCCTCAAGCCAGCGCCCGGAGCCCCGCATGAAGCCCAAGCACAACAAGGCCAAGCGCGAGACGACGCTGGATCGGGGTGTCTCGACGCTGGAGGAGGCCCAGGCCTGGTTCGCGCGGCAGAGCATCGAGGAGATCGAGTGCGTCGTGCCTGACCTGGCCGGGGTGGCGCGCGGCAAGATCATGCCGGTGCGCAAGTTCCTCGGGACCCCGTCGATGAACCTGCCGCTGGCGGTGTTCTACCAGACCATCGCCGGCGAGTTCCCTGCCTTCGAAGGCTCGGTGACCGCTGTGCAGGCCGACACCGACATCTTCCTGACCCCGGACTTCGCCACTCTGGCGGCCGTGCCGTGGGCGCAGGACCCGACGGCGCAGGTGATCCACGACGCCTTCCACCCCGACGGCCGCCCCGTCGAGGAGGCCCCGCGCCAGGTGCTGCGCCGGGTGCTGGCGCTGTATGCCGAGAAGGGCTGGAATCCGATCGTGGCGCCGGAGATCGAGTTCTATCTGGTC
The DNA here is from genome assembly GCA_964601775.1 of uncultured Caulobacter sp. Taxonomy (GTDB): domain Bacteria; phylum Pseudomonadota; class Alphaproteobacteria; order Caulobacterales; family Caulobacteraceae; genus Caulobacter. The sequence goes on along the minus strand of CAZRPD010000192.1, from coordinate 4,869 downwards.
GAGCGCAACACCGATCCGGACTATCCGCTCAAGCCGCCCATCGGCCGCTCGGGCCGTCCGGAGACCGGCCGCCAGGGCTATTCGATCAGCGCGGTCAACGAGTTCGACGCCCTGTTCGAGGACATGTACGAATATTCCGAGCGCCAGGGCCTGGAGATCGACACCCTGATCCACGAGAGCGGGGTGGCGCAGATGGAGATCAACCTGCGCCATGGCCATCCGCTGGAGCTGGCCGACCAGGTGTTCATGATGAAGCGCACCATCCGCGAGGCGGCTCTGGAGCACGAGATCTACGCCACCTTCATGGCCAAGCCGATGGCCAGTGAGCCGGGTAGCGCCATGCACATCCACCAGTCGATCGTCGACCGGAAGGGGCGCAACCTGTTCTCCGACGAGGACGGCGAGGAGACCGAGCTCTTCCACGGCTTCATCGGCGGGCAGCAGAAATACCTGCCGGCGATCATGGCCATCCTGGCGCCTTACGTGAATTCCTATCGCCGGATCGCGCGCGACAGCGGCGCGCCGGTCAACACCCAGTGGGGCTACGACAACCGCACCTGCGGCCTGCGCGTGCCGCCGTCGGATCCGGCCAACCGCCGCCTGGAGAACCGCATCCCATCGTCGGACGCCAATCCCTATCTGGCGATCGCGGCGGTGCTGGCCAGCGGCTATCTGGGCATGACCCAGAACCTCAAGCCCAGCGCGCCGGTGGCGACCGACGCCGGCGCGGAGGGCGTGCAGCTGCCGCGCAGTCTGTCGGAATCCCTGCATCTGTTCGAGGCCTGCCAGCCGCTGGTCGAGATCCTGGGGCCGATCTTCTGCCAGGCCTATGACCGGGTGAAGCAGGCCGAGTACGAGACCTTCATGCGCACCATCAGCCCGTGGGAGCGGGAGTTCCTGCTGCTGAATGTCTGACGACTACGGTGACGGGAACTGGTACGCGGCCGCGGCGAACCAGGCTCCGGAATTTCCACCGCTGGCGGGGGATGTCTCGGCCGATGTCTGCGTCGTCGGCGCGGGCTTCACCGGCCTGGGCGCGGCGATGACCTTGGCGTCGCGGGCCAAGGTCGTGGTGCTGGAGGCCGGCCGGGTCGGCTGCGCGGCCAGCGGGCGCAACGGCGGACAGGTCCATACCGGCCAGCGGCGCGACCAGGATTGGCTGGAGAAGGCCGTCGGCCGCGACGACGCCCTGGCCCTGTGGCGGCTGGCCGAGGACGCGCGGGCGCACTTCCGTACCCTGACCGACACGATCGACTGCGACTGGCGGCCGGGCATGATCCACGCCCGCCACAAGCCCGGCGGCGAGGCTGAGGATGCGGCGCACATCGCCCTGATGGCCGAGCGCTACGGCTACGACCAGCTCGAATTGATCGGCGAGGCCGACCTCGCCGCCGAGCTGGGGACGAACGTCTATCACGGCGGCATGGTCGATCGCGGCGGCGGCCATGTGCATCCGCTGAAGCTGGCGCTGGGCATGGCGCGGGGGCTGACGATCCACGAGAACACCCGCGCCCAGAGCTGGCGGCGCGAGGGCGGCAGGATCGTCGTCGAGACGGCTCAAGGCCGGGTGACCTGCGACCAGCTGATCCTCTCCGGCGACGGATCGCTGAACGCCATGGCCCGCCCGGCCCGGTCGCGGGTCATGCCGATCAACAACTTCATCGCCGTCACCGCGCCGCTGGGCGAGTTGGCGGGCGAGATCATCCGCTCGAACGCGGCGGTGTCGGACAGCCGCTTCGTCGTAAACTATTTCCGCAAGACCCCCGACGGCCGGCTGCTGTTCGGCGGGGGCGAGAACTATCGGCCGGGCTTTCCGCACGACATCGCCGGGATGGTTCGGAAGAACTTGGCCAAGGTCTATCCGCAGCTGGCCGAGATCCCGATCACCCACGCCTGGGGCGGAACCCTGGGCATCACGATGAGCCGCATGCCGTTCGTCGGCGAGATCGCGCCCGGTGTCCGCGTCGCCTCGGGCTATTCCGGCCAGGGGGTGATGCTTGCGCCCTATGTCGGCAAGCTGCTGGCGCGGGCGGCGCTGGGCGATAGCGCCGGCGTCGCGCTGCTCTCCCGCGTCCCGACCCCGCCGTTCCCGGGCGGGCGGCTGCTGCGCTGGCCGCTGACGGTCGCGGGCTTGACCTGGTACGCGCTGAGGGATCGTCTCTAGTCCAAGGGCAGGGGAGGCCCTTCGACATGACGATCCGATCGCTGATCCTGGGCGCCTGCGCGCTCGTCCTGACCGCCAGCGCGGCCCACGCTCAGACCGCCAAGAGCTGGCGTGATTTCCCGGGCGTCTCCAACACCAGCTATGTCGACGCCGCCGGCGAGCGGGCGCTGCAGCTGTCGATGGACATCCCGGCGCCGCCGCGCGACGTGTTCGAGGCCTTCGCCACGAGCGAGGGCTTCAAGCGTTGGGCGGTCGCGGTGGCCCGGGTCGACCTGCGCACCGGCGGCGAAATCGAGGCCAGCTACGATCCCAAGGCTGCGATCGGCGACCCCAACAACATCAAGAACCAGATCGTCACCTTCATCCCCGACCGGCTGCTGGTGATCCGCAACGTCCAGGCCCCGGCCGGCTTTCCAGGCAAGGCGGCCTTCCAGAAGACCGTCACGGTCATCGAGTTCGAACCGATCCCGACCGGAACGCGCGTGCGACTGACCAATACCGGCTACGGGATCGGCCCTGAAGCCGACACAGTCTATGGGCACTTCGAGTGGGGGAACGCCTACACCCTGGCCGAGCTGCGCAAGCGGTTCGCCGGAAACTGAGCGATCAAGGATCGGTCAGCGGTTCTTGGCCTCGTCCATGCATTGTGCATCGCAGCGCATTTCCGTTGTGCGATAGCGAAACAACTGTCATGTCAGCGTGGTTAGGACTACGTTGAGTATGTCCAAGGAGGTCGCCATGACCGAGAATCACTACTACGTCCGCCCGGTCGCCGGTGTGTGGCATGTGACCTGGAACGACTCGGCCGAACTGATCGGCTGCTTCCCCTCGCAACACGAAGCCGAAGGCCTGGCCCAGCTGCTGGCCCGCCACATGCGCGCCCAAGGCCGCAAGGGCGAGGTCCATGTCGACGAGCCGGAGGCCCGCGTTCCCGCCTGGCGCCGCAACCGCGTCGCGCACCAGATCGCGGCGGCCTAACTACCGTCCGACGGCGGACAGCTTCACCGCCGTCACGAAGTCCTTGTCGCGCAGGATCTCCCGCGCGGCGTTGCGACCCGGATTGCCCGAGACGCCGCCGCCGGGATGGGTCCCGGCGCCGCACATGTACAGCCCCTTGATCGGCGCGCGATGGCTGGCGTGGCCCAGGAACGGCCGCGTCGCCCACAGCTGATCCAGCGACAGTCGGCCATGCATGATGTCGCCGCCGACCAGGCCGAAGGTCCGCTCCAGGTCCAGCGGCGACAGGATCTGCCGGCCCAGCACCGAGGCCTTGAAGTTCGGCGCCCAGCGATCGACCGTGGCGATGATCAGGTCGGCCGCCGCCTCGCGCACCTCGTCCCAGGAATGGCCATTGGGCAGCTCCGGCGCGAACTGCTGGCAGAACAGGCTGGCCACGTGCTGGCCGGGCGGGGCCAGGGACGTATCGATGGTCGAGGGGATCAGCATCTCGACGATCGGGGCCTTGCTCACGCCGTCGGCCTTCGCGTCGCGATAGGCGGCGTCCATGTAGTCCAGGCTGGGGGCGATCACGATCCCGGCCTGGTGATGCTCGGCGGTCGCCGTCCCAGGCAGGCAGGTGAAGTCCGGCAGTTCCGACAGCGCCACGTTCATGCGGAACGTGCCCGAGCCGTTCTTGTAGCCGTCGACCGCGCGGCGGAAGTCGGCGGTCAGGGCCGAGGGCGGGACCAGCTTGCGAAAGAGCAGGGCCGGATTGACGTTGGCCGCCACGATCGGCGCCATGACCTGGCGGCCGTCGACGAGCTGGACGCCCACGGCTTTCCCGCCATCGACATGCACGCCTTCCACCGGCGCATTGAGCAGGATCTCGACCCCGGCCGCTTCGCACGCCTTGCCCATCGCCTGGGTGATCGCGCCCATGCCGCCGACCGCGTGGCCCCAGGCGCCCTTCTTGCCGTTCACCTCGCCGAAGGTGTGGTGCAGCAGCACATAGGCCGAGCCCGGCGTGTCGGGACTGGCGAAGGCGCCGACCACGGAATCGAAGCCGAAGGCGGCCTTGACCGGCTCGCTCTCGAACCAGCCGTCCAACACCTCGCGGGCGCTCTTGGTGAAGAGGTCGATCAGGTCGCGCTTGCGTTCGCGCGACAGCATGGCCAAGCGCCCGCCCTGGCGAAGGGCGCGGAGCAGGCCGGGCAGGCCATCGCCCAGGTTTGGCGGCGTCTCTTGCGCCAGCGCCCGCAGCACGTCGCCGATCTCGTCCAGCATGGCGTAGTAGGCCGGCAGGATCTCGGCGTCGCGGCGGCTGAACTTGCAGAACTCGTCTTGCGTCCGCTCCAGCCCGCCGCCGAGCTTCAGATAGCGATCGTCCGTCAGCGGCAGGAAGTTCGAGATCGGCCGCTCCAGAAAGGTCAGGCCCAGCTCGCGCAGGCCCATGTCGGCAATGACGCGCGGGTTCAGCAGGCTGACCGTGTAGCTGGCCACCGAGTTGCGGAAACCGGGGTGGAATTCCTCGGTCACCGCCGCCCCACCGACGATGTGACGGGCTTCGCAGATGGTGACCTTCAGCCCGGCCTTGGCCAGGTAGAAGGCGCAGACGAGACCGTTATGGCCGCCGCCGATGATGACGGCGTCGCGGGAGGCGGGGGATGTCATGGCGGGGAGGGTGCGGCGTGGCGGCGGGATGGGCAAGGGCTGCTTGCCCCCTCCGCGCTGGCGCGCTCCCCCCCCCGGGGGGGGAGACGGGTGCG
>CAZRPD010000191.1:0-9619 GCA_964601775.1 uncultured Caulobacter sp. | reverse complement strand
TCTTGCGACCCAGGCCCAGCAGTCGGCCGCGGCGCCGGCCGCCACGGCGACGCCGACGACCGCCCCGGGGACCAGCGTGCTGACCAACCTGGCGAGCACCGCCTCGACCGCTCCGGCCGGCCAAGCGCCTGCCGCGGGTGGCGCCGCGACGGTCGTCACGCCGGCTCCGTACGACCCGTGCGCTGGCGTGGTCGCGGCTTACTGCGGCGCCTAAGCTAAAAGAATAGTCTCGGGGCGGACCGGAGCGTCACGACGCGCACTGGCCGCCTCCTCCTGGTGGGGATACATCTATGCGACTCCTAACGTGCTCGGCCGTTGCGGCCTGCATCGCCTTCACTGTGCCGCAAATCGCTCAGGCGCAGGATCTCGGCTCGAACTTCAAGCGCGACAAGAACGTCAGCGTTCGTCAGCGCCCGCGCCCCGACTACGAGGCGACCGGCCAGAAGACCGGTGGCTTCACCGTCTATCCGCGCGTGACCGTGGATCTCGAAAGCAACGACAACATCTACGCCACGGCTACGGCCAAGACCGATGACACGATCTGGCGCGTGAAGCCGGAACTGGCCGTCCGTTCGGACTGGTCGCGTCACGCCCTGGGCTTCTTCGCCGGCGGCAACGTGATCCGCTATTCGGACAACGGTTCGGAAGACGCCGAAGAGTACACGCTGGCCGCCAACGGTCGCGTCGACATCGCGCGCGGTTCGAACATCACCGGCTCGGTCCAGGCGCAGCAGCTGATCGAACCGCGGACCTCGATCACCGCGGGTTCGCCGGCCGGCGCCACGCCCGAGCCCGTCCAGTATAATCTGGTCACCGGCAGCGTTGCCCTCGTGAAGGAATTCAACCGTCTGCGCCTCACGGGTCGCCTGGACGACAAGGACTTCAACTACGAAGACCAGGGCAGCCCGCTGTTCAATCAGAACAACCGGGACCGCAACGAGTTCTCGTACGGCGGTAAGGCCGAGTATGCGCTCAGCCCCGATACGGCGCTCTACGCCATCGCGACCGGCAACAAGAAGTCCTACGACACGAACGCTCCGGCCTTCGACCGCACTTCTGACGGCTATGTCGTCGGCGTCGGCGCCAATTTCGACGTGTCGGAACTGGTTCGCGGCGATCTGCAGGTCGGCTACATGAAGCAGTCGTACGATCAGGCCGCCTTCAAGAGCATCGACGGCTTCAACGCCGTGGGTCGCCTTGAGTGGTTCCCAACCCAGCTGACGACCATCGGCCTGAATGGCGCGCGGACCATCGAAGAGTCGGTCGCCCCGCTCTCGCCGGGCTTCATTTCGAACAACATCGGCGCGTCTATCGACCATGAGCTGATGCGCAACGTCCTGCTGTCGGCCAACGCCAGCTATGGCAAGGACGCCTACGAGCAGATCGATCGCGACGACAAGCGGACCAACTTCTCGGCCACCGCCACCTATCTGGTGAACCGCCGCGTGGGTCTGTTCCTGACCTACAACTACCTGAAGCAAGAGTCAGAGGGTAACCCGGTCCAGCGCGGGGCCTCGTTCAAGGTGAACAAGATCACCGCCTCGGTCGCTCTGCAGTTCTAAGAACGTCCACGAAACGGCAAGGTTTGCCGACTACTGAGAGTATCCATGGACGGCTCCGGTTTTGAAACTTCGAACGCTCCGGTGAAAGACACCGGAGCGTTATCTTTTGACCTGAACATCGCGATCGCGACCTTCAGGCGCCGCTTCCGGCTCTTTGCAGCGGTGGCGGTGGTGGTGTTCGCGGCGGTGGTGCTGTTCACCCTGCAGCAGACGCCGAAATACACCGCGATGGCGCAGGTGATGCTGGATGTCCGCAAGGAACAGGTCACCGACATGAGCGCGGTGCTCTCGGGGCTGCCGGCGGACTCCTCCGTCGTCGACACCGAGGTCGAGGTGCTCAAGTCGCGTTCGCTGGCCGGGCGCGTCGTCAAGGACCTGAAGCTCCAGGACGATCCGTACTTCAATCCCTATCTGCCGAACGCGAAGGGGGCCACCGCGTGGCTGTCGTCGCTGAAGAAGGCGGCCGCTCCGACCGCGGTCACGGATCCGATCGAACTCCAGCGCCGCCAAGAGCGCATCGTCGACGGCGTCTTGAGCGGCCTCAAGGTCCGCCGCGCTGGCCTGACCTATCTGATCTCGATCGAGTACACTCATACCGACCCGAAGCGTGCGGCGGATCTCGCCAACGCTTTCGCCAATCTGTACCTGACCGAGCAGCTGGAAGCGAAGTTCGACGCTACGGCCAAGGCCAACGAGTGGCTCGACACCCGCGTCGCCGAGCTGCGGGGCCAGGTCCAGCAGGCCGACGCCGCGGTGCAGCAGTACAAGATCGCCAACAACCTGCTCAGCGCTCAGGGCGCGACCCTGACCGAGCAGGAAATCTCCGGCCTGAACCAGCAGTTGGCCCTCAGCCGCGCCTCGCAGGCCGAGACCGACGCCCGCCTCAACATCGCCCGCCAGCAACTGGCGCGCGGCAGCACCGGCGAAGACGTCGGCGAGTCGCTGAACTCTCCCGTCGTTCAGCAACTGCGCAAGCAACGCGCCGAGCAGAGCGCCAAGGTCGCGGATCTCGGCGGCCGCTACGGTGATCGCCACCCCGATCTGCTGAAGGCCAAGCGCGAGCTGGCCGATATCGACGTGCAGATTCAGGCCGAAATCCGCCGGATCATCTCCAACCTGGAAGCCCAGGCTCAGGTCGCGCGTCAACGCACCGGCTCCGTCGCCGGCAGCGTTTCGCAGTCGAAGGGCACGCTGGCCGGCAACAACCGCGCCGCCATCGGCCTGGCCGAGCTGGAACGCAAGGCCGAGTCCGTCAAGACGCTGTACGAAAGCCTGCTGGCTCGCTTCAAGCAGACCACGGCCCAGGACGGTATCGAGCAGGCCGACGCCCGCGTGGTGTCGCCGGCCAAGATCCCGACCAGTCCCAGCTATCCCAAGCCGTCGTTGAACCTGGCTCTCGGCCTGGTGCTGGCGCTGGGCGCGGGCGTCGCGGCGATCGTGTTGGCCGAGATCCTGATGGCCGGTCTCTTCACCGAGGACGAGGTCGAGCGCCGTCTGGGCCTGCCCTATCTGGGCGCGGTGCCGAGCCTGAACACCACGGTCGACGACGCCAAGACCCTGAAGGGCCTGACGCCGCCGGACTATCTGCTGGCCAAGCCGCTCTCCAGCTTCGCCGAAAGCCTGCGCAAGCTGCGTGCGTCGATCCTGTTCTCCAAGGTTGGCGAGACGGTGAAGGTCATCGCGGTCACCTCGTCCTTGCCGGGCGAAGGCAAGACCACCACGACCTTCTCCCTGGCCCGCACCCTGGCGACTTCGGGCGCCAAGGTGATCGTGGTCGACTGCGACCTGCGCCAGAGCGCCATCAGCCAGTTCCTGAAGGAGCCGGCCCAGGTCGGTCTGCTGGAAGTGCTGAACGGCGTTTCGACCCTGGACCAGGCGCTGATCAACGACGAAAGCGGCGCCCATATCCTGCCGCTGGCCAAGTCGGCCTATACGCCGCGTGACGTCCTCGGCTCGGCGGCCATGCACCGCCTGCTGCAGGAGCTGCGTAGCCGTTACGAGATCGTGCTGCTGGACACCGCGCCGCTGCTGGCCATCGCCGACACGCGGATCCTGGCGCCGCACGCCGACGCCGTGGTGATGCTGGTTCGCTGGAAGAAGACCCCGGTCAAGGCCGTGCAATCGGCCCTGGCCCTGCTGCAAGGCACCCGGGCGTTCATCGCCGGCGTGGCCTTGACCCAGATGGATCTGAAGGCCCAGTCCCGCTACGGCTACGGCGACTCCTACTATTACTACGCCAACTATCGAAAGTACTATGCGGACTAGGACGCGCACGGGCGGGGGCGCGCCGTCGCCCGGAGCATCCAGAAGTCGAAAATTGCAGGTTTCCGAGGGCGTCGCGATCGGCGCCCTCGTCGCCTTGATCGTGGTGGAGATCGTCGCCTTCGCCGCCAGCGACGTGGCGACCGCCTCGGTGTTCGCCGCCGTCCACGCCCTGTTCCTCGCCGGATTGCTGGCCAGTTGCGCCTGGGCCAGGAAGGTCCCGGTCCAGCTGTTTTCGCCCTGGCCCGGGCTGATCTTCATCGCCCTCTTCATCGCCGCCTGCTGGGGACTGACGCCGTTCGCACCCGGCGGGGCGCACCCGGTCTGGGCCTATCTGGGCGATGGCCCGGGCGCGATCACCCTCGATCGTTCGTCGCTGCTTCTCAATGTGGCGCGCCTGCTGGGCCTGGCCTGTCTGTTCCTGGCCGCCCGCATCGTCGGGGCGTCGGAGACCCGGCGTCGCGCGCTGATCTGGTGGCTGGTCCTGGCGCTGGGCGCCTTCGCGGCGCTCGCCATCCTCAATCACGTCAGCTTCCGGCCCAAGGCGCGGCTGGTGGCGACCCTGCTCAGCCCCAACAGCGCGGCCACCCTGATGGGGATCGGCGTCGTGTTCTCGGTGATGTTCTTCTCCCAGGCCCTGCAGCGCGCCGGTGGTTCGTTCCGCATCGACCGCCTGGGTTTCGACGCCAGCCTGAGCCTGGGCGTGGCGGCGGTGTTCGCCGTCGCCCTGGCTCTGACCGCCTCGCGGGCCGGCGTGTTCTCAACCGTCGTCGGCCTGGCCGTGCTGCTGACCTGGCAGGTCCTGGCCCAGGGACGCCGGATCCGCGCGGTCGCCATCCTCGGCGCCGCCGCCGCCCTGCTGGTCGTCGTCGGCGTGGCCATGCGTAGCGCCGAGCTGACCGCCGCCCGCCTCGAGAACCTCGAGGGCGACGTCGCGGTGCGCAAGACGATCTTCGACGCCCACTGGCAGGCCTTCCAGGCTTCGCCCTGGTTTGGTTTCGGCCTGGGCTCGTTCCCGGTCATCAACCAGCTGATCACGACCACCGAGACCCTGCCGGTGCTGTTCGACGTGCGGGCCACCCACAACCTCTATCTCCAGTGGCTGGAGGAGGCGGGGATCGTCGGCAGCCTGCTGATGCTGGCCTGGTTGCTGGTCGCCCTGTGGCGCGTGGCTGTCGAGGGCGTCAAGCCCGGTACGGCCGGCGCCATGGCCCGGGCGACGATCGCCGCGACCCTGGTCGTGCTGCTGCACGGCATTTCCGATTTCGCCGTTCAGGTTCCGGCGCTGCAGGCGCTGTTCGCCCTGGGCCTGGGCGCGATGACCGCCGTGGCGCCGCCCCCGCGCCGGGAGCGCAAGGCCGTCGACTGGAGTGCGCCGGCCTTTGCGGGCGTCGTCCTGGTGATCACGACGCTGCTTGCCGTTCCGCTGGCGGTTTCGCGCTTTGGCGGCGATCTGTCCGCCATGCCGACCGCCGCGAGTGAAGTTCTGGCCACGCGGATCGAGGCCGGCCTGGCCACCCAGACCACCGACCGCAAGGCGCTTGATCATCTCCAGGCGCTGAGCCGGCGCGAGGTCGCGCTGCGACCCGGCTCCGGCGGCGCCTGGCTGCGCCTGGCCGCCGTCCAGTATCAGCGGGGCGATATCGCCGCCGCCAACGGCGCCCTGGGCCATTCGCTGTCGGTCTCGCCGCTGCAGACGAGCCTGTTCATCGCCCGCACGCGCCTGGCCTATGAGCACTGGACCGTCCTGACCCCCGAGGTCCGGGAGCAGGTGATGTACCAGGCCCGTGTGGAGTACGCCCGTCCGAGCGGCGACAACCGCCTGGTGGTCTTGGCCAACAGCATCCGCGATCCTGCGGGCCGGCTGGGCCTGGCCTTCCTGGTTGTGGGCCTGCGCGCCGAGAAGGCCGCCCAGCCCGCGGTTCAGTAGGCGTTCTCGGCCACCAGCAGGCTGGGAATGGTCAGGAAGACGATCTGGGCGTCCTTCAGGATCGACCAGGACTGGATGTAGTCGATATCGGCTTCGACCCGCAGGCGCATGGCCTCCACCGTCTGGGTGCCGCCGCGCAGCCCCTGGACCTGGGCCCAACCCGTCAGGCCTGGCCGCGTCTGGTAGCGGGCGTAATATTCGGGAATGCACGCGCCGTAATAGTCGTCATGGGCCGCGGCGTGCGGACGCGGACCGATCATCGACATGTCGCCGCGCAGCACGTTCAGCAGCTGCGGCAGTTCGTCGATGCTGGTGGCGCGCAGGATGCGTCCAAGCCGCGTAACCCGGGCGTCGCCGCGCCGGGCCTGGACCAAGTCGGGACCGTCCTCGCGGCAGCGCATAGTCCGCAACTTCAGGATCTGGAATCGGGTCCCGCCGAGACCGCCGCGCGCCTGGCGAAAGAGGGCGGGCCCTGGCGATTCCAGCTTGATCAGCAGCGCCGCGAGCACCAGCAGGGGCGCGAACAGCGCCAGCAGCAGGGCCGAGGCGACGATGTCGAGCGTGCGCTTGCGCAAGTCCAGCGCCACCTTGGGAAGCGGCGCCGTGACGTCGGGCGCGAGCAGCTCGGGATACGATCCCCCGTCCACCAGATGACCCTCGAATTTTCCCCACCTGCCAGAACTGTTTCCCAGTCCCGACGATCAAAACGCTACTCCAAACATTTGAAAGCGTCGCGCGGAAAAAGCGAGAACAACCAGAGATATGCTTAATAGGAAATAGACTCTGTTATTTCATTAGCGATTAGCGGCGTCGCGATACACCGGTCTCATCAGGAGTGAGATCAATGATCGACGCCGAAATGACCTTCGCCTCCGTGGACGCCGTCGCCTCGACGCGCGGCAAGCGCATGGCGCCGCTGATCGGCCTTGGCCTGGCCGCGGTGCTGTCCGCCGGTCTTTGGGTCGCGCTGGCCCTGACGGTGTCGCGCCTCTTCTAGAGCATTTTGCGACCTGACCCCGTCAGGCCGGATGCTCTAGCCTCTTGTTTTTACGCCTTTACGGCCCGCTCCCAGCCCGGAGCGGGCCGTAAACGTATCTGGACCCGGCGTCACGGCCTGGGGGCCCAAACGAAAAGGCCCCGGACGGGATGTCCGGGGCCTTGTGATTGATCGGGGCGCGTTCGGATCAGGCCGCGGTCCACAGGGCGGTGCCCGGGATCTGGCGCTGCACCCAGCGATAGTTCAGGTCTTCCCAGGGCGTGGCCCAAGGGGTCAGGTTGTCCAGAACCCAGTCGCCGCTCTTCAGCGAGATCATCAGCACGGCGTGGGTCTCGCCGCGGGCGGTGACCGCGACGGCCAGCGACATGGCGGTGGCCGGCACGCCGGCGGCGGTGAGCTGGCGGGGGTTCTCCAGCGCATAGTCCTCGCCGTCGCCACACAGCTTGCCATCGGCCCGGCGGGGGAGCGACCAGTATTCCTCGACGCCATAAAGGTCGATGTCGTTGGCCTTCTTGACCTCGCGGTTCACCGACTGGTTGACGAGGTTCAGCAGCTTCACCTGGTCGCGCGGCGCGCTGGCGGTCCAGGTCGCGGAGACGGGGGCCGGTTCGAGGACGGCGGGTGCGGCGACGGGACGCAGCTGGCCGGCGGCGACGAAATCGTCGACGGCGGCGATGGTGAAGATCTCGAGGGTCTCGATCGTGATGAAGCGCCGATCGTCGGCGACACGCTCGACGGCGGCCGCATCGACGCCGAAGCTGTGGGCGCCGACCGAGCCGACCGAGGAGGTCGGGTTGGCGGCGCCGGGGACGGTGATGCCCATCACGGCCAGTTGGCTGGCGGGCACGCCACAGGTCTGGAGATCGCGGCGGCACAGGTCGGCGAAGCCGGCCGGAGCGCCGGTGCCTGCGCCGCGCGGCTGAAACGGCATGCTGCCGGCCTGAGCGCTGGCGCCAAGCATCATCGCGGCGGCGCTGACGAGTCCGATAACAATGTTGCGCGTCTTGAACATGACGACCCCGCTGTGTTCGTGGGGTCAATATTCATTGGCGACGCCAATTTGAGCTGAATTTAGATGGTTTAATTCAAATGTTCGGCCATGGTAATTCTCGAATTAACTCAAATGACAACCTAATTTACTTGGTAAATTCACTTCAAACGATCGTGCTAAATTAAAGGTTAATGCTCGAGTACGCCGTTGAACTAGGCCGCGCGCTAAGGCAAAATCGAGAAACTGGTCCCGGCGCGACGTCGCCATCCTGGCGAGCGTGATGTTCAAGTCCCTGTTCCGTCCCAAGCCGCAAACGCGCCAAACCGCCTCCACCGAAGGGCGTGTGGTTTACGCCGTCGGCGATGTTCACGGTCGGCTGGATCTGCTGGACGGCCTGATCGCCCGCATGACCGACGACTTCCAGGCCCTGGGGCGGCAGGACAAGCCGGTGCTGGTGATGCTGGGCGACTATGTCGACCGTGGCGCGCAGTCCTCGGCGGTGATCGACCGGCTGATCGCCTTGAGCGGCCAGGCCCGGGATGGTCACTTCGAGTTTCGCGCCTTGATGGGCAACCACGAAGAGACCCTGCTGCACTTCCTGGACGATCCGATGGCCGGGCCGTCGTGGGTCGAGTACGGCGGCGGCGAGACCATGGCCTCGTACGGGGTGCAGCGGCCCGTGGGCCGCGCGGAGCCCGAGGTGTGGGAGCAGACCCGCCAAGCCTTCCGCGCCGCCGTTCCTCCCGCCCACGAGACCTTCCTGCGGCGGCTGGAGCTGATGGTCGTCTATGGCGACTATGTCTTCGTCCACGCCGGGGTGAAGCCGGGCCAGCCGCTGGAGCGCCAGGTGGCGGCCGACCTGCTTTGGATCCGCAACGAGTTCCTCGACAACCCGCATGGGCTGAAGGCGACGGTGGTCCACGGCCATACGCCGACCGAAGAGGTGTTCATCGGCCGCCAGCGGATCAACGTCGACACCGGCGCCTACGCGACCGGCGTCCTGACCGCCGTTAGACTAGACGGCGGTGAGCCCAAGATCATCCAGTTCAGTAAAGCGCGCGCATCCTGAGACTTCGCCTTGTTCATCCGGCGGTCACGTGCGATGTGGCAATTCAACTTCCAGGTCCGGTTCCTCTCAGGATGAGAAGCTTCGCCATGATCGGTGTTTCGAAACTTTCGCGCGGCTTCGCGATGATGCTGCTGGCGGCGTGCGTCATGCTCGGCGCGGCCGTCGCCAATCCCGCATTGGCCCGGCAAGCGGCGATCGGCAGCACGCCGGTCAGCGCCGCGGCCCAGCCGGCCGACTACCTCCTCGGCCCGGCCGACAAGGTGCGGGTGACGGTGTATGGCGAGCCCTCGCTGTCGGGCGAGTTCTTCATCTCGGGCAGCGGCGTGATGTCTCTGCCGCTGATCGGCGAGATTCGGGCTGGCGGCATGACTCTGGGTCAGTTTCAGACGGCCGTGCAGAAATCCCTCAGCGATGGTTACCTGAAGGATCCGCGCGTCAGCGCCGAGGTCCTGACCTTCCGCCCGTTCTACATCCTCGGCGAGGTCGAGAAGCCCGGCACCTATCCCTACACCGCAGGGCTGACGGTCCTGAACGCCGTGGCCACCGCCGGCGGCTTCACCTACCGCGCCGACAAGCGCACCGTCTGGATCAAGCACAACGGCGAGACCTCCGAAGTGAAGGGCGAACTGACGCCTTCGATCGTGGTGGCCCCGGGCGACACCATCCGTATCGGCGAACGCTTCTTCTAGGCGACGGCCGACAGGCGAAAACAACGAGGCGCGGCGGAGCGGTCCGCCCGGCCTTCGTCGTTCTGGGGGGATCGCGGTTCCCGGTCGCGGGGGGATCCATCCTTGGCGTGTGGCGGTTT
>CAZRPD010000190.1:5463-9634 GCA_964601775.1 uncultured Caulobacter sp. | reverse complement strand
GCGCCGACCCCGGCCGGATCGATGGCGGCGACCAGCTGCCCAGCGCCGACCCGGTCGCCGGCCTCGACCTTCATGGCGGTCAGGACGCCAGGAATGCGGAACGACAGCGCCATCTCGCGGCGTCGCTCCAAAGCGCCCGCGCCGCCGACCGAGCCGCTGGTCCCCGGAGCTGCGACCAGCACCGCCTCGACCGGAGTCGGGGCCGGGGGCTCATCGCTCTTGGGCTTGGCCCCGCACGCACAGAGCGCCGCCGTCGCCAGCAGCGCTGAAGAAGCCAGCAACCGGGTCCGCCACATGGTCAGTTCCAAATCGATCGATGATAAGTTATCAGTGATCGATGATGCGCGCGCTTGTCAAGCTTGGACGGCGATGCTGAAGGACGTTTCGATGAAGTCTCCGAAGATGCGTTCCCCGCGTAAACCCAAGGGCCAGGGCGTCGAGCGCCGCGAGGAAATCCTCGACGCCGCGCTTGGCCTGTTCAGCCAGAAGGGCGTCCACGCCGTCTCGACCCGGCAGATCGCCGAGGTCGCAGGCATCAGCCAGCCGGCGCTCTATGCCTATTTCGCCACCAAGGATCACATTGCCGCCGAGCTGTGCGTCCGGGCCTTCGCGATCCTGCGCCAGCGGATGTCCGACGCGGGCGTCACCTGCCAGCCGACACCTCAGACCTTCGAGCGCGCCTTGCGGGTCTATATCGATTTCGGCCTGGAGGAGCCCAACGCCTATCGCGTAGCCTTCATGCTGGAAAAGGGCGCTGGCTTCATCGAGCAGACCGACGGTCGTCCCATGGAGGCGGGGCTGGACGTCTTCCAGGTGTTCCACGAGATCGTCAGCGGCTTTCACACCCAAGGCGTGATGGCGGGGGATGACCCCCTGGCCGTCACCCAAAGCCTGTGGGCCGGCCTGCACGGCTTGGTCGCCCTCCTGATCGCCCGGGCGGATTTCCCTTGGGTCGAACGCGAGACGCTGATCGCAACCCATGTGGCCATGCTGCGCAGAGGGGCGTTGAAGTAGCGGCCGTGCGTCTCTAGATGACGCCTTCGCTTTCTCGGGAAGGATCCCCCATGGCCCAGCTCCTGCCGCTCCAATCGTTCAGCCTGCAGGAAACCGAGGACGGCTATCGCCTGCTCGTTTCGGCCATCGGCGGCGAACAGATCTATGTCTCGATCACCGCCGACCAGATGGACGACATCATCGACAGCCTCGAGAACGCTATGGGCGGCGAAGCTGAAGGCGAGGGCAATGAGGACGACGTCGAGTTCTAGGCGCTCAAGGCAGCCAGCTCGCGCAGCCCCCGCGCCAACGTCGCCCGCTTGCCGGCCGCGCCCAGCGAGATCCGCAGGCCTTCGCCGCTGACGCCCGGCGTCCGGAACGCCTCGGCGCCGACCAGGGCCAGGCCCCGTTCGCGGGCGGCGGGGCTGGCGGTCGCGCCGGGCAGCCAGACGTGCAGGCTTTCCGGCCCGCCGACCGCCGCCGGCAGCAGTTCGGCCGCCAGCGCCCGGCGTGCGACGGCCTCTTCTCGCACCCCCGCCAGCACCCGGCCGGCGACGCCGTCCCGGATCCAGCTGGTGACCACAGCCGCCATCAGCGGCGCGGGCATCTGGGCGATGGCGTGCAGCGCGGCCGCGAAAGTCTCGGCCCGTCCGGGCGGGCAGGCGACATAGGCCACGCGCAGGCCCGGCGACAGGGCCTTGGCAGTGGTGGCGACGTGGAACACGCCCTCCGGCCACAGCGACGCCAGGGCCGGCGGCGGCGCGGCGGGCAGCAGGCCGTAGGCGTCGTCCTCGAGGATCGTCACGCCGGCCGTGCGGCAGATGTCCACGACCGCCTGTCGCCGCGTCAGGCCCATGGTCGCCGCCGTCGGGTTCTGGAAGGTCGGGGTGCAGCAGAGCAGGCGGGGGCGATGCAGCGCGATCAGGCGCTGGAGGGCCTCCGGCTCGAGCCCCTCGCCGTCCATCGGGCAGGCGACGACGGCGACGCCGCGCCGGGCCGCGGTCGACAGGAGCCCCGGATAGGCGAAGGCCTCGGCCAGGATCATGTCGCCGGGCACGGTCAGGTGATCCAGCAGGGCCGACAACGCCGTCTGCGCGCCGCTGGCCACGACGATCCGGGCGGGATCAACCTCGCCCAGCGCCGGCGCCAGCCAAGTCGCGCCCGCGGCGCGCTGGGCCAGCGAGCCCGGGCCCGGGTGATAGGCCATCAAGGTCGCCGGATGGGTGCGCGCCAGGAGCGCGCCGGTCGTCTCGCGCAGTAGGGCCGCCAGGTTCAGTCCCGCGGGCGGCGGCGGCAGGTTCATCGACAGGTCGACCAGTCCCGCCTCGTCCTCGATCGTGCGGGAGCGGATGAAGGTGCCGCGCCCGGCGGTCCCCTCGATCAGGCCGCGCTCGCGGGCCAGGGCATAGGCGCGGGTGACGGTGGTGAAGTCGATGCCGACCAGACGGGCCACCTCGCGCTGGGCCGGGATCTGGTCGCCGGCCTGTAACTCGCCTTCGGCCACGGCGGTTTCCAGCGCCTGGGCGATGCGGCGATAGGCCGGACCCTCCAGCGCGGCGATCCGGCGCAGCCACGCGGGCGGGGTTGCTATCATCGGCGTTGATCCATACATTGTATCTCTAATGTATGGATCAATCCTGCGATTGTAGGAAGGGGTCTTCGATGACCGACCCGAACCCTGACGTGACTTACGACTCCCCGACGCCGATCGAGGCCGGGCTCAAATGCTGCTGCCCGCGCTGCGGCGAGGGCAAGCTCTATGCGGGCTTTCTGACCTTGGCGAAGTCGTGCGATCGCTGCGGCCTGGACTATGGTTTCGCCGATCCGGCCGACGGCCCGGCCTTCTTCGTGATGAGCGGCGTCGGCATCGTGATCGTCTCGCTCTTCGCCTGGGTCGAGGTGGCGTTCCACCCGCCGATCTGGGTGCATTTCGCGACCGTCTTCCCGGCCCTGATCTTTGGCTGCCTGGCCACCCTGCGGCCCGTGAAGGCCTGGCTGGTCGCCTCGCAATATATCAACAAGGCCGAGGAAGGCCGCTTCGAGAGCCTGGGCCGCCACGACTACGATCCGCGGCGGCTCTGACTTTCCGGACGCTTAGAACCCGAGGCTGCCCGCCACCTGGTGGGTGGCCGCGTTCAGGCGGTTCCAGACGTTGATGGCGCTGATCGATAGCAAGAGGCCCGCCAGCGCCTTTTCGTCGTAGTGCCGGGCGGCCTCGTTCCAGATGTCGTCCGAGACCGGATCGGCCTTGTCGGCGATGCGGGTCACGGCTTCGGCCAGGGCCAGGGCGGCGCGCTCGGCCTCGGTGAAGTAGGGGGTGTCGCGCCAGCCGGCGACGGTGGCCAGGCGCTCGGGCGTTTCGCCGGCCTTCAGGGCGCCGCGGGCATGCATCTCCAGGCAGACGCCGCAGTTGTTGATCTGGCTGACCCGCAGGTGAAGCAGGTCGTGCAGGCCGGCCGGCACGCCCTCGACATGGGCGGCTTTGCCGAGGGCCATGATGGCCTTCATGGCTTCGGGGATCAGGAAGGCGGGCTGAGTCATTCTGGCCTGAATTTGGCGCGCTTGCATCGGGGTCTCCTTGCAGTTTGCTGACGCCGCCGGTCACATCCGGCGATTTCCATTCGTCGAAGAGCTGACGAAGCCCGACGGAGCGATGTGACCGATGTCCGAGAAAAACTTTCTGGCCGACCGATTTGAAGCCGATCGGACCCGCCTGCGCGGCGTGGCCTATCGCATGCTGGGCTCGCTGCCCGAGGCCGAGGACGCGGTGCAGGAGGCCTGGCTGCGGCTCTCGCGGACCGACACGGCCGGCGTGGACAACCTGTCGGCCTGGCTGACCACGGTGACCTCGCGCGTGTGCTTGGACATGCTGCGCAGCAAGAAGTCCCGCCGCGAGGGCGCCCTGCTGGACGGCGGTCCCGAACCCTCGATTAGCGGCGAGGAGGCCATCGAGCGCGAGACCATCCTGGCCGACTCCGTGGGCCTGGCGCTGCTGGTCGTGCTGCAGGCCCTGGGTCCGGCCGAGCGCATCGCCTTCGTGTTGCACGACCTGTTCGACATGCCGTTCGACGCGATCGCCCCGATCGTCGAACGCCCGGCAGGAGGCCCCCCCCCGCAGGGCAGCCCCGCGCGGCGCCGGCGGGCGGGGGGGGGGGCGGGGGGGGCCGGGGGGGGGGCC
>CAZRPD010000190.1:0-5453 GCA_964601775.1 uncultured Caulobacter sp. | reverse complement strand
TTGCACGACCTGTCCGCCATCCGGTTGGACGGGACCGCCCCGATCGCCGACCGCACGCCGGAAGCCGCTCCCCAGCTGGCCAGGCGCGCGCGTCGCCGGGTGCGGGGCGGCGAGTCGCTGGATCCGGTGCAGATCGCCCAGAAGAGCGTGGTCGACGCCTTCCTGACCGCCTCGCGCACCGGCGATCTGGCGGGCCTGATGGCGGTGCTGGATCCGAATGTGGTGGTTCGGGCGGACGTCTTCGCGGGCGGCGGACAGACGCGCGAGCTGCGGGGAGCCGAGAAGGTCGCGGCGTTCTACGACGGCCTGGCGGTCATGGCCCGCACGGTGCTCATCGACGGTGTCATCGGCGCGGTCGTCGCGCCGCGCGGTAAGCTCTACGCCATGCTCGACATTCGTATCGAGAACGGCCGGGTCGTGGAGATCACCGTCACCGGCGACCCCGAGCGCCTGGCGGCGGTCGAGGTCTCGGTGCTGTAGCTATTTGAGCAGGGTCTGGCCGCGGCGGGTCAGCTCGTCCTTGATCTTGCCGGCGGCCATGCCCAGCAGGCCGGGCAGGGTGACGTCGAGGCGTGCGTGGCTCTCCAGCACCTCGACGACGCCGGTGATCGTCGAGCCCATGGCCACGGCCGAGAAGGTCATGGCGTCGCCGGCCCAGCTCTGGGTGAAGCGGCTGGCGTCGCCGCCGGGGATCTGGCCGGCCAGCTGCGCGAACCCCTGCTCCAGGCGACGCTTGGCTTCGGCCGCGCCCAGCTGGTGGGGGATGTTGATGCTGACGGTCTTGGCCATGGCGGGTCCTCGCGAAACAACTCCGGCCGAAACGCGATCGGCCGTAGCTTGGCTGCATACGTCCGTTTCTGGCGCAAGGCCAGGACAAGGTGCCTTCATCAGATGAGGACGCCGCCATGACCGACTACGCCATGCCCCTGACCGCGCCGCGCTTTGCCAAGCCGCGCTTCGTGCGCCCCGGTCGTCCTGGCGGCGTGCTCGGCGCGATCCATTACGCCGGCGTGCTGCTGGTCTGGACGCTGCTGTTCGTCGTCGATCGTCCGCTGGCGCTGAAGGTCATGGCCGAGCGGCGCGCTGACTCGCCGATCCCGCGCCGCTGGGGCTGGTAGGACACGCCGAACGGCGCCATCCCTTCGGCATGTCGATCGCCGTTTCCGCCCGCCCGGTCTCGCACCTGCTGAAGGCCCCGTTCCGCATCTCGCGCGGGGTCAAGACGGCGGCCGAGGTGGTCGAGATTGTGGTCTCGGCCGACGGCCATGTCGGGCGCGGCGAGAGCGTGCCCTACGGCCGTTACGGCGAGACGGTCGACAGCGTGCTGGCTCAGCTGGCGCCGGTGCTGGCGACCGGCGATGTCGAGGCCGTCCTGCCGCCCGGCGCGGCCCGCAACGTGCTGGACTTGGCGCTGTGGGACCTGCGGGCCAAGCGCACCGGGATCAGCGTTTCCGAGGCCACGGGCCTGCCGATCCCCACCGACCTGATCACCGCCGTCACCGTCAGCCTGGACACACCCGAAGCCATGGGCGCAGCCGCCCGCGCGGTGGCCGATGCGCCGCTGATCAAGATCAAGCTGTCTTCGGAGGACCCCGCCGCTCGCCTGCGCGCCGTGGCCGCCGCGGCGCCGGACTCGCGGTTCATCGTCGATCCCAACGAGGGCTGGACCTTCGCGATCCTCAAGGACCTCAAGCCCCTGCTGGCCGACCTGCCGATCGCCCTGGTCGAGCAGCCACTGCCGGCCGACGCCGATCACGAACTGGACGGCTGGGAGCCGCCCTTCACCGTCTGCGCCGACGAGTCGGTGCATGTCGGCGGCGACCTCGCGGCCCTGCGGGGGCGATACCAGGCGGTAAACCTCAAGCTGGACAAGACCGGCGGCCTGACCGAGGCGGTGGCGATGCTGCAGGCCGCACGGACCCTGGGTTTCCAGGTGATGACGGGCTGCATGGTCGCCTCGTCGCTGGGCGTGGCGCCGGCGCTGCATCTTGGCGGGGCCAGCGATTTCGCGGATCTGGACGGACCGTGGTGGCTGAAGGCGGACCACCCCGGCGGCCTGCGGGTGGAACGCGGGCGGATCACGCCGCCGAAGGCCGGGTTCTGGGGGGATGGGGTCGAGGCCCAGGGGCTCTGGCTTTAACTCAGTAGATGCTCCCCCGCGATGCGGGGGAGCATCAGTGACGTCGTGCCCAGATCAGCCCGTCCTCCACACGCCGCACACGTCACCACCGGCTCCAACCGTGCCCCGCAGCTATGTGTCAGGATTTCCGGCGCTCCCTCGTTTCCCGCCAGCCATCGATCTCCCCAGGCCATCAGCGCCGCGACCAGCGGAAACAGGTCGCGCCCCTCCTTGGTCAGCCGATATTCCCACCGCTCCGGCCGCTCTTGATAGCGCGCCTTCTCCAGCATCCCGCGCGCCACCAGCCGCTCCAGGCGATCGGTGAGGATGTTGCTGGCGACCTTGAGTTCGTCCTGCAGGTCCTTGAAGCGGCGCTTGCCGTAGAAGGCCGCGGCCAGCAGGTGGGCGGTCCAGCGGTCGCCCAGCACCTCGACCGAGCGCTCGAGCATCGGGTGCAGGGCCGCGCCGCCGACGTCGTCGGAGCTGGCGCGGCGCGAGTGGCGGGCGGGCGGGGCCGGCTCCAGGCCCGCGCCGGGGCCGGGCGACAGGGTGATGTCGCGCACCTTGACCGCTTCGCGACAAGCAGCGCACGCCAGCACCGGCTTCAGCGGCTGGCCGCAGGGCGTATGAATGATGCGGTGCGACGGGCAGTCTGGATCGAAGCGCCAGCGCATCTCCCAACCCAGCAGGACCAAGGCCGAGTCGTAGAGATCACGCCCCATGGCCGTGAGCCGATATTCGAAACGCGGCGGGCGGTCCTGGTAGAGCCGCTTCTCCAGCACGCCGCCGGCCTCGAGGCGCTTGAGGCGATCGGTCAGCAGCGAGCGGGCGACGCCGGTCATGGCCACGAAGCCGTCGAACCGGGTCACGCCCATGAAGGCGGCGTAGAGGGTCAGTAGGGTCCAGCGGTCGCCGATCAGGTTCAGCGCACGGGCGGCTGAACTGCGTCTGACGAGCGTCGGGGTCTGAGGCGTTTTAGCCTTCTGGGGGACCATGAGGCTTGGTGGGGCGCTTCGGTTCGCGCTGTCAACGGCGTGGACAGGACGTCAGTCACTTGTATAGTTGGACTCACTAGGGAGCGCGAACGGCAGGGAGGTCGGCGCATGGTCTATGTGCTGGGCGGCTGGCAGAGCGATTTCGCCGCCAACTGGAGCCGCGAGGGCCGCGATCTGGCCGATGCGTTCGCGCAGGTCGTGGGCGAGGGGTTGGCCGCCGTCGATCTGGAGCCGGAAGACGTCGAGACCGGTCATGTCGGCAACTTCGCCGCCGAACTGTTCGCGGGCCAGGGCCAGTTGGGCGGCCTGTTCGGTCTGGTCCATCCCGCCTTCGACGGCCTGCCGACCGCGCGCCACGAGGCGGCGTGCGCGTCGGGCAGCGTGTCGATCCTGGCCGCCACCGCCGAGATCGAGGCCGGGCGCTACGACCTGGCCTGCGTCGTCGGCATCGAGCAGATGCGCAACGTCCCGGGCCAGAAGGCGGCCGAGAACCTGGGCAGCGCCGCCTGGGCCGGTCACGAATTCCAGGACGCCCGCTTCCTGTGGCCGGCGGCCTTCTCCGATCTCGCCGACGAGTACGACCGCCGCTACGGGCTGCGCTACGAGCACCTGATGGGCATCGCCGAGGTCAATTTCGCCAACGGCAAGCGCAATCCCAACAGCCAGACGCGCGGCTGGAACTTCGGCCCCGAGGCCTTCACCGCAGATGACGCCGCCAATCCGGTGGTCGAGGGCCGCACGCGCAAGCAGGACTGCGGCCAGGTCACGGATGGCAGCGCCGTGGTGTTCCTGGCGTCCGAAAAGCGGGCCCGGGCCTATGCCGACAAGCGCGGGATCGCGCTGGAGAGCATTCCTCGGATCAAGGGCTGGGGCCATCGCTCGGCCCCGATCAGCTACGCGCGCAAGGTCGAGGCCAGCCGGGACGCTGAATACGTGTTCCCGCAGGTGCGCCGCGCCATTCTCGACGCCCGGTCGCGGGCCGGGATCGCGCCGGATGTCTCGGGCATCGACGCCGTCGAGACCCACGACTGCTTCGCCGTCACCGAATACATGGCCATCGACCATCTGGGCCTGACCGCGCCGGGCGAAAGTTGGAAGGCGGTCGAGGCTGGGGACATCGCCATCGGCGGCAAGCTGCCGATCAATCCGTCCGGCGGGCTGATCGGGACCGGCCATCCGGTCGGCGCGACCGGCGTGCGGATGCTGCTGGACGCCTGGAAACAGACCACGGGCCGCGCCGAAGACTATCAGGTCGACGGCGCCAAGACCGTCCAGACGCTGAACATAGGCGGCTCGACCACGACGACAGTGAGCTTCGTGGTCGGCGTCTAGAGCCAGAGGGGGCTGCGCCTCTCCTTCGGGGGGGAGGAGGCCGTCGCAAGACGGTGGAGGCTGCCGGCGGGGCGGCTTCGGCGCGGCCCCTCGGCATCCATTTCCGCTTCCCGTCCGTATCCCTCGCGACCCATCGCTCAAGGTTCCGCATGCCGATTCTGACTGTCCTGGCGATCAACGCCGCCGTTTCCGCCGTCGCCTTCCTGGCGCTCTGGGGCGTGTCTCTGAAGATCAGGGACGTCAGCTTCATCGACGCCTGGTGGGGGCCCAGCATGGCGCTGCTGGCCTGGAGCGCCCTGCTGCAGGGACCGGTCACGCCGCATGGCGCGCTGCTGACGGGGCTCTGTACCCTGTGGGCGTTGCGGCTGGGCGGCTATCTGTTGTGGCGCTGGCGCAAGCACGGCGCCGATCGTCGCTATGTCTCGATGATCGCCCATGCCGAAAAGACCCGCGGCTGGGGCTTTGCGACCACGGCTCTGGTGCTGGTCTTCTCGATGCAGGCGGCTTTGGGCTTCGTGGTCGCCCTGCCGGTGCAGCTGGGCCAGCAGCCGGGCGCGCTGGGACCGCTGGCCATCGCCGGTGCGGTGTTGGCCTTGGTCGGGATCGCGTTCGAGACGATCGGCGACGGTCAGCTGACCCGCTTCAAGGCCGATCCCGAGAACGCCGGCAAGGTCATGGACCGCGGTCTGTGGCGCTACACCCGCCACCCGAACTATTTCGGCGACGCGTGTGTCTGGTGGGGGCTGTACCTGATCGCCGCCGAGACCGGGATCGGCGCCTGGAGCCTGCCGGGGCCGGTGCTGATGACCGTGTTGCTGACCCGCTGGAGCGGCGTGCCGACGACCGAGGGGCGGATGCGCAAGAGCAAGCCGGGGTATGCGGACTATGTGGCGCGGACGAGTGGGTTTGTGCCGTGGTTTCCGAGGAAGGTCTGAGAGAACTCACCCCCCACCGTCATCCCGCGCTTTATGCGCGGGACCCATGGTTCAGCTTTCACGTGAGAGCGT
>CAZRPD010000189.1:0-9816 GCA_964601775.1 uncultured Caulobacter sp. | reverse complement strand
AGACCTGGCGCGGGTCTTCCTTGTTCACGTCGGTGACGACATAGGCCTTGGCGTTGTTTTCGTAGTCGAACGGCGAGACCAGCCGCAGCACCTTGGGCGCGGACGGCAGGCGCGCAGCCCCCGTGCGCATCTCGGCCAGGGCGAACGGGTCTTCCAGGGCCGGATCGACCAGAGTGGCGCTGGTCACCAGCACCCCGTGGGCGGGCGACAGCACCGCCGCGCGCAGCGGCTCGGTGGGGTCCACCCAGTGGCGGCGGCAGGCGGCGTCGACGACGCGGCCGTACAGGAAGGTGGCCTCGAACCAGTCGACGAAGTCGGGATCCGCCTGGCTCGGGTCGACATCGTCTTCCTCGAGCGCCTTCAGGATGGAGCGCCAGGCCGGCAGGGTCATGCGGGCGCGGCGATCCAGCCCCCGCAGCGCCCCTTCGATCCGCGCGCGCTCGGACGGACCCAGGTGCTCGGCGTCCTCGTCCAGCACGTCTTCCAGGGCGCGGACCAGGGCCAGCAGCGGCGCTTCCAGCGACGCCAGGGCGCGAGCAGCCTCAGGCGCGCGCTCGCGAACCAGGTCGATGGCCGGCCGCGCATCGCACTGCAGGCCCAGATCGGCCCCGCCCCGCTCGCTGGAGCGGGCGCGCAGCTGCTCGATCACCGCGACCAGGAAATTCTCGATCGGACCGATGGGATTGATCTGGCCGTCCGGCGGCGCAACTCGGCCCGACCAGCCCTCGCCCGGCAAGGCAGCGGCGGCGTGGATCGCCTGGGTCATGGCCAGCCGCGCGCCTTCCTTGTCGCCCAGGATGTCCAGCAGGCGCGCCTCAAGGCCTCGGCCCCGGCGACCACGGCCTTCGGGTCCGCGGATCCAGCGGCGCAGCTCCGCGGCCTCCGCGCCCGACAGGGCGGCCGAGAAGGCGCTGTCGGCGGCCTCGAACAGGTGGTGGCCCTCGTCGAAGACGATGCGCTTGAGGCTGGTGGTCTCGTTGTCGCCCTTCAGCCCCCGCGCCGTCCGCGCGCCGTCGAAGGCGGCTTGCGTGAGGACCAGCGCGTGGTTGGCGATGACGATGTCGGCGCGCTTGGACGCCCGCACGGCCTTTTCGATGTAGCAGATGCGATAGTGCTGGCAGCCGGCATGGATGCACTCGCCGCGCCGGTCGACCAGGTTCGACGGACTGGCCTGGGCCGAGGGCGGGACGGCGGACAGCGTCGGCAACCAGGCCGGGAAGTCGCCGCCGGTCATGTCGCCGTCGCGCGTCGCGCGGGTCCAGCGGGCGGTCAGGGCCAGGCCGATCAGGTCGCCATTACCCAGCTGGGCGCCGTTGATCTGCTCCTGGAAGTTCAGCAGGCACAGATAGTTCTCACGCCCCTTGCGAACGACGGCCTTCTTGGCCCGCTCCTTGGGGTCGGGATAGATCGACCGGCTTTCGCGCTCGATCTGGCGCTGCAGAGCGCGGGTATAGGTGCTGATCCAGACCGACGGGCCATTGGCCTCGGCCCACAGTGAGGCCGGCGCGAGATAGCCTAAGGTCTTGCCGACGCCGGTGCCGGCCTCGGCCAGCATCATGCGCGGCTCGCCCTCCCGCTCGCGCGGCTGGAAGGCGAAGGACGCCTCCCGGGCGAAGGTCGCCTGGGCCTCGCGCACCTCCTCCAGGCCGGAGCGTTGCAGCAGCTCGTTCAGACGCAGCTCGACGCGTTCGGGATCGATCGGCCGCGAACCGGCCTCGCCTGGCGGGGCCTGATCTTCCCACTCGACCAGCCGCGCCCAGACGTCCAGGCCCGAACCGCGGAACTGGTTGCCGACCGGAACCGAGCGCAGCGCGCCGATCACCGCCGGTCCCCACGACCAGCCAGCCTTGGCCAGGGTCTCGGCGACGGCCAGGGCCTCCTCGCGCGACGGGACCGGCGTCAAGGCCAGTTCGCGCAGCAAAGCATCGGCGCTCTCGCGCAGACTCTGGGCCTGGTCGCCGGCGCCGCGCGGCTCGGCCAGTCCCAGCGCCATGGCCAGGCCCACCGCCGACGGCGCACAGAAGGTCGCCGGACGGACGAAAGCGTAGAGTTCCAGCACGTCGAACAGGCGGGGTCCGCGACCGGGCGGCGACAGGTTCAGGCGGCGAGCGGTCATGGCCGCGTGGGCCACCAGCACCGGGCCGTGCTCGAAGAGATCGCGGGCGTCCGGGGCGCGCAGCAGCCGCCCCTCGCCCGAGCCGTCGGCCATGCCGGCGCGCGGCCCGGGCAGGACGACCAGGGCCGGAGCCAGATCCAGAGTCGGCGGGAATGCAGTCACGCGACTCTGTTAGCAAAAACGGCCACGAAACAGAATGGGAACGGCCGCTTTTCAGCCGATCGGGCCGAACTCGTCCTCGTCCAGGCCCTCCAGCCGAGCGATCGCTTCCCGGGCGGGGCCGCGCACGCTGGGGTCGGGGCTCTCGGCGGCGCGCCGGTACATGTCCAGGGCCAGGTCGCTGTCCGCCCGCATGCCGCGTCCAGCCTCGCACATGTAGCCCAGCATCAGCCAGGCGCGGGCGTCGCCGCGCTCGGCCGCCATCTGGAACCAGCGGATCGCCTCGACATAGTCGATCGGCACGCCCGCACCGCGATAGTGGACCGCGCCCAGGCTGGACATGCCCTCAGGCAGATCGTTGACGGCCGCCCCGGCATAGAACCGCAGGGCCGCGTCCGAGTCCTTGGCCACGCCCCGTCCAGCGGCATGCAGCCCGCCCATGGTGTTCATCGCCTCGGCCGAGCCCATCGCGATCGCCCGTTGCAGCATCAGCACGCCGCCGGCGGTGTCGATCCGCCCGCCATAGCCGCTGAGATAGGCCCGGCCGGCGGCGAAGGCCCCGTAGGACGAGCCGGCCATCGCCGCGCGGGCGTACCAGGCGCGGGCCAGGCGAGCGTTCTCGCGCACCCCGCCGCCGCCCTCATGGACGACCGCCAGATTGTGCATGCCGTTGGGGTCGCCGGCCCGCGCGGCCTGGGCGTAGAGCCGCATCGCCTGACGTCGGTCGGCCGGCACGGTCTCGGCGCCGTGAAAATAGAGATTGCCCAGCTCGACCATGGCGTCGGTGTCGCCGGCGGCGACGCCCTTGCGCAGCCAGGTCAGACCCTGCGCGACATCGGGGTCTCGCCCCTCGCCGCGCAGATGGCAGACGCCCAGGTCGCCATAGGCCTGGACATCGCCGGCTTGCGCCCGACGCTGAGCGGCGTGGCAGTCCAATGCGGAGGACTGCGCCATCGCCGCGGACGGCAGCATCAGGACCAGCCAGGCAAGCAGCACTCGGATCAGCATCGGGTCAGACAACCGCAAGCTTTGCCACGCGCAACCGGACTCGCCCGTTACGGGTTGAAAAGACGGATGAAACAGAAGGGGAACATGCTATATCGCGGTCAATGCTCGCAGGCGACGCCCTTCCTCCCAAGTTCCAAGACTGGTTCGCCGCCCGCGGCTGGAGCCCGCGCGAACATCAGCTGGCCATGCTGGAGAAGGCCCGCGCCGGCCGCGGCGCCCTGCTGATCGCCCCGACCGGCGGCGGCAAGACCCTGGCCGGCTTCCTGCCCAGCCTGATCGAGCTGGCCGAACGCCCGCCGCGCAACACGCCCGCCGGGGTCCACACCCTCTACATCTCGCCGCTAAAGGCCCTGGCCGTCGACGTCGAGCGCAACCTGCTGACCCCGATCCGCGAGATGGGCCTGCCGATCGTGGCCGAGAGCCGCACCGGCGACACCGGCGAAGCCCGCAAGGCCCGCCAGCGCATCCGCCCGCCGGACATCCTGCTGACCACGCCCGAGCAGCTGGCGCTGTTCTGCGCCTGGGAAGGCGCGCGGGAGTACTTCGCCGACCTGCGCTGCGTGATCATCGACGAGGCTCATGCGATCTGGCCGTCGAAGCGCGGGGATCTGCTGGCTCTGGGCCTGGCGCGGCTGCAGCAGTTCGCACCGGAGATGCGGCGCGTGGGCCTGTCGGCGACGGTGGATGACCCGGATCTGGTGAGGCGGTGGCTTGGCGCGGGCCAGGAAGTCGACCTCGTCCTCGGTTCCGGCGGCGCCCAGCCGGTCGTCGAAGTTCTCGTCTCCGGCGGCCGTGTGCCGTGGGCGGGCCACACGGCCGAGCACGCCATGGCCGAGGTCTATGAGATCATCAAGTCGGCCCAGACGGCGCTGATCTTCGTCAATACCCGCTTCCAGGCCGAGTTCGCCTTCCAGCGCCTGTGGGAGCTGAACGAGGCCGACCTGCCGATCGGCCTGCACCACGGCAGCCTGTCGGCCGAGCAGCGCCGCAAGGTCGAGGCCGCCATGGCGCGCGGCGAATTGCGGGCCGTGGTCTGCACCTCGACCCTGGACATGGGCATCGACTGGGGCGACGTCGATCTGGTCATCCAGCTGGCCGCGCCCAAAGGCGCCTCGCGGATGGTCCAGCGCATCGGCCGCGCCAACCACCGCCTGGACGAACCCAGCCGCGCCCTGTTCGTGCCCGCCAGCCGCTTCGAGATGCTGGAATGCCGCGCCGCCGCCGACGCCATCCTGGAGAACCACCTGGACGGCGAACCCGCCCGCGTCGGCACGCTGGACGTCCTGGCCCAGCACGTCATGGGCTGCGCCTGCTCCGAGCCCTTCAAGCTGACCGACCTCTACGACGAGATCCGTTCGGCCGGTCCCTATGCGGACCTGTCGTGGGAAGACTTCGAGGCCGTCGTCGACTTCGTCTCGACCGGCGGCTACGCCCTGCGCACCTACGACAAGTTCCGCCGCATCGTGCAGACGCAGGACGGCCTGTGGACCGCCACCAACGCCCGGGCGCGCCAGCAGCACCGGATGAACGTCGGGGCCATCGTCTCACCCGGCATGATCAACATCCGCATCGGCGGCGGCCGTCGCCCGATGGGGGGAAGGAAGATCGGCGAGGCCGAGGAAGGCTATTTCGAGCAGCTGACGCCGGGCGACACCTTCGTCTTCGCCGGCCAGGTTTGGCGCTACAACAGCTTGGTCGGGGCCGACGCCTTCGTCACGCCTGCGCCAAACGACGACCCGAAGATGCCCAGCTGGGGCGGCTCGAAGTTCCCGCTGTCGATGTACCTGGCCAGCCGGGTACGCCAGATGATGCACGACGAGCGCGAATGGACCGCCCTGCCCCCGGACGTCCAGGAATGGCTGAGTTGGCAGAAGGTGCGATCGGCCATCCCCGACGAGGGCGAGATGCTGCTGGAGACCTTCCAGCGCGGCAAGCGCTTCCACCTGGTCTGCTATCCGTTCGACGGCCGCTTGGCCCACACCACCCTGGCCATGCTGCTGACCCGGCGTCTGGATCGGCTGGGCGTCGGACCGCTGGGCTTTGTCTGCAACGACTACGCCCTGAACGTCTGGTCGCTGCGACCGATGGACGGTCTCGATCTGGACGAACTGTTCGCCCAGGACATGCTGGGCGACGACCTGGAGGCCTGGCTGGACGAGAGCTTCATGATGAAGCGGGCCTTCAAGCACGCCGCCCTGATCGCCGGCCTGATCGAGCGCCGCCACCCCGGCGCCGAGAAGTCCGGACGGCAGGTGACCTTCTCGACCGACCTGATCTACGACGTGCTGCGCAAACACCAACCCGACCACCTGATGCTGCGTTGCGCCCGCCATGACGCGGCCACCGGCATGCTCGACATCGCGCGTCTCGGCGACATGCTGACCCGCGTGCAGGGCAAGATCCTGCATAAGCCGCTGGACCGCGTCTCGCCCTTCGCCGTGCCGATCATGCTGGAGATCGGCCGCGAACGCGCGCCGGGCGACGCCGCCGGCGAGATGATCCTGGCCGAGGCCGAGGAAGACCTGATCGCCGAGGCCATGTCGTGACGCGTTTCACCCCTTCCACCTGCGGCGGCCTGCGGATCGCCCTGGCCAATGTCGAGGTCATGCTGCGCTGGTCCGGCGCCCTGTGGCTGGAGCGCGAGCGCACCCTGGTCGTCGCCGACCTGCACTTCGAGAAGGGCAGCAGCTACGCCGCGCGCTTTGGCCAGATGCTGCCGCCCTACGACACCCGCGAGACCCTGGACCGGCTGGACCGCGAGTTGGACCTGCTGAAGCCCGAGCGGCTGATCTTCTTAGGCGACAGCTTCCACGACGGCGGCGGCGAGTCGCGGCTGGCGGCCGACGATCATCGGCGGCTGGAGGGCCTGGCCCTGGGCCGCGAGCTGGTCTGGGCGGTGGGCAACCACGACGCCGACGGCCCCAAGGTCCTGCCCGGCGAGGTGATCGACGAGGCCGCCATCGCCGGCCTGACCCTGCGCCACGAGCCCGAACCCGGCGTCCAGTTGGGCGAGGTGGCCGGCCACCTGCACCCCGCCGCCAAGGTCGCCAGCGGCCGCGCCACTACCCGCCGCCGCTGCTTCGTCACCGACGGCCAGCGGCTGGTGCTACCGGCGTTCGGAGCGTTCACCGGCGGCCTGAACATCCTGGACGAGGCGTTTTCGAACCTGTTCGCGGGTCCGCTTCTGGCGGGCGCGCTAGGGCCGAGCCGCGTGCATGCGGTGGGCATGAAGTCGCTGCGGCCGGACTGACGGGCCGCGCGGGCCGCTACATATGCAGCGCCTGCTCCAGCGCGAACGCCAGGGACATGGCTGCGCCGGCGGTCAGCAGGGTCCGCATGCGCGGGCGCCAGGTCGGGCCTTCGTGGGTGGTGACGTCCCAGACCCATTGCAGCAGCAGCACCAGCAGGAAGCCTGATATCTGCCAGGCGGCCTGGAACTTCAGCTCGCCCAGCAGCAGGCCGAAACCGGCCAGGGGGAACAGCAGCGACAGGCCCAGCACCGACCAGCGCGGGCTGGGATGCTCGATCTCCAGCCCGGACCGCACGCCGCCGAAATAGGAGACCATGGCCGCCGAATAGGCCAGCAGGCCGACCAGCGCCGTGTGCCGTACGTCCATCGGGCCGTAGCAGAACAGGAACGACGCGATGAAGAAGGGGATCAGCGTCGAGAGGCCGAAGACCCAAACCGCCGGCGGCACCGGCGTCCGCTCTTCCACGGACTCGTTCATGCTTCAGCTCCTTCGGAAGGCGACCGACGCCGCCCATCCTGCCCCCAGGGCGACTATTACCGACAGCACGCCATAGGTCCACGGACGATCTTTGGCGAACACATACAGCGCTCGCTCGACCCCGGCCTTCTCCACGATCAATTCCCGGTCGCGGATCGAGACCGGCTTGCCGTCCTGGAACAGCACGATGCGGGCGCTGTAGCGGCCGATCGGGGCCTCGGCGGGCAGGTCCAGCTGGGCCCGGAACAGGCCCTTGTCGACGAAGCGCACCCCGCCCGGATCGGCGGCGTAGAGGCCGGCCTTCTCCTTTAGCCGCAGCACAGCGCGGCGCCAGTCCAGATAGTCGGCGCCCAGACGGCTGACGACCACGTCGCGGACGCCGTAGCGGGTCTCGACCTTGCGTTCCAACGGCGCGGCGATGGTCAGGTGCTCCAGCCCAGCCCCCAAGTGGCGCAGGGGCGCGAAGCCGGCGATGTTCTGCAGCTTGCGGGTCGAGGCCACGCGGTAGAAGCCCGGCGCGCCCTCGAACACCACCGGCCGGCTGTTCAGCCACAGGCCCGCGACCTGGGTCTTGCGGGCGATGCGGATCGGTTGGTCGGGACCGCGCACGATGACGACGATGTCGCTGGGCCGGTCCCTGGGGTCGAACACCGCGCCGTAAAGCACGATGCGCGCGCCGCGAAAGCCCGAGCTGACCCGGATCTCGGTGTCGGTCAGAGCCGCGGAGACGGCCGGCGCCGGGGGAGCCTCGACGAGTGGGATCATCGCGCGGTCCCCGTCATCAGGACGAAGGCCTCGTCGGGATGGATGAAGAGGTCGGCCCCCATGCGCAGGCCGACGGCCAGCACCAGCAGGGCCAGCAGCGCCCGCAGCTCCTCGGCGCGGAAACGGCCCGAGGCTCGCGCGCCCAGCTGCGCGCCGATCACCCCGCCGATCAGCAGCAGGGTCGCCAGCACGATATCAACCGTCTGGTTGCGGCCAGCCTGCAGCACGCTGGTCAGCGAGGTGGTGATGACGATCTGGAACAGGCTGGTGCCCACCACCACCGGCGCAGGCATCCGCAGCAGGTAGATCATGGCGGGCACCAGGATGAAGCCGCCGCCCACGCCCATCACCGCCGACAGGACGCCGACGAACACGCCCAGCAGCACCGGCGGAATGACGCTGATATAGAGGCGCGAGCGGGGGAAGCGGACCTTGAACGGCAGGGCGTACAGCAGCGCCGGCCGGCGCTCGCGGCGGGGCTTGGGCGGCTGACCCTTGCGGCGACGCAGGATGGCGCCGACCGACTCCATCAGCATCAGCCCGCCGATCACGCCCAGGAACAGCAGGTACGAGACCGACCCCGCCATGTCCGCCTGGCCGATCAGGCGCAGCCAGCGGAACACCTCGACGCCGATGAACGAGCCGATCGCCCCGCCCGTGGCCAGGACGCCGCCCATCCGGAAGTCGACCACGCGCTTGCGGCTATAGGCGATGACGCTGGAGACCGACGAGGCGGCGACGTGATTGGCCTCGCTGGCCACGGCCACGACCGGCGGAATGCCCATGAACACCAGCACCGGCGTCATCAGGAACCCGCCGCCGATCCCAAACAGCCCGGAAATGAACCCGACGAGCCCGCCCAGCGTCACCAGCAGCAGCGCGTTGACCGACACCTCGGCGATGGGCAGGTAGACGTGCAAAGCGCGCGCGGTCCTTGCGGCGGAACGAGTGTCCTCTGATGCAGGGCCGGGGCGGTAGGGTCAACGCGATAGATGCTCCCCCGTGATACGGGGAAGCATCTGAAGGATTATCGCGCGTAAACCGACAGGCGGTTCAGGGTCTCGCCATCGACGCTGCCCGTGGCCGGCAGGCCCTGGTCGCGTTGATAGGCCGAGATGGCCATGCGCAGGGCCGGCGAGGAGACGCCGTCGCGGGGGCCTTGGTAGTAGCCCAGTTGCGACAGCACCCGCTGGGCCAGGCCCAGATTGGCGTTGGTCGCGGTCGGAGCAGCGGCGGCGGTCGACAGGCTGGCGGTCTGGACCTGAGCCTGCGGACGGAAGGCTTGCGCCGAGCGGTCGGCGGTCTGCTGGGCTTCGGCGGTCAGTTGAGCGCGCAGCGCCGTGGCGCGGCTGCGGGCGGTGGCGTCGCCAGCGCGGCCGGCGATCACGTACCACTTGTAGGCCTCGGCCGGGTTCTGGCTGACGCCCAGGCCGCTTTCATACAGCTGGGCCAGGTTGAACTGGCTGTCGACCAGGCCCAGGTCCGCGGCCTTGCGGAACCAGGTCGCGGCCGTGGTCGAGTTGCGCGCCCCGCCCTCGCCCTTGAAATAGTAGAGCGCCAGGTTGTGCATGGCGCGCGGGTCGCCGCCATTGGCCGCGCGTTCGCTCCAGCGGCGGGCTTCGGGCATGTCCTGCTTCACGCCGCCCTTGCCGCTCTCGAACATCTTCGAGAGGTAGAACTGCGCGGCGGGATAACCGCCATTGGCGGCGCGCTTGAGGATCTCGACGCCCGAACGGTCGCCGGCCTCGATCTTGCGGACGCCGTCCTCGAACAGGGCCTTGGACGCGTCGGTGGCGGCCGGGGTCGCAGCGGCCTCACCTTCGACGGGCGTGGCGACCGCCACCGAGGCGCGCGGCGCGCCCGGCGTGGTGTCGGCCTCGGGGCCATTGATCTCGACGTCGGCGTTGCGGCCGGCGATGGCGGCGGCGACGCGCGAGGGCGCAGCGCCCGAACCGTCGGTGTTGGGCAGCAGCCGGCCCCCCACGCCCCCGCCCACGGGGCCGGCCGGGAAGCCCCGCGCCATGGCGGCCACCTCGTCCG
>CAZRPD010000188.1:0-9823 GCA_964601775.1 uncultured Caulobacter sp. | reverse complement strand
CCGCCGCCGCCGCGGCGCCGCCCAGGCCCAGGATCGCTCGGCGGCGGTTGACGCCCGAGGCGTCACGCAGGGCGGCGGCGCGCATGGCCATCAGGCTGTCGGCGCGCTTGGCCGCGCCCAGGGTCGACCAGGCGTCGGCGGGTTCCTGATAGGCCTCGGCGTTACCGGGCGCTTCCAGCCATTCGAGGAACGCCTTGCGGTCGTCGGCCGACATCGGCCCGCGGTCGGCCTTGGCGAACCAGTGGGCGGCGGCGTCGTCATGCTCGGAACGGCGCGCCATCAGCCCTGCTCCCGCAGCGCGCTGCGCAGCACGGCCATGGCCCGCACCAGGTGCTTCTCGACGGCGCTGACCGAGATGTTCAGCCGCGACGCGATCTGCGCATGGCTCATGTCCTCGAAGCGACGCAGGATGACGATGGTCCGCGCCCGCGGCGACAGCGACTTCAGCGCCGCCTCAATGCGCTCCAGGCTCTGGCGTCCGCCGACCACGTCCTCGGCGCCCGGCAGGTCGTCGGCCAGGTCGATGCGATCCAGCGTCACCGCGCTCAGCAGCGGCCGCGCCCGC
The DNA here is from genome assembly GCA_964601775.1 of uncultured Caulobacter sp. Lineage (GTDB taxonomy): Bacteria > Pseudomonadota > Alphaproteobacteria > Caulobacterales > Caulobacteraceae > Caulobacter. Next base: position 9,258 of record CAZRPD010000188.1, on the reverse strand, counting down.
TCGCGCTTGACCTTGTCGCGCAGCAGGTTGGCGGCGGCCTCGAACACGTAGCCGTCGACGCTCTCCAGGGCCATCAGGCCCGGGCGGCGCAGCAGGCGCAGGAACAGGTCCTGGACCAGCTCCTCGCTGTCGGGCTGCGAGCCCGTGCGCCGCGTGAAGTAACGGAGAAGCGGCGTGCGCAGCCGGCGGGTCAGCGCCTCGAAGCGCTCACCGCCATGGTCGTAGACGGGCATGGACATGGCCCGGCCGAATGCCACCGAGCGACGACAAACGTGTGACGTCTTAGATTTCCGCTGTCAGGGCTCCACCCTGCTTGATGGCCTTCATGCAGACGGTGGTCGAGAACCTCTGCACCCCGGGAAGTTGGCTGATTTCCTTGCGCAGCAGGTGATCCAGGGCGTCGACGTCGGCGGCGACGATGCGCAGCAGATAGTCGCCGGCCCCGGCCGTGGAGTGGCATTCGGTGATGGCCGGATGGCGCAGGACGGCGGCTTCAAAGGCCTCGTAGCGCGCGAAGTCGACCGTGGCCTGAGCGTAGACGGTCAGGCCCTTGCCCACCGCGCGAGCATCGATGCGGGCGTGATAGCCGGCGATGACGCCCTGCTTCTCCAGCGCCTGGACCCGCGACCAGCACGGCGATTTCGACAGTCCCACCCGCTCGGCCAAGGCCGCGAACGAGATGCGGGCGTCGGCCTCCAGGATACGGAGGATCGACAGGTCGATGCGGCTCAAGGACGACATTCGTTCTGCTCAATAGCCAAAATTCGAGACATCGTCCTAGCGCAGGTGACGCCCGCTGCGCAAAGGAGAACAATGTGCCGCGGGAAGCCCCTTAAGGTCCGGCCATGGCCCAAGACATGACCTATGCGCGCTACCTTGCGCTCGACACCCTGCTTTCGGCGCAGCAGCCGCTGAGCGACCGGCACGACGAACTGCTGTTCGTCGTCATCCACCAGACCAAGGAGCTGTGGCTGAAGGAGATCATCCACGAGGTGACCCTGGCCAAGCGGCTGATCGCGACCGGCGACGTCGAGCCGGCCTACAAGGCCCTGGCGCGGGTGTCGCGGATCCAGACGGTGATGACCCTGTCGTGGGACATCCTGGCGACCATGACCCCGGCCGACTATCTCAGCTTCCGGGGCTCGCTGGGCTCCAGCTCGGGCTTCCAGTCGCACCAGTTCCGCACCCTGGAATACATGCTGGGCCTGAAGGACCACAGCTTCCTGAAGTTCCACGAGGAAGGCTCCAGCGCGCTCGACCAGCTGCAGGCGGCGCTGGCCGCGCCCAGCCTGTACGACGTCGCCATCGCGCAATTGCCCCGGCACGGCCTGGCCGTGCCCGACGCCGCCCTGCACCGCGACTTCAGCCAGACCTACGAGCCCTCCCCCGAGATCGAGGCCGCCTGGCTGGAGGTCTATCGCGACACCCAGCGCTACTGGGAGCTCTACCAGCTGGCCGAAAAGCTGGTCGATCTGGACGACGCCCTGGTCACCTGGCGGCACAAACACGTGCTGACCGTCGAGCGGATCATCGGCGGCCGTCCCGGCACCGGCGGCACCGACGGCGTCGGCTATCTGGCCAGCACCCTGCGTCGCCGCGCCTTCCCCGAGCTTTGGACCCTGCGAGGCAAGCTGTGATCACCGCCCGCAAGGATCTCTTTTCCAAAGCACTGAACCTTCCCGGCCGCCTCCACATGGCCGCTCACAGCCACCACCTGTGGCCGGACGTCACCCTGGCCGCCCAGGTCGAGGCCTGGGAGGACGCCGCCCTTCTGGCCGACCACAAGTGGGACAAGGCGCTGGGTGAGATCTATCCGGCCGCCCAGGCGCTGGTGGCGCGCGAGCTGAACCTGCCCTCACCCGAGACCGTGGTCTTCGGTCCTAACACCCACACCCTGCTGGCCGTTCTGCTATCGGCCTTCGACCGCAAGCCGGTGCGGGTGCTGGCGACTGACGGTGAGTTCCATTCCTTCCGCCGCCAGGCCCAGCGCTGGGTCGAGGCCGGCGCGATCGAACTCACCGTCATCGATAGCCAGGCGCCGGACTTCGAAGAGCGCTTTCTGGCCGCCGCCCGTGCCGGCGGCCACGACCTGATCTTCGCCAGCCACGTATTCTTCAAGACCGGCCAGGTGTTCGAGCGCGCCTGGGCGCTGGCCGACTTGGCCAAGCCCAAAGGTCCGTGGGTGGTGATCGACGGCTATCACGGCTTCCGCGCCGTCCCGACCAATCTATCGGCCGTGGCCGACCGGGTGTTCTATCTGGCCGGCGGCTACAAATACGCCATGGCCGGCGCAGGCCCGGCGTTCCTGCATGCGCCGGCGGGTTTCGCGCCCCGCCCCGTGCTGACCGGCTGGTACGCCGAGTTCGGCGACCTGGAAGGCCCGCCCGGCGGGGTCGGCTACGCCCGCGACGCCAGCCGCTTCCTGGGCGCGACCTTCGATCCCTCGGGCCTCTACCGCTTCGTGGCGGCGGGCCGGATGCTGGACGCCGAGGGCCTGACCACCGCCCAGGTCGCCCGCCATGTCGCCGCCCTGCAGCGCAATCTTCTGGCCCGTATCAGCGCCGGCGAGGCCGGACCGCTGCAGGACGCCGTGGTGCTCAATCCGCCCGGCGACGGCCCGCAGGCTCGCTTTCTGGCGCTACGCCACCCCGACGCCAACGCCTTGAAACAGGCGCTGGCGACCAAGGGCGTGGTCGTGGACGTGCGTGACGACGTGTTGCGGATCGGGCTGTCGATCTATCACGACGCCGAGGACCTGACGGCCTTCTGCGCCGCCTGCTCGGATCTGGTTTGAGGCGCCCAGCTGAACACGCCGTATGGCGAACCGCGACCGCCGCATGACGAATTGACCGCGCTTGAGACAAATTGTGTCTACGTGGTCATGCGTATTGCGAATAAGTCTCATTACCCATAGACACCCGCCCGTGTCGTTCAATCTTCGCCTTTTTCTGGTCATCATCCACGCTGCGTTCGTCCTGGCGATGAGCGTGCAGTCGTCGCTGGACGCGCCGCACCACTATGCGCCGCCGTCCGTGGCGGCGGGCCAGCAGCTCGACCTGGGCGAAGAGATGCTGGCGTCCGCCGAAGACGCGTCAACGTCCCAGCACGAGACTGAGACCAGCGTCGATCACGCGATGATCAGCCCTGACACCGTGAGCGCTCTGCCGCCGCGCGGCGGCCACATCTACATCGGCGCGCACGACGCCGGCCGCCACGTCGGCCATGCGGCGGCGACGCTCGAACGTCCGCCGCGGATCGTCCTGGCCGCCTGACGCCCCAGGCGCAGTCCCGCGCCTGAACCTGCACCCGAACTCCAATCAACAAGCTCGGACCGCGCGCGCCTGCGCGCGGCTACGGGCGACCATGTCTTCAATCTGAGGGGATCTATCCATGACCAAGTCGTTCAAACTGGCCCTGCTCGGCGCAGGCGCCAGCCTGGCCATCGCCCACGGCGCCGCCGCCCAGCAACAGCTGGCCATGCTCGACACCGCCGCCGACAACAACAGCACCAATGTCGACAGCCTGGTCGTCACGGCCGCCGGCTTCGAGCAGAAGATCGTCGACGCCCCCGCCAGCATCACCGTCATCCCGCGCCAGGAACTGGAAGAGATGCGCGCGTCCAGCCTGGCTGAAGTGCTGTCCAACGTCGAAGGCGTCGACGTCGGCGGCTCGGTCGGCAAGACCGGCGGCCTGACCATCAACATCCGCGGCATGGGCAGCGACTACACCCTGATCCTGATCGACGGCCGCCGTCAGAACACCGCCGGCAGCGTCACCCCGAACGGCTTCGGCGAGACCTCGACCAGCTTCATGCCGCCGATCGCCTCGATCGACCGCGTCGAAGTCGTGCGTGGCCCGGTCTCGACCCTGTACGGCTCGGACGCCATGGGCGGCGTCGTCAACATCATCACCCGCAAGGTCGGGAAAAAGTGGACCGGCTCGGTCTCGGCCAACGGCACCCTGCAGGGCGACAGCGAGTTCGGCAATCTGTACGGCGGCGAACTGTTCGCGACCGGCCCGCTGGTCGCCGACCGCCTGGGCCTGCAGCTGCGCGGCAGCTTCATGAACCGCGAAGCCTCCAAGCTGACCTTCGAGAACGTCAACGGCGTCGACGCCCCGATCACCGGCTTTGGCCGCAGCTCGACCAAGAGCGAGATTCGCAACTACGGCGGCCGCCTGACCCTGACGCCGCACAAGGACCACGACCTGTGGCTGGACGTCGATATCAACACCCAGTGGTACGACAACGCCAACGGCCAGATGGGCACCAACACCCTGGCCGGCGGCTACGCCAACGCCCTGGAGTTCGACCGCGAGCAGTACAGCCTGGCGCATGACTGGCGCCTGCCGTTCGGCACGCTGCAAAGCAACCTGTCGCGCAACAAGACCGAGACCACCGGCCGCATCATCCCGCCCGGCGTTCCCGGCGCCGGCACGGCCCGCAAGCTGGAGTCGGTCAACACCATCCTGGACAGCAAGTTCTGGTCGCAGTGGAAGAACCACACCTTCACCATCGGCGGCCAGTACTGGGACGCCGAGATGGAAGACGGCGTGGCGCCGGCCCCGTTCGTCTTCGAACAGTGGGCGGTCTTCGCCGAGGACGAATGGCGCTTCGCCAAGGACCTGGCCTTGACCGTCGGCGGCCGTCGTGACGACCACAGCACGTTCGGCAGCCAGTTCAGCCCGCGCGCCTATCTCGTCTGGACCGCCAGCCCGATGCTGACCGTCAAGGGCGGCGTTGCGAAGGGCTTCAAGACCCCGCGCCTGGAGCAGCTGGCCCCCGGCATCAACGGCTTCGGCGGCCAGGGCCGCATCCCGCTGATCGGCACCCCGACCCTGACGCCGGAAACCAGCACCAGCACAGAGGCCGGCGTCTACTACGACAACCTCAATGGCTTCACCGCCAACGTCACGGTGTTCAACAACAAGTTCGAGGACAAGATCGCCGCCGCCCTGCCGGTGGCCAACTGCGCCTTCGGCCTGACCCAGACCCAGTACAACAGTGGCCAGGGCCGTCCGGCGGGCTGCGTCGATGTCGGCTTCTTCCCGGCATCGGCGACCTTCGGCCAGACCATCAACATCGACGAAGCGACCACGCGCGGCGTCGAGGCCGCCGCCCGCTTCCGCTTCCTGGAAGACTGGACCCTGGGCCTGAACTACACCTACACCGACAGCGAGCAGAAAAGCGGCACGCAGTCGGGCCAGAAGCTGACCGACACGCCCGCCCACATGGTCAACGGCAACCTGCGCTGGCGCGTGACGGACAAGTTTAACGCCTGGGTTCGCGGCGAATACCGCAGCGAGCGCTTCCGCGGCGAAGGCCCGGCCCGCGTCGCCCTGGGCGACTTCAAGGCCTACAGCCTATTCCACCTGGGCGGCGCCTATCAGATCACCGACAAGGTCACGCTGAACGCGACGATCTACAACCTGTTCAACAAGGACTTCGTCACCCAGCTGCCCTACGGGACGCCGGTGGCCTATGCGCCGGAATACACCAACAACCAGGAGCCCCGCCGTCTGTGGGTCTCCCTGCGCGTGGACTTCTAGGACTTGAGGAACGCCGGGCGGTTCACGCCGCCCGGCGGATCTCCGCGCCCAGCCGACCGATGGCGTAGGGCTTGGCCAGGAAGCGGTCGCCCATCGTCATCTGGTCGGCCGCTGGCCGGGCCTGGCCCGAAGTCAGCAGGCAGTGCACCGCCGGCCAGCGCCGGTGGATCTCGCTGGCCAGATCCAGGCCGTTCATGCCCGGCATGTCGATGTCAGTGAACACCACGTCGACGCCATGACGCTCGGCGATCAGGTCCAGCGCCTCTTCCGCGCAATCAGCCTCGTACACCGTGAAGCCCTCGTCGCGCAGGCAGTCGGCCGCCACCATCCGCACCAGCGGCTCGTCCTCGACGACCAGCACGACGCAATCGTTCGGGGCGGTCATCGTTCGGTCTCCGCGGAAGCCAGGATCGGCTGCTCCGCCAGCACCTGGGTCAGGGCGATCAGCATGTCCCTGGCCGTGAACGGCTTGCCGACGAAGCGGGCGCTGGCCACGCCTTCCGCCGCGAAGCGCCCGGCGCACAGGGCCGACATGTAGACCACCGGCAGATCGGGGTTCAGCGCCCGCGCTTCCCGAGCTAGGTCGAAGCCGTCCGGCCCCTCGCCCAGATTGATGTCGGTCAGCAGAGCATCGGGCATCCGGCCGGTCTCCAGCCAAGTGCGGGCCTGCCGCGCGCACTCGGCCGCGCGGACCTCGAACCCGGCCGCGGCCAGGATCGCCGAGCTTGCCTCGCGCAGCCCGGCATTATCTTCGACAAGCAGGACCAGAGAGCGTTCCATGCTTCCTCCTGCGAAGAGAAAGCGCGGACCGAAGATCAGTTTCAGAAGATTTCGATTTAATTATTTGTAAATAATCGTTAATTCGCCTGAAGGTGCAGTATAGGGAGCGCCGTTTTCCAAACCTGGACCTTAGCGCTCGAGCGCGACGCGACCGCCCTTCATCACATGGACGGGGCGCTCCAGAACCGTGACGTCGGCCAGCGGATCGCCATCGACCGCCACGAGGTCGGCCGCGAAACCGGGCGTCAGGCGACCGATCTCCTTGTCCAGGCGGAAGTGCTCGGCGGCATTGACCGTGGCGGTGCGGATAGCCTCCAGCGGCGTCAGGCCCGACTGGACCAGCAGGGCGAACTCGCGGGCGTTCTCGCCGTGCGGCGAGACGCCGGTGTCGGTGCCGAAGGCGATGCGCACCCCGGCCTTGTGGGCGCGGCGGACGATGGCCTTCATGTCGTGGCCGGACGAGCGCGACTTGGCCCGCTGATTGTCGGTCATGCCGGAGTCGGCCTTCTCGGCCTGACGCGCGACATAGTCGCCGACCAGCAGGGTCGGAATGAACCAGGCCTTGGTCTGCACGAACAGGCGCACGGACTCGTCGTTCTGGAAGGTGCCGTGCTCGACGCTGTCGCCGCCGGCCGCCAGGAAGCTATTGATGCCGTCGGTGCCGTGGGCGTGGCCGGTGACCGTGCGGTTCATGAAGTGCGCCGTCTCGACGATGGCCTCCAGCTCTCCCTTCGAGAAGTGCTGGCCAAGACCGGTATTGGCGTCGGAGGTCACCCCGCCGGTGGCGGTGATCTTGATGATGTCGGCGCCGGCCTGGATGCGCCCGCGCACCGCGCGGCGGCAGTCGTCGGGACCCGAGCAGACGCCGCTGGAACGCATGTGCGGAATGAGGTCGGACTTGACGCCGTTGACGTCGCCATGACCGCCGTGCGGCGAGATCATCCCGGCCGAGGCCACGATGCGCGGCCCGCTGACCTGGCCCGAGGCGATGCCGTTGCGCAGGGCCACGATCGCATCGCTGGGCGCGCCCAGGTCGGCGACGGTGGTGAAGCCCGCCTCCAGCGTCTTCTTGGCATTGGCCGCGCCCTGGATCGCGGCGGCGGAGTCGCTGCGGGCGAACTTGTTGTAGCGGCTGTCGGGACCCGGCTGGTTAGTCAGGTGGACGTGGCTGTCGATCAGGCCCGGCAGCACGAACCGCTGGCGCAGGTCGACCACCCTGCCCTCGCCCACGAAGCCGTCGCGGATCTCGACCACGCGGCCGTCCTCGACGACCAGGGTCTGGTTGCTGGCGACCTTTCCCGTCGCCGGATCGGCCAGCAGCTTGCCGGCGTGGACATAGGTCCGCTCGGCGGCGTTGGCGCTTCCGAAGGCGACCAGGGCCAGGGCGGCCAGGCTGACGGCGCGCGCGATCATCGGGCGGCCGCCTGGTCGTAGAAGCTGACCAGTTCGCGGCGCATCGCCTGCAGGCCCGGCTGGTCCAGATAGGGCATGTGGCCGCCGGGCAGGTAGCGCTCGGTGATGTTGGCCGCCAGGGCCGGCGGCAGGTTCATGTGCGCCAAGTCCCACTCGGTGGCGAAGAACGGCGTGGTCAGGTCGTAATAGCCGCTCAGCGACAGCACCTTGAGATGTGGGTTGGCGCGCATGGCCACGGCCAGGTCGACGGTGGTGTTGGCCCCCGAGTACTGGAACGGCGCGCCGCCGGGCGGCTGGTGGCTCCAGGTCCAGCGGTCCATCATCGCGCCGTCGACGACGATGTAGTCCATCTCCGGCGCGTATTTCAGCGTGCCGGCCACGTGGCGGTTGAAGCCCGAGACATAGGCCGCGCCAATGCCGCCGGCCGGGTCCGCGCCCGCCCGCTCCTGCACCCCGTCGGCCGGCGTGCCGGTGAAGCGGGTGTCGGACGAGCCGACGATCTTGCCCTGGTCGCGAAGCAACTCGGCGGTGAAGCGCGGCGACAGCACCCGCAGGTTGGCGCGGTCCCAGTACTGGGCCGAGACGCCGGTCAGGGCCTCCAGCCGCTGGGCGACGGCCGCGCGCTCGGCGGCTGGCAGCTTGTGGCCTTTCGACAGCGCCGCCGCATAGGGGCCGAGGGCGAACTCGCGGGCCTGCTGGACGTGGGCCTCCAGCCCTTCGCCGCGCGGCACGCGCTGGTGGTACCAGGCCGAGGCGGCATAGGTCGGGATCAGGTTGACCGGCTCGCGGTCCAGGCCCGAGGCGTGCTGGCCGAAGTTCAGGATCGACGACATCAGCACGACGCCGTTCAGGTTGATGTTCGACGCCGCCAGCTTGTGGGCCAGCACCGCCGAGCGCGGGGAGCCATAGGACTCGCCCAGCACATACTTCGGCGCATCCCAGCGCCAGTTCTCGCCGACATAGCGCTTGATCGCCTGGGCGAAGGCGGCAGCGTCCGTGTCGATGCCGTAGAACGCCTTGGCCATGTCGGGCGAGGCCAGACGCGAATAGCCGGTGCCGATGGCGTCCAGGAAGACGAGGTCTGTGCGGTCCAGGATCGACTGGTCGTTCTCGACCAGCGGGTTGCCCGACGGCCGGGTCGGGGCTGGGCTGTCCGTGCGGGCATAGACCGGCGACAAGCCGCCCATGTGCAGCCACACCGTCGAGGAGCCCGGGCCGCCGTTATAGACGAAGGTCACCGGCCGCTCGGGCGCGCCCGGCGCCCGGTCGGCCACATAGGCGACGTAGAACATGTAGGCCGCGGGCGTGTTGTCGCCGCTGGTCAGGGTCAGGCGGCCGGCCTTGGCGGTGTAGGCGACCTTCCTGCCCTCGATGGTCACCGCGCCGCGCGTGACGCTGGTCGGGCCGGCGGCGCTGGCCGGCGCCGCGGCGGGCGGCTTGGCCGGCGGGGCGTCGGCGGCCTGGGCGGCGGTCGACAGGGCCAGGGCGCTGGCCGCGGCCGCAGCCAGGCGGAACGTA
>CAZRPD010000187.1:0-9859 GCA_964601775.1 uncultured Caulobacter sp. | reverse complement strand
GCTCGGGCTCGTCCATGCCGCCATACAGGTGGTTCAGGAACATTTCCTTGGTCAGGGTCGTGCCCTTACGCAGGGAGAGCAGCTCGAGCATCTGGTACTCTTTGCCGGTCAGGTGAACGCGGTTGCCGTTCACTTCGACCGTCTTGGCGTCCAGATTGACGATGATGTCGCCGGTCTTGATGACCGATTGCGCGTGCCCCTTCGAACGACGGACCACCGCGTGGATGCGGGCGATCATTTCGTCCTTATGGAACGGCTTGGTCATGTAGTCGTCGGCGCCGCCCGAGAAGGTCTTCACCTTCGTATCGATCTCCGACGAGCCCGACAGGATCATGATCGGCGTGTTGATCTTCGCCACCCGCAGGGTGCGCAGAACATCGATGCCGCTCATGTCGGGCAGGTTCAGGTCGAGCAGGATCAGATCGTAGTCGTAGATCTTGCCCAGATCGACGCCTTCTTCGCCCAGGTCCGTCGTATAGACGTTGAAGCCTTCAGACTTCAGCATCAATTCGATGGTCTGCGCCGTCGCGCTGTCATCCTCGATCAACAGTACGCGCATGAGCCCCTCCACGCCAAGTCTGGCGTATTCGAACGTCTTAGGCGGAAGTCCGCCGATAAACCCTGCGGCCACTGTGCCGGAGAGTTAATTTAAGACTGGTTAATGGTGAATGTTTCCGTTGGCCGAATGGTTAATATGATTTGCGAATCGGGTGCAAGCGGGCGGAGAGCCCTTGGTCACATTGGTCGCACGCGTCGCAGGGGGCCCATCCGGCGCTGTCGTTAACCAACGCAAAAGCGTTAAATCCGTGCCCTGAAAGCGATTGGAACGTCGTTACGCGAGTAAGGCGAAGTTCAATCGGCGGTCATCTTTGCGGCGCGATTGCGGCGTTCCGTCGCGGGAATTTGAACACCACGCTCAAGCTCCGCGTGTGGATTTCCAGCGACCAAGCTGAGCCTTGAAGCGCAGCCGCGACAGCGCGCCGCAGGCCTCTCAGGCGGGATTTTCGTCCGCCAGCCAGCCGGCCGCCCGCAGCCTGGCGACCGAGGCGCGGCTGACCGGGGCGGTCTGGCCGTCGACAAGCCGCAGACGGAGGTTGCGGCCGTCGCGCTCGACGCCCTGGATCGCCCGACGCGCCACCCACCACGAGCGGTGGACCTGCAGCCCTTCCACGCCCGACAGCCCCGCCGTCACCCGCGCCAGCGGCCCCATTTCCAGCCGCGAGCCGTGCTCGGTGCGGATCCGAACATAGTGGTCCTCCATCTTCAGATAGAGCACCGCGCCCGGATCGGCGGCGAGCGCCGGGACCTCGACAAACGTCGGCGCCTGGCCTGCGGGGGCATGTACGCGCAGAACGTAATAGGCCAGCACGATCGGCGTCGTGATGGCCACGCACTGGCCGTACCATTCCGGCGGCGACACCACGCGCGACAGATGCGGCCAGAGGGCGACCGCCACGGCGCGCGATAGAGCGCCCTGGATCGCCCCGCCGAGCAGGATGACGACCGGGATCGCCGCCCAGTCCGGCGCGCCCGCTCGCCGGGCCAGCTCCACCAGCAGCCGGGTCAGGACGCCGAACAGCACCATCCCCGTGGCGATGCTGCCCATCCAGTAGAGGATGCGCACCGCCGGGCCGTCGTTGAAGAAGGACCCGAACGGCCCCATCACGCCCAGCATCAGGCCGATGACGCAGGCCACGCCCAGGTCGATCGCCCACTCGCGGGCGCTGCCCAGCGACGGCGTTGTCGAAGCGCGCGCGATCATGCCCCCAAAGCGCCCTACCCTGCCGGCGTCAACGCGACGTCGACCATGATCTCGCCGGAGATCGATTCAAGCGCGGCCTGGACGGCGTCGGCCTTCAGGCCGGCGGGCAAGCGCAGGCGAGCCTCCAGGTGGAACAACGGCGCGCCGGAGTGGGGCTCGACGCTGAGGCGGGTCTCGAAGGTCTCGATATTGGCGCCCATGTCGCTGAGCACGGCGGTGACCTGATGCACGATGCCCGGGCGGTCTCCGCCGACCACGCTGAAATCGACGGTCTCGCCCTCGGCTTCGGTCGCTTCGAGGGCTGGCGCGATCCGCACCTCCAGGCCCTGGGCGTCGACCTCGGCGATGGCGGCGCGCAGGCGGTCCACGGCCTCGGCGCCCAGGTCGATCAGCACCGAGCCGACATAGAGCCCGCCCAGGCGGCTGAGATGGCTCTCCAGCCAGTTGCCGCCGGCCGAGAACACCGCCCGCGCCAGCGCCTGGGTGAGGCCGGGGCGATCGCTGCCGACGACGCTGAGGATCAGATGGGCCATGGGATGCTCTTCGAAGATCGACGCCGATCCGCGCCGGCAGCGAACGAGCCACGCGGACAAGGCCTCGTCAATGCGCCGTCCGGCTCTCCGGCCGCGCGTCCTGGCCTTCCAGCGCCTTGGCCACAGCGGCGATCAGGGCCTCGCGCTGGATGGGCTTGGCGACGTGGTCGTCCATCCCCGCGGCGCGGCAACGGGCGATCTGTTCGGGCAGGGCGTCGGCGCTCAGCGCGATGATCGGCACGGCGGCCAGCGGACCGGGCAAGGCGCGGATGGCCCGCGTCGCCGCCAGACCGTCCATGCCCGGCATGTGGACGTCCATCAGCACCAGGTCGATGTCGCCCACGCGGACGGCCTCGACCGCCTGGGCGCCGTCTTCGGCGGTCACCACCTCGCAGCCGGCCAGGGTCAGCAGAGCCTTGCCCAGCTCGCGGTTCATCGGGTGGTCGTCGACCAGCAGCACGCGCGGCGCGCGCGCGGTCAGGGTCTCGGGCGCGATCTGGTCGGACGGGGCCGGCGCGGCGGCCGGCTGGGCGGTCAGGGCGATCCAGAAGCGCGCGCCGCGGCCCAGGGCGCTGTCGACTCCGATCTCGCCGCCCATGCGGGTGACCAGCGCCTTGCTGATCGCCAGGCCCAGACCGGTGCCGCCATAGCTGCGGCTGATCGAGCTGTCGCCCTGCGAGAACCGCTGGAACAGCCGGGCCTGGACCTCCGGCGCAATGCCGATGCCGGTGTCGCTGATCTCGAACCGCAGCGCGCCCGGCGCGGGTCCCAGGACCAGCCGCGCGGTCACGCCGCCGTCCGCCGTGAACTTCAGGGCGTTGGCCAGCAGGTTCAGCAGCACCTGGCGCAGGCGGGTCTCGTCCAGGGCCAGCAGGGCGTCGGGCGCGGCGTCGCCCAGCGCCTCGACCTCGGTATGCAGGTAAAGGCCCCGGGCGGCGGCCTCGGGACCAATGATGTCGGTCGCGTCGCGCAGCAGGGCGGCGGGGGCGGTCGGCGTCAGGGTCAGATCCAGACGGCCGGCCTCGACCTTGGCGAAGTCCAGCAAGTCGCCGACGATCTCGGCCAGGGAGCGGCCGGCGCTGCCGACCAGGTCCAGGCGACGGCGGCTCTCGGGCGACAGGCCCGGATCGTCGGCCACCAGGGACGCAAAGCCCAGGATGCTGTTCAGCGGCGTGCGGATCTCGTGGCTGATGGTGGCCAGGAACTCGGACTTGGCCTGGTTGGCGGCCTGGGCGCGGGCCTGGGCGGCGCGGGCGACGACCGAGCGGCGGGCCAGCAGGGTCTTCAGGCGGTTCTGGCGGCTGATGGTCAGGGCCGCCACCAGGCTGACGACATAGAGCACCACATGGAAGACGACCGCGTGGCGCAGCGGCGGCAGGGCCGTGCGGGGATCCACGCCCGTGCGCTGCAGGATCGTCGGAATGGCAGCGGCCAGCGACACCATGACCAGCACGGCCACGGCGCGCGGGCCGCCCCGGAACACCGCCAGCATGGCCGGGATGAACAGCAGCACCTGATAGTCGGCGTCGAAGGTGAAGACGGCGGCCGACATCCCCCCGACCGCCAGGGTGCCAACGAAGGCCTCCATCGCCCGGACCGGAAAGCCCTGCAGGTGGCGACGGTCCAGCAGGATCAGGGTCACCGGCAGGGCGATGGCCGCGCCCAGCACGTTGGAGGTCGTCCACTCGCTCCAGCCCTTCAGCAGCGGACGGCCGGCGCTGAGGGCGAGCAGGCCGTTGCTGAGGATCGAGGTGCCGACCGTGAGGGCGCAGGCCAGGACGATGATCGTCAGCAGGCCGCGCGGATCGCGGATCCGGACCGGCGCGCCCATCCACCGCAGCAGATAGGCCGTGCCGGCCATCTGCAGCGCATCGACCCCGGTGATCAGCAGGGTGAAGCGCAGATTGTCCTGGATGCTCAGGCCCAGGGCGATGCGCAGGACGCAGGTGACGGCAAGGAAGACCAGGCCCTGGCGCTGGTTCAGCACCATCAGGGCGCCGATGGCGATGGCGTTGGCGGTCCAGACGGTGGGCAGGTTGTGCGTCGCGCCGGCCAGGAACAGGCTGTAGGCGACGCTGGTCACATAGGCGCAGACGAGGGCGGCGGGCCGGGCCCAGCTCTCGATGCCGTCCTTACGCTTTACGCCGTCCACGCGCCTCGTCGCTCCTCAATCGCGGATGGCGATCAGCGACTTGGTCAGGACGAGGACCTTTTCGTCCACGTGACGGGCGTCGGGGTACAGGAACTTGAACTGGGCCTTGTCCAGCAGGCGGGCGTGCTGGACGTCGCGCATGGCCGCGCCGATGTCGGGGGCCTTGGTGTCGGAAAAGCCGTGCGGGCGCTTCATCAGGAGCTTGGCGCGGGTCTGCTCGGAGCGCCAGTGGAAGAACGGCGTCGAGAAGTGCGGCTCGATCGGAAACCAGAAATAGGGCGTCTGGACGTAGTAACGCGGCGCCAGGCGGCGGCACTCGGCCGCGAAGGCCTCCATGCGCGGCCAGTCGCCGACATGCTCGACCACCGAGTTGGAATGGACCAGGTCGAAGCTGTTGTCGGCATGCTCGTGCATGTCGCAGGCGTCGCCGACGGCGGCCGTGAACAGCGGATCGTCCACCGCGAACGGCTGCGGATTGAACAGGCTGATATGGACCTTGTGGGCCTCGAGGAATTTCCGGTCGTACAGGATGTTCCAATAGGTCGGCTCACCGCCGAGGTCGGCGATGCGGACCTGGCCGCGCTCGGCGAAGGTCTTCTCGATCAGGGCGACCACATGGGCGGCCCGCGCCCGACGGAAGCGCGCCGACAGCGAGTTTTCGCTGTCCATGTCCTGGAGGGCGTGGATCAGTTTCATGCAGGCACCCTGCCGCAGGGCGCTTGAGATTTCGTGTATGCGAAAAATCCCGTTTTCCCGGCGAAGGCCGGGACCCAGATCTCGAGGTGCTGGGGCTGATTGGAGGGGCTCTGAGCGCGTAGAGCCCATGTCCACGCTCTTCCATCTGGGTCCCGGCTTCGCCGGGGAGATCGGAAAAGGCTTATCCCGACAGCACTTCGCCCAGCGCCTGGAACATCGGCTTCGCCTGCCCCGCGTCGTCGAACGGCAGGCCCTGATCCTTTGGCCGCTGGCCGGAATTGCCCCGCAGCCAGCTGTCCTGGTCCCGCAGGCCCCATACCGTGAAGGCGAAACGCTGCTCGCGGGGCAGGTCCATATAGGCCTGCGCCAGTTCACGGGTCAGGTCAGCCTGGCGCTGGCGTAGGTCGGAGAGGCGCGAGAAGTCCGGCTTCTCCCCCAGTGAGATGTCCAGCTCCGAGACGTGGATCGGCAGGCCGAAGCTGGCCAGGTCCCGCATGGCCGCACGGCACATGCCAGGGCGGGTGAAGTCCAGATCCAGGTGGCTTTGCGTGCCGAGGCCGCCGATCGGCGCGCCGGCCTTCAGGAGACGTTCCACCGTGCGCATGAAGGTCGCGCGCTTGGTCGGGTTGTTCTCCAGATGGTAGTCATTGATGAACAGCACCGCGCCCGGGTCGGCTTCCTGGGCGTGGTGAAAGGCCAGCACCATGTGCTCGTCGACGCCAAGGTTGCGGGTCCAGATCGAGCGGCGCAGGTCCACGCCATTGTCGTCTACCGTCTCGTTGACCACGTCCCAGCCCACGGCCTGGCCACGATAGCGTCCGGCGACCGCCAGGATGTAGTTGCGATAGGCGTCGGCAAACGGCTTGCCGCTGCCCTCCAGCTTCTGGAACGCGGGCAGCTCCTGGTCGTACCAGACCAGGGTCGTACAATAGAGCCGGATGCCGTTGCGCCGCGCGAACGCGGCGATGTCGTCGGGACGATCGAAGCGGAAGCTGCCGTCGTCCTGGAGAATGTACTCCATCTTCATCTCCCACTCCGGCGTCAGCTGGGAGTAGTTGCGGATGAAGAGGTCGGTGAAGGCGGGGTCCTGCAGCTGGGCGTGCTGCACGCAGGCGCCGACCGGCGTCGAGGCGATCGACTTCAGCGGCGTAGCGTCGATGACGGGCTGACCCTGCACCTCCCGCGCGCAGGCGCTCAGGGCGAGCGCCGAGGCGATGGCGGAACGGCGCGTGAGCCGCCCGGTCATGCTACCGCCCGGCCATGGCGGTGCGGCGGATGCTCAGTTCGTCCAGCTGCGCGGCCTCGAAGGCGCCCAGCTTCTTGGCGGCCAGCACCTTGGCCTGTTCGGCCACGTGCTCGTACTTCTTGAGGTTCTCGAAGGCTTCGGAGAGGGCCTCACGGGCGCCGATCTCTTCCAGCCTGCTCTGCTCGATCTGCACCAGCATGTCGGCCTTGCGGCGCTTGTGACCCTCGCGATAGCCGATCATGTACCAGCCGGCGCTGGCGTCGCCCTCAGCGTTCTTGGCTTCGGCTTCGGCCTCGGCGTCCAGCAGGGTGATGCGCAGTTCGGCCGCCGTGCGGCGCTCGGTGATCTCGGCGAGGCGTTTCTGCAGGGTCTCGACCTCGTGGTTCGAGATGCGGATCAACGAGGCGGCCCACTTGGTCATCAGTACTCACTCTCGAGGATCTGCCCCAGATGACCGAAAGAGTCGTCCAGACTAGTTGCTTCTTCCTTATCCTGGCTGAGGAAAGCCTCGATTGCCGGGTTCAGGCGGATCGCGCGGTCGACCGTGGGGTCGGCCCCGGCGCGATAGGCGCCGATGCGGATCAGTTCTTCCATGTTGGCGTAGGCGGCCATGACCTGGCGCGCGCCCTTGACGATCTGGCGCTCGTGCGGGTGCTGGCAGCCCGGCATGGTCCGGCTGATCGACTTCAGCACGTTGATGGCCGGGAAGCGGCCGCGCTCGGCGATAGCCCGCTCCATGACGATGTGGCCGTCCAGGATACCGCGCGTGGCGTCGGCGATCGGCTCGTTGTGGTCGTCGCCGTCGACCAGGACGGTGAACAGGGCGGTGATGGGCGCGGCCGTAGTGCCGTCGGCGCGGATGGGGCCGGGGCCGGCGCGCTCCAGCAGCTTGGGCAGTTCGGTGAAGACGGTGGGGGTGTAGCCCTTGGTGGTCGGCGGCTCGCCAGCGGCCAGGCCGATCTCGCGCTGGGCCATGGCAAAGCGGGTCACCGAGTCCATCAGGCACAGGACTTCCTGGTCCTGGTCGCGCATGTATTCGCTGATCGCCAGGGTCATGTAGGCGGCCTGGCGGCGGGTCAGGGCCGGCTCGTCCGAGGTCGCGACCACGACGACGGCGCGGCGCAGGCCTTCCTCGCCCAGGGTCTCTTCGACGAACTCGCGAACCTCGCGGCCCCGCTCGCCGATCAGGCCGACGACGACGGCGTCGCAGGTGGCTTCCTTGGCCAGCATCGACAGCAGCACCGACTTGCCGACGCCCGAGCCGGCGAAGATCCCCAGGCGCTGGCCGCGGCAGGTGGTGGTGAAGACGTTCATCGAGCGCACGCCCAGGTCCAGGCGTTCGCCCACCCGGCCGCGGGCGTGGGCCGGCGGCGGCGAGGTCTTCAGCGGATAGGGCACCTCGCCCTGCGGCAGGGGACCCAGGCCGTCGATCGGCTCGCCAAAGGCGTTGATGATGCGGCCCAGCCAGGCCTTGGTCGGGCGGACGACCGCGCCTTCCGGCACGATGCGGATTTCCGCGCCGGGGCCGACGCCCTCGACGGGACCAAAGGGCATCAGCAGGGCGCGGGTCTCGCGGAAGCCGACGACCTCGGCCGGCAGCGGCTTCTGGCCCAGGCGTTCGATCTCGACGCGGGCCCCGACCGACAGCCGGGTCAGGCCGCCGCGCACCTCGATCAGCAGGCCGTTCACGGCGGCGACGCGGCCGTAGATGGTCAGCGGATCGATACGTTCGACGGCGGCGATGAGGCTACGCAAGACAGCTCCCGAGATGACCTGCGCAGACTCGGCGATCGTGGTTAATCAGGTATGAAACTGACCATGCTTAAGGTGCGACCAATTGGTCGGCGAAGAACCGTGTAACCGCGGTGTTGAAGTCGCGATGGAAGGCCGCGCGGTCGAAACCCGGGGCGCTGGCGCAGATCACCGAGACCTCCGGCGCGGGCTGGGGGTTGCAGGGCGTCAGGAAGTCGAAATGCCGCGCTCCGGCGACCACGCGATAGTCGTGGGGGCGGGCCAGGTCACGGTGCACGGCCTCGGCATAGTCGTCGCCGGGCAGCACCTCGTCGTCGGCGGCCTTCCATAGCTGCACCGACGCCTTGATCCCGGCCAGACCGCTCCGGCCGAAGGTGAAGCCCAGGGCCGGCGCGGCCGAGACCACGGCCTTGATGCGGTCGTCGTGGACCCATCCGGCGGACAATGCGTCGGCCGGGATCGGGATGCGGGCGGTCAGCTTGCAGTCGTAGTTGCCGGGATGGGACTTGCAGTGGTCCGGAACCTTGCTCAGGTCCGGCTTGCCGCCCGCCGCCGCCAGCACCGTGAAGCCGCCCGACGAGAAGCCGAACGCGCCGACCTTGCCGGGATCGATCTTCGTCTTCAGCGGCGAGGTCTCCAGCATGAAACCGATCAGCGCCGATAGCGCCGCCGGCCGGTCGGCCATGGCGGTCGCGCGGCTCTGGTCCTTGTAGTTGTCGCCCGGATGGGTCAGCGCGGCGACCACGAACCCGGCCTGCGCCAGCGCCTGGGCGGTGTCGGCGTGGCTGCCGAAGAAGCCGCCATTGCCGTGCGACATGACGATCAGCGGCAGATGCTCGCCGGCGATCGGCGCCCCGGCGGCGACGGTGTGGCTCCACGATCCCAGCGCCATGGGATGCGCCGCCGCGTCGGTGGGATACCAGACCCCGACCTCGACGGGCGGGGCGTCGGGGCGGGGCGCCTTCAGCACCATGAACCCGGCGTTGGCGGCGAGCGCCGGCGAGGAAACGGCGACCGCGAGCAGCGCGACGGCGGCGGCGAGAGAACGGAACGACATGACGGCCCTTGAGCGAGTGACGATGATCTCGCTGTGAGGCTCGCCGCCCTCCCCCGCCACGCCGGATGCGCCAATGGGCGAACGGGTTCGCGGCCGGGCGGATCGGCACAAACGCAAAACGCCCCGGCCTTGCGACCGGGGCGTCTGGTGTTCGGGGTCCGGGCTCTTACGAGTCCAGGAAGCTGCGCAGCTTCCGCGACCGACTCGGGTGCTTCAGCTTGCGCAAGGCCTTGGCTTCGATCTGGCGGATGCGTTCGCGGGTAACCGAGAACTGCTGGCCGACTTCTTCCAGGGTGTGGTCGGTGTTCATGCCGATGCCGAAGCGCATCCGCAGAACCCGTTCTTCCCGCGGAGTCAGCGACGCGAGTACGCGCGTCGTGGTCTCACGAAGATTGCTCTGGATGGCCGCGTCGATCGGCAGGATGGCGTTCTTGTCCTCGATGAAGTCGCCCAGGTGGCTGTCTTCCTCGTCGCCGATTGGCGTTTCGAGCGAGATCGGCTCCTTGGCGATCTTCAGGACCTTGCGGACCTTTTCCAGCGGCATGGCCAGCTTTTCGGCCAGCTCTTCCGGGGTCGGCTCGCGGCCGATCTCGTGCAGCATCTGGCGGCTGGTGCGGACGATCTTGTTGATCGTCTCGATCATGTGCACCGGGATGCGGAT
>CAZRPD010000186.1:0-9935 GCA_964601775.1 uncultured Caulobacter sp. | reverse complement strand
GAGGCCCCCGTCCTGTTGCAAGACGTCCCGCCGCCGCCGGCCGCGAGTGCTCCCGCCGCGCCTCAGCCCCCGCAGCTGCAGCGCCTGGCCCCCGTGGCGCAGAAGGCCAAGTCGCTGACCCTGGCCAAGAGCGGCCGGACCGAGGCGGTGGTGGTGCGCTACCAGGTCTTCCTGCGCACCATCGCCAAGCCCGGCGCGGTTCCGTCGACGCCCGAGGGCGTGACGGTGTCGGCCATTCCGTGCGCCTGGGCGATCGAGTCTTACCTGCAGCGCGACCTCTGCTTCTATTCGATCTCGGGATTCCTCGGCTGCGAGGAGGGGGCGACCAAGCCCTTGCAGGCGATCGAGAACGGCCAGGCCGACCTGACGGCCGGCGCGACGTGCGAGGTCTTCGCCAAGCCGGTGACGGCGGCCGAGGACCGGGTGATCGCGACCCTGGACCGCGTCAAGGACCAGATGTTCGACGAGGACTATCAGCTGGCCGTCAAGCCGAGGCTGCTCCGCACCGGCGTGACGGTCACGGAACGCTGATGCGCTGCCAGTCCGGCGTCTGGTTGCGGAACCAGGTCAGCTGGCGCTTGGCGTAGCGGCGGGTCTCCTGGCGGGCGGCGTCGAGCGCTTCATCCAGGGTGGTCTCGCCGCGCAGGTGGGCCGCGAACTCGCGATAGCCGACGGCCTTGAGGGCGGGGAGGGATGGGGCCAGGCCGCGCGCTTCCATGGCCCGCACCTCGTCCAGCGCCCCGTGCTCGACCATCGCCGACAGGCGGGCGTCGCAGCGGGCGTAGAGGTCGGCGCGGGGCGGATCCAGCACCAGGCCGGTCCAGCTGCCGGGCGCCAGGGCCGGCTTGGTGTCGGTCTGCCAGGCGGTCAGCGACTTGCCGGTGGCGACGGCCACGGCGTGGGCGCGGACCAGGCGCTGGCGATCGCCGATCTCGATGCGAGCCTCGGCCTCGGGATCGAGGGGTTTGAGAATCTCGCGAAAGTCCTCCTCGCCTCGGGCGGCGTAGAGCAGGCCGGAGATCTCGCGCTGGGTTTCGGGCACGGGCGGCACGTCGGCCAGGCCGTGGGTCAGGGCGCGGAAATAGAGGCCGGTGCCGCCGACCACGATGGCGGGATTGCCGCGCGCCGCGATCTCGGAGAGCGCCTTGGTCGCCGCCTCCAGCCAGCGGCCGACCGACCAGCCGACCGCCGCATCGACCACGCCGAACAGGTGGTGCGGCGCAAGCTCGGCCTCCTCGGGCGACGGCCCGGCCGTCAACACCCGGAGATCCGCATAGATCTGCATGGAGTCGGCGTTGACGAGTTCGCCGCCGGTCTCTTGGGCCAGGCGCAGGGCATGGGCGGATTTACCGCTTGCCGTGGGGCCGGCGATCAGTGTGATCTGCGTGGACAATCTCTGGTCGAGCTCACGTCTGGCAGTTGAGGAAGAGGCGATGCGAATGAACCGACATCCCATGAAACACTGCCTCGGCGCCATCACGATGACGGCGGGGCTGCTGATCGGCGGTTCGACCCTGGCTCAAAGTTCCGCCGCCCCGCCGGTCGCCACTCTGGACGAAAGGCTTGGCTGCGGAATGATGTTCGTCTCGTTCGACGAGATGGTGAAGGTCATCCCCGCCCTGGGCCAAGGCCTGGGCTCCAACCGCGAGGGCGGCGTCGCCATGATGCGGATGATGGGGACGACGGGCGCCCTGACCTACAATGCCGCCTTCGCCGAGGCCGCCGCCCAGGGCGCGGCGCCCGCCGACACCCATCGCCGCGCGATCGCCTTCATCGGTGAGCGCTTCGGCGGCGTGAAGGACGCCAGAAGCGGCGAGGGGCGGCGGGTGATGATGACGCTGTTCAATCGCTGTGCGACGGTCGTGGCGGCGCCAGCTTCCTAGCGATCCGCGCCTTGCGGGGTTGACGCGACGGCTGGCGTCCAATAGCCGCCACGCCATGCTCGCCATCACGCTCGTCGGCCCTGGCGCCGAAACCGTCGCTCGCGCCCTCGGCATCGGGGAGCCCGTCGTGCTGGGTCCCGACGCTGTCGATCTTTCGGCCCCCGATCTTTCGACTTTGGGCGATATCGAGGACCTCAAGGCGAAGGTCGCCGAGGCCATCGGCGACCAGCCGATCGACTTCGCCGTCCAGCCGGCCGAGAACCGCCGCAAGCGCCTGCTGATCGCCGACATGGACTCCACGATCATCAACGTCGAGTGCCTGGACGAGCTGGCCGACTTCGCCGGGGTCAAGGACAAGGTCTCGGAGATCACCGAGCGGGCCATGCGCGGCGAACTGGCCTTCGAGGGCGCGCTGCGCGAACGGGTCGGCATGCTGAAGGGCCTGGGCGTCGAGGCGCTGCAGAGCTGCTACGACCAGCGCGTCCAGTTGAACCCGGGCGCTGAGACCCTGGTCCGCACCATGGCCCAGCACGGCGCGCGCTGCGCCCTGGTCTCGGGCGGCTTCACCTTCTTCACCAGCCGGGTGGCGCAGGCGGCGGGCTTCCACCTGAACCGCGCCAACACCCTGATCGAGGCGGACGGCGCCCTCACGGGTCAGGTGGGCGATCCGATCCTGGGCAAGGAAGCCAAGCTGGCCGCGCTCAACGAAGAGACCTCGGCCCTGGGCCTGACGCCGGTCGACGCCCTGGCCGTGGGCGACGGCGCCAACGACCTGGCGATGATCGAGGCCGCCGGCCTGGGCGTGGCCTATCGCGCCAAGCCGATCGTGGCGGCCCAGGCCCACGCCAAGGTCGACCACACCGACCTGACGACCTTGCTCTACTTCCAGGGCTACAAGGCCTCGGAGTTCTGGTCGTGAGCTTCCCCCGCCGCGTCGACGCGGTCGTCTTCGACATGGATGGCCTGCTGCTGGACACCGAGACCGTCTATCGCGCGGCGATGATCGAGGCCGGGGCGACGTTCGGGATCGAGTTCACCGGCGCGACCTATGCGGCGCTGGTGGGCAAGACGAACCCGGAGTCGGCCATCCTGCTGGCCGAGCTTTATGGCGAGACCTTCCCGGTGCGGGCCTATTTCGAGCGGGTCTGGTCCGATGTCGAGGACCTGCTGGCCGCCGAGACGCGCCTGAAGGCCGGCGTGGTCGAAATCCTCGACTATCTGGACGACCGGGGCCTGCCGCGCGGCATCGCCACCTCGAACGGCATGCTGTCGGTGGAGAAGTACCTCGGCCGCTTCGACCTGCTGCACCGCTTCAACGCGGTGGTCGCCCACCAGGACGTCACCCGGCACAAGCCCAACCCCGATCCCTATCTGCTGGCCGCCGAGCGCATCGGCGTCGATCCGCTGCACTGCCTGGCCCTGGAAGACAGCCACCCGGGCGTCCGCGCCGCCCACGCGGCCGGCATGATGACGGTGATGGTCCCCGACATCCTCGATCCCAACGAGGAGATGCACGACAAGTGCGTCCACATCGCCGACAGCCTGCACCATGTGATGGATCTGCTGAAGGCGTCGGTTTAGGATCCCCCCAGGGTTGCGCTGCTCGGCCGGGCCGCCAATCAGTGATGGGAGGCAGGATGCGCTTCAACGTTCTGTGTCTTGCGTTGACGCTAGTCCCCACGATTGCTCTGGCCGAGCCGGATCTTTCACGCGCCGCCTTCGAACAGGGGCAAGCCAAGGCGGAAGCTTGGCACGTGCAGCGGCTGGCGGCTTCTGGCCTGGCGCCCTTGAAGAGAGCGCTGCCTGCAGGCGGCGCGCGACGCCAGATCGCCTATGAGAACCCCTACGGATTTGTCGGCCCAGTCGGCATAGAGCTTGCGCGGCTGGCGGGCGGACGTGTGGAAATGACCGTCGCCTTGCGAGGCTCGGTTGTCGCGACCAGCGAAGTCCCGGGAGCGGCGTGGACCGATCTGATGGTCCAGGAGCAAGCGGCCGACGCCGTGTTTCCGAAGTACGAGACCTGGATGGCGGACATGAAGCGATACGCGAAGACGCCGCGGCCTCCGCCGCCCATCTGCCATGGCGGCGGCATGGTCGCCGCGGTGTTCGACGCTAAAAGAGCCCGCTTTGCGCTTGCCGGCTGCAGCAGCCCGGAGCCGCCCTGGCGCTATGCGGTCGCCTATGCTCGCATCGCTCTGTCGGTCCGGCCGCAGTGTCCCTCCGGCCAGAACGATACCTTCGCCGCCGTGGAGGCCTGCTACGCGCCGACCAAGTCGAACTAGGCTCGGCGTTTCTCTGAGGGCGGCGCCTGCTCCGGCAGGTCGATCGACCATTCGCCCAGGAATTCGACCAGCTTGTCCAGGCCCATCGGCTTGGCGACGAAATAGCCCTGGACAAGGTCGCAGCCCATCAGCTGCAGGGCGGCCAGGCCTTCGCGGGTTTCGACGCCTTCGGCGGTCACCTTCATGCCCAGGCTGTGGGCCAGGTCGACGGTGGATTTAACCAGCAGGGCGTCCTTGCCGCCGGCTTCCAGCTCGGTGACGAAGGCCTTGTCGATCTTCAGTTCGTCGGCGCGGATCTGCTTGAGATAGGCCAGGGACGACAGGCCCGAGCCGTAGTCGTCGATCGACACGGCGATGCCGGCGTCGGCGAAACGCTCCAGCACGCCCAGGGCCACATCGGGATTGCCGATCACGGCCGTTTCGGTGATCTCGAAACAGACCCGGGCGCCGGCGGCCTCGACCCTGGCGATGGCGTGACGGGCGAAGTCTGCGTCGTCGATCAGGCGGCCCGAGACATTGACCGACATCAGCACTGCGTGGCCGGCGGCGCGCAAGCGGGCCTGGTCGTCGATGGCCTGGGCCAGGACGTAGTCGGTCAGGGCGCGGATGTGGCCGGTTTCCTCGGCCATGCCGACAAAGAGGTCGGGGCGGACGAAGCCGCGGGTCGGGTGGTTCCAGCGCACCAGGGCCTCGACGCCGGTGATCGCGCCGGTGCGCAGATCCAGCTTGGGCTGATGGTTCAGATAGAGGGCGCCGCTGCGCACGGCTTCCAGCATCTCGCTCATCAGCGAGAGATTGGCGGCCGGGTCGCCGTAGGCCACGGCGTCGAAGGCCATGATCTTCTTGTGGACGGCGCGGGCCTGGTCCAGGTCGTCGTGGGCCGAGATCACGCACAGGATCGAGGTGGTCAGGCGACCGACCATCACGCCCGGCGCGATGTCCATGATCCGCTGGCCCAGCTTGGCGACCAGTTCGGTGGCCAGTTCGTAACCGATGGCGGCGCGGACCTGCGGGAAGCGATCGAAGCCGATCGCGGTGACCACGACCTGCTGGTTGGAGGCTGCGGCGGCCAGGCGGGCTTGGATCTCGCGCTCCAGGGCGCGGCGGTTGGGCAGGCCGGTCTCGCCGTCGTGCAGCGCCTGGCGGGTCATCTCCGCCTCGCGCTCGCGGATCTCGCCGGCCATCAGGTTGAAGCTGTGGGCCAGGCGCCCGATCTCGTCGCGGGTGGTGACCTCGACGACGACGTCCTCGCCGCGCTGCAGGCGCTGGGCGGCTTCGTCGAGGGCGGTGATGGGCTTGGAGATGCCACGCGACAGGGCCCAGCTGGCGGCGGCGACCAGGGCCGCGCCGATCAGGCCGACGATGACGACCCCGCCCATCAGCGGGCGGTAAGAGGGCATGGCCTGGGCCATCGGATAGCGCAGGACGAGCGCCGCGCCGGACGTCTTGTCCAGGGCCTTGATCGGCTTGACCAGCACCAGGCTGTCGGCGCCGCCACGCAGCATGGTCGGGGCGCCCAGCTTGTCATGCATGGCCTGGCCGACGAAGGCGACCAGGGCGGGATTGGCGGGGCCGTGGTCGGCCGAAATCCACTGGCCGCCGCGTTGATCGAACACCTGGGCGTCCAGGCCGATGGCCGACAGCTTTTCCAGGGCCTGCATCTCCGGCTCGTCCAGGCGGGCGGCGAAGACGATCCAGCCGGTCAGGGTGGGCGACAGGATCGGGGCCGAGATCAGCTGATAGGGCTGGCCGTCGATGGCGAAGACGCCTTGGGCGCCGTCCTCGGCGTCCAGGGCGCTCCACAGCTTTTCCAGGTCCAGGCGGGCGGGGTCCATGCCGGTCACGTCGCCGTCGACGCCGACCGTGAAGGCCAGGTCCAGGCCCAGGCGCTGACGCAGGTTGGCGATGGCCGACTCCGCGGTCGGGCGGTCATGAGTGGCGATGGCGGCGCGGAAGCCGAAGTCGCGCGACAGCAGGTCAGCGCCGTCCTGCAGGCGCTGGGTGCGCAGGGCCCAGACGCGATCGAACACCGTGCCCGAGGCCGCCAACTCCTGGCGCACCGTGCGCTGGGCGTTGCTGGCGATCGCCACATAGACCGTCACCGCCACGAGGCTCAGCGCCAGGGCGAAGAGCCCGGCATAGAGCACGGTGAGCTTGGTCTGGAGGCGCTGGAACATCAGTGCGGGGCCGGAGCTCTCAGCTCGATCGACACCGCTTCGCGGGCCGCGCCGGCGCCGAGGCTGGTGGTCGTCAGGGTCTTCTCGTTCTTGATGCCGCGCAGATAGGGGTGCCAGACCTTGGCGACGACGGCGCCGGCCGGGACGTTCTGGAGGGTGACGACGCCATTGCCGTCGGTCTTGCCGGCATAGGCGGTGTCGACCACGCGGATGAAGCCGACCATTTGGTCGTGGATGTTGCAGCCGATCGCCGCGACGCCCGCCGTGCTCATCTTGGCGGTGCGATTTTCCTCGCGGCCATAGAGCTTGATCTCGAACTTGTTGCCCGCCGAGAACGAGTAGACGTGGTGACGGACCTTATCCAGGTTCGGGAACGACACGTCCGCGCCGACCGGGACCACCAGCACGAACGGGCTGAACTGGATGTTCTGCTGGGCCACGCGATAGGCCCAGGGGAACTTGATCGGCCCCTTGGTCGGCTGGCCGTTCGGATAGACCATGACCACGGCGTCGGGCACGGGCTTGCCGTCGGTCCCACGCACGGTGGCCGTGAAATCGCCTGCCAGAGCGTGTCCGCCCCAGAGTGCAGCCATCAGAAGTAGAGCGATGCGTTTCATCAGACTTCTCCTAGCTTGAGCGGGGTGAAATGCGCGTTAACGGGGATGTAAAGTCGTCACAGGGTGTGGCGGCGGGTGCGACAACCTGATTTGGGTTTCCGGTTTACTTGAAAGGTCTCCGTAAGACCTTTCATCGCAAGGCTCCTGCGCGTTGGCGTGTGGCAAAGCTCGCTGACTCTACCAGGAGGGGGTCTATGAAGCGATTGTCGCAATTCGTGCTGGCTACGGTTGTGCTGAGCGCCTGCGCCGCGGGCGGCGCGCAGGCCGGCGAGATCGAGACGGGCGGCAAGCTGCTGCTGACCCACGGGGTCAGCGCGGTCGAGGGCGGGGCGGGCGGCGGCCTGACCTCTTGGGCGGTGATCGCCGGCAACGAGACCAATCGCGGGATCGGCGGCGAGGTCCACGGTACCTATGTCGACGTCAAGAATTACAAGCTGCGCGCCTTCGGCGGCGCCATCGGCTGGCACGACCGGGTCGAGCTGTCGGCCACGCGCCAGGACTTCGACACCGGCGCGACGGGCGCCAAGCTGGGCTTGGGCAAGGGCTTCACCTTCAAGCAGACCGTGCTGGGCGCCAAGGTCAAGGTGCTGGGCGACGCGGTCTACGAGCAGGACATCTGGATCCCGCAGGTCGCGGTCGGCGTCCAGTACAAGGACAATAATCAGGACGCCATCGTCCGCGCCGTCGGCGCCAGGAAGGACAGCGGCGTCGACGTCTACGTGGCGGCGACTAAGCTCTTGCTCGACAAGTCGCTGCTGCTGAATGGCACGGTGCGCCTGACCAAGGCCAACCAGATGGGCCTGCTGGGCTTCGGCGGCGACCAGAGCAACGCCTACAAGCCGCAGTTCGAAGGCTCGGCCGGCTATCTCCTGAGCAAGCGCCTGGTGGTCGGGGCCGAGTACCGGACCAAGCCCAGCAATCTGGGCTTCGCCAAGGAAGACGACTGGAAGGACCTGTTCGTCGCCTATGCGGTCAACAAGAGTCTGTCGGTGACCGCCGCCTATGTGGACCTGGGCGACATCGCCACCTTCAAGAACCAGCGCGGGCTGTACCTGTCGCTGCAAGCCGGTTTCTAAGGGAAACGCGATCATGAAGACCTTCATTCTCGCTGGCTTCGCCGCGATCTCCCTTTCGGGTTCCGCCCTCGCGCAAGAGATGACCAACGTCCCGGGCGAGCAGCCGATCGAGGCCTACAAGCAGTCGAACGCCAACGCCGACGCCACGCCGATGACCGACCGGAAGACCTTCGAGGCCTTCCACGGCAAGGAGGGCATCGACCGCATCGTCGAGACCCTGGTCGAGCGCAACTTCGCAGACCCGCGGATCAAGGATTTCTTCGCCGCCACCGACAAGGTGCGCCTGAAGCGGACCCTGAAGGAGCAGTTCTGCTACATTCTGGGCGGCGGCTGCGACTACACCGGCCGGAACATGAAGGACTCCCACAAGGACCAGGGCACGACCAACAAGGACATGAACGCCCTGATCGAGAACCTTCAGTTCGCCATGGACAAGGAAGGCGTGCCCTTCGCCGCGCAGAACAAGCTGCTGGCCAAGCTGGCCCCGCAGCAGCGCGACATCGTCGAGCGGTAGAATCCCTTAGGACGGGCCCGGTCTTGTAAAACCGGGCCGTCACGCGGATATGAGCCCCCTGTAATAGGAGGCCCGCCCGTGACCGCTACTCTCGACGACGCCCGCAAGGCGCTGGACCTCATCGTCGATCCGGCCAGCGGCAAGGGTCTGGTGACCGCCGGTCTCGTCCAGGGGCTGGTGGTTCGCGAAGGTCGCGCCGGCTTCGTGCTAGAGGTCCAGGCTCGACAGGCGGGGCGCTACATCCCGATCCGCGAGGCCGCCGAAAAGGCCCTGGCCGCGCTGCCGGGCGTCACGGCCACCCAGGTCGTGCTGACCTCCGAGGCCGCCGAGGGCGCGACCCGGGTCCGCAAGGCCGCTGCGATCAAGGAAGATCCGCAGGCTCGCATCGTCCCGCCGCCGGAAGCCGAAAAGCCCGCCCACGTCCGCCATGTCATCGCGGTGGCCTCGGGCAAGGGCGGGGTGGGCAAGTCCACCGTCTCGACCAATCTCGCCGTCGCCTTCGCCCAGATGGGCCTGCGCGTCGGCCTGCTGGACGCCGACATCTACGGTCCCTCGGCCCCCAAGATGATGGGGATCGACGGCGACCCGCTGTTCGAGGGCGACAAGCTGCAGCCGCTGGAGGCGCACGGCGTCCGGCTGATGTCGATCGGCTTCATCGTCGACGAGGGCAGGGCCATGATCTGGCGCGGCCCGATGGCCTCGTCGGCCGTGCGCCAGATGATCCACGACGTGGCCTGGGGCTCGGAAGAGCAGCCACTGGACGTGCTGGTCGTCGACCTGCCGCCCGGCACCGGCGACGTCCAACTGACCCTGGTGCAGAAGCTGCGCATCGACGGCGTCGTGCTGGTGACCACGCCCCAGGAGATCGCCCTGATCGACGCCCGCCGTGCGGCGGTGATGTTCGAGAAGACCGCCACCCCGATCCTGGGTCTGATCGAGAACATGGCCTTCTTCGCCGATCCCTCGACCGGCGCCCCGATCCCGATCTTCGGCGAAGGTGGCGGCGTGGCCGAGGCCGAGCGCTTGCAGGTCCCGCTGCTGGGCCAGGTCCCGATCGAGATCGCCGTCCGCCTGGGCGGCGACCAGGGCGTCCCGGCGGTGATCGGCGAGCCCAAGGGCCAGGCGGCCCAGGTGTTCGTCGCGGCGGCCCAGACCTTGTGGAAGACGGTCAGTCCCTAAAAGTCCCTGTCATCCCGGGCGAAGACCCGGGACCGCCACGGGCTCGGCGCTTCCGGCGGTCCCGGCTCGGCGCGCTTCGCGCTTGGCCGGGATGACAGTTTTAAACGAGAAAAGGGCGCTGGGTCGCTCCCGGGGGCTTTCCCTTTTTTGCAGTGGGTCAGCCTTTGGAGGTGGGGGGGGGGCCGGGCGACCGCACCACGGGGTGGC
>CAZRPD010000185.1:0-10088 GCA_964601775.1 uncultured Caulobacter sp. | reverse complement strand
ACCGGAAGCCTATGCTGCCGGTGGGGTGGAGAGCCGTCCACAGCATCAGGAGCGGACTTCAGCAGCATCTCCAGAAGGCGACGTCGGGAGCCGGGCTCTATCAGGCGCCCCAAATGTCCTTTGCAAAGCGCAGAAAATTTCCGCCGAGTATCTTCTCAATCCGGTGGGGTGGATGGCCGCGTTCCGAAAGCTTGCGGGCCAAAATGCGGAACTGGTCCGGGCCGAACATGTCGATGGCGAAGATGAACGAGTCGGGCCGCTCGCCCGGCGCCGAGATCCCTTGCGCGCGTCGGCGGTTTATCTGGGCGGCGAAGGCGGTCTTCCACCTATCCAGGTCATCGATGGCGGTGAGCCCCCCGTCGGTGCCGATGCCGACCGCATCTTCGCCGCAGACCTTGATGGCGTGCTCGATGTGGCGGCAGACGTCCTCGCTGGTGATCTGGCGATCGGCCAGGAACGGCATGAAGTAGATGCCGACATAGCCGCCCTTCTCGGCGACCAGCCGCAGCTCCTCATCGGTCTTGTTGCGCGGCACGTCGTTCAGGGCGCGGCAGCCGGTGTGGCTGACGCAGATCGGGGCCTTGGAATGGCGAGCGGCGTCCAGACAGGTCTGCTCGCCGCTATGTGACAGGTCGACGATGACGCGCTTGGCGTTCAGGCGGTCGATGACCTCGCGACCGAAGGCGGTCAGCGGGATGTTGCCGCGCGCCACCGAGCCGCCGCCCAGCCTGTTCTCCAGATTGTAGGTCAGCTGCACGACCCTCACGCCCATGTCGGCGAACAAGTCTGCGCGGTCGGCGCGGTCGCCCATCATCGCCGCGTTCTGGAAGCCGTAGATCACCCCGACCTTCTTCTCCGCCTTGGCGCGGCGGATATCGGCCGTGGTCAGCACTTTCAGCAACTGGCTGGAATGATCGCGGATCATGCCGTCGAAGCGGACCACGTCGCGCACGCTGGCCTCGAACGGCTCGGCCGGGCCGCTGACATAGCCCAGCGTCCAGTTGGTGGCCGTCACGCCCGAGGCGATAGCGTCGTCCAGCACCCGCCGGCCGATCGGCGCATCGGCGTCCAGGTCGCTGGTGTTGGGGTCCTCCAGCCCGCCCAGGCTGTTGATGACGATCAGGTCGCGCAAGGGGTCCTTGCCCTGGAACCTCGGCGCCTGGGCGGCGGCGAGCCCCGGCGCGGCGAGCGCCGCGGCGGCCAGGGTCGTCAGGTTCCGGCGCGTGATCATCTCGATATCCCCCTGCTTGCGGCGCGGACGTATCGCCGGCCATCGAAGGTCTTACGCACGAGCTCGGCGGACCCGAGCCGACAGACGGCCCCTCCCCGGCGAAAACCAGCGCTTGCCCCAACGCGAGGCGCCAAATCGGCAACCCCTTGCCCGACAAGGCGCCGACGCGGGCTTCGTGACAATCGCAATCGTATTTCGTCCGATACCGCCGGTATTTCCCGTTGTCGTGCGTAGCACCTCATAAGCGACGGGATGGGACCCGCCGCCATTGAGGGGGTTCACGTGATGCAGAACAAGAAGATGGCGGCCCTGTGGGGCTCGACCGCGATGACGGCGATCCTCGCCGTGGGGAGCGGCGCCCAGGCCCAAACCAGTAGCGCGGCCGGCACGCCGGCCAGCGCGGTGACGGAAGTCGTCGTGACTGGATCGCGCATTCCGCGCAGCGAGACGGTGACGACCGCGCCGGTGACGGTGCTGACTGCCGAGAACATCGACGAGCGCGGCGTCGTCAACATCGGCGAACTGCTGAACCAAGTGACGTCGAACACACCGGTCCTGCCGATCTCGACCAGCCAGGGCTTCCCCGGCGGCGACGCCAAGCAGTCGCCCAACCTGTTCAACCTGGGGGCCGGGCGCACCCTGACCCTGGTCAATGGCCGCCGCATGGTGGCGACCTCGTCGGGCTTCGGCGATCGCGTCGTCGACGCCGGCATCATTCCGGCCGGCCTGATCAAGCGGGTCGATATCGTCCAAGGTGGCGGCGCAGCCGTGTACGGCTCGGACGCCATCGCCGGGGTGGTGAACTACATCCTGCGCGACGACTTCGAGGGCCTGGTGGTCGACGGCCAGTACGGGGCCAGCACCCGCGGCGACTATCCCAAGCGCTCGCTGCGCGCGACGTGGGGCAAGAACTTCCTGGACGACCGCGCCAACCTGGCCGTCGACCTGTCGTGGTCCAAGACCGACCCGCTGCTGGAAACCGCCCGCCCGCGCACGGCCTCAGGCATCCGCAGCGTCACCAACCCGGCCAACACCTCGACCACCGACGGCCTGCCGCCGACCATCAACGTCTTCAACGGCCGCCTGTGGCAGTACAATCGCTACGGCGTGATCTGGGCCACGGCGAACGGCTCGCAGGCCGGCCTGCTGCGCCAGAACGGCTCGGCGCTACAGTTCTCGCAGGACGGCCTGACCATCGCGCCGTACGACACCGGCCAGATCTACGGCACGGGCAGCACCGCCGTCGGCGGCAACGGCCTGGACACCCGCGACCTATCGACCCTGGCCGCCGGTCTTGAGCGCTACAACGCCACCGCCATCGGCCACTACGACATCACGCCGAACATCCGCGCGACCGGCGAACTGCTGTTTTCCACCCAGGAGTCGGTCGATCCCTACGGCACCCAGCAGGTGTTCCGCACGGTCGGCAACACCGGCGCCTCAGGCCCGATCAGCTTCAACCGCGACAACCCGTTCCTGACCCCCAGCCAGATCGCCACGCTCAGCGCGGCCAGCCCGACCTTCGCGTCCGGCGGCAACCTGTTCATGACCCGCTTCATGGACATCCTGCCCAGCCGCGACCGCCATACGGAGACGCAGGTCTATCGCGGCGCCGTGGGCCTGGAGGGCGACTTCACCGCCCTGAACCGCAGCTTCAACTGGAGCCTGTCGGCCAGCCGCGCCGTCAGCGACTACGAGCTGCGTCTGTGGGCGCCGTATCTGAGCCGTCTGCAGAACGCCCTGTCGACGACCCGCAACGGCTCTGGCCAGATCGTCTGCTCGATCAACGCCGACGCCATCACCACCAATGACGACGCCGCCTGCGCGCCGATGAACCCCTTCGGCCAGGGCAACGAAACGCTCGCCGCCCGCAACTACGCCTCGGTGTTGACCGGCTCGAAGTACCACAACATCCAGGACGACTTCCTGGCCGTGTTCGGCGGCGACCTGATCACCCTGCCCGCCGGCGCCGCCAAGTTCAGCGTCGCCTACGAGCATCGCGAGGAGAAGACCGAGTACCGTCCGTCGGACGCCGACCTGCGAGGCCTGGCCTCGCTGAGCACGCCGCCGACCAACCGCGACGCCGGCTACAAGACCGACGAATATTCGGGCGAACTGCTGCTGCCGCTGCTGGGCGGCGACTTCTCGCTGCCGCTGGTGCGCGGGCTGGAGGCCAGCGGCTCGTATCGCTACGTCAAGCACTCGATCGCCGGCGGGCAGAAGGTGTGGGGCTATGGCGGCCGCTGGGACACGGGCCTGGGCCTGTCGCTGCGCGCCTCCAAGAGCCGCAACTTCCGCGCCCCATCGCTGGACCAACTGTTTGCGCCGACCTCGACCGCGACCGGCCAGCCCCTGGGCTCGGACCCCTGCGACGCCGACCGCATCAACGGCGGCCCCAACCCCGCCAACCGCCTGGCCAACTGCCAGCGCGAGTTCGCGGCCAACCCGGCCTGGGGTCCCCTGCTGGGCTTCCAGGATCCGGCCGAGAACCCCGGCATCGTGGCGGTCACCTCGGGCGGCAACCCGGACCTGCGCAACGAGATCTCCAACACCACGACCTACGGCCTGGTGTTTCAGCCCAGCTACATCCCGGGCCTGGCGATCACCATCGACCGCGTGGAGGTGGAGCTGACCGACGGCCTGGTGTCGTTCTCGCCGGCCACCTTCGCGGCGGCCTGCTACGACACCGTCCCCCAGCAGGTCGAGGCTTGCAGCACCTTCACCCGCAACGCCCAGGGCTACATCACCCAAGCCAAGTCGATGGTGTTCAACGCCAGCATCCTGGCGTGGAAGGGCGAGGTCTATAACATCAACTACCGCTTCCCGCTGGGCGCCCTGTTCGACAAGAACCTGGGTCAGATGGAGCTGGGCGTCGAGGTTACACACACCGAACTGTTCGACACCTCGACCAACGGCATCACCCACGCCCGCTCGGAAGGCACCACCGCCGTTCCGGACATCCGCGCCCGCTTCGACGTGCGCTGGAGCAAGGGCCCGGTGCGGTTGTTCTACTCGGCCTTCTACATGCCCGAGGTGAAGAGCGGCTACACCGACACCATCGAGACCACGCCGGTGCCGATCGTCGCCTCGAACACGACCCACAACATCTCGGGTCAGTTCAACTTCAAGAACTACACGCTGCGCGCCGGCGTGAACAACCTGACCGACCAGGGCCCGTCGTTCCCGACCCGGACCTACGGCGATATCCTGGGCCGCCAGTGGTACGTGGGCCTGCGGGCCAAGTTCTAGACGTCGAAAATCTGCTCAAACTGCGCGCCGGGCTGGCCTCCAGCCCGGCGTTTTCTTTGGGCCCTAGAAACGGGCGCGAAGGCCCAGGAACCAGCGGCGGCCGATGATGTCGCCATAGCTGCGCAGCGGGAAGCTGGGTTCACGGTCGGTCAGGTTGGTGACCCCGCCGCGCAGGGTCAGTCGGCCGAAGTCGTAGGAGCCCGATACCGAATGCTGGGTGTTGGCCGCCAGCACGGGATAGGGCGTCGTCTCGATGGTGTCGTTATAGGCGCTCTTGGCCGACGGCAGGTGATAGACCGACCAGGTCAGGCGCAGCGGGCCGCGCGCGTAACGGGCGTCCAGCCGCAGACGCCAGGATGGCGCCGACGCGGTGCCTTCCGAATGGGTGACGTCCTGGCCGATCACCGAGGTCAGGTAGCGGGTGGTGTGGGTCGCCTCCCCCGCCAGCTCCAGCGAGCCCAGGTCGCGATCCCACAACGCGCCCAGCGGGAAGCGGTAGCTGATATTGTAGACCTCGCCCCGGTACTGCAGGACGCCGGCGTTGAAGGTGCTCTGCGTCGCTGTATTGACCGTGCCGACCGCGTCGCGGGTGAAGGTCGAGCAGGCGCTCGCGGGCTGCGGGGCGTTGTCGTAGCATGTCGCCAGATAGCTGGCCGGCGAGAAGCTGGAGAGGCCGTCCGCCAGATCGATCTCGACCCGGTCGGCCGACAGGGTCAGGCCCGGGATGTAGGTCGGCTGGAACACCAGGCCCCAGGTCGTGGTGTGCGAGGCCTCGTTGCGCAGGTCCGGATTGCCGCGCTGGGTCACGGCGCTGATCGAGGTGTTCTCGGCCGGGTCCTGGAAGGTCGCCAGCGGGCCATATCCGGGATTGGCCGCGAACTCGCGCTGGCAATTGGCCAGGCGCGTAGCCGGGTTGGGGCCGCTGTTGATCCGGTCGGCGTCGCAGGGGTCGGCGCCGATGAAGGTCATCGAGACGCTGGTCGGGGCGAACCGCTGGTCCAGAGTGGGCGTGCGGAAGTTGCGGCTGCGCGAGGCCCGCAAGCCCAGGCCGAAGGTGGTCTTCAGCCGCGCGCCCCAGCCCCAGACGGTCTCGCGCCCCGACAGGCGCTCGTCGACGATGCGGTAGGAGCCGGTCAGCTCCAGGCGCTCGACGCCGCGCGGGGCGAAGGCGCCGCCCAGCACCGGAATCAGCAGCTCGCCGGAATATTCGTTGCTGCGATAGGCGCCGCCGCTGGGCTGGGTGCGGGCGCCCGAAAACAGCAGGCCCAGTTGGTCAGCTTCGAACGGCGTCGCGCGAGCGCTCTCGCGGCGGCGCTCATAGGCCAGGCTGAACTGCGCCGTGCCGCCGGGCAGCCGCACGAGGTCGCCGCCCACCGAGGCGAGGAAATCGTCGTGGATGTTCACGTAGCTGACCCCGGTCGGCGCCGAGACATAGGCCCGGGCCGCGTCGGACGCCTTGCCCACGCCGAACGGATTGAGCGGCGCGCAGGCCGGATCGTCGTTGATCCGATCGGCGTCGGCGTTGATGGCGCAGACGATCTGGCCAGCCCCATTGCGCACGGCGTCCAGCGCGTTGGTCATGTGCTGAGTGTAGGGCGCCCAGGCCCACTGCTGCCCATCGGTGCGACCGTGGCTAAAGGCGGCGCTCCAGTAGAACTGGCGCTCGCCGAGGCTGAAGTCGCCGTCCAGGGCGACCAGCGCCCGGCTGGTTTCGGTGCGGCTGCGGCGCTCGCGGCTGGGCAGGATGTCCAGGAACTGCGACAGGTACAGCGGCCCGCCCGCCGCGAAGGCCGGGCTGGCGGCCGACAGCGCCGTGATCTGCTCTTGGCTCAGAAACGGATTGGCGCGCGTGAAGGCGATCGGCCCCTGCCCCGAGGGCGCCGAGCCGGCCACGACGCGGACGATGCTCTGGGTGCCGTAGGGCTCGGCCGCGCGGCTGTCGCCGTAGATCAGTTCGCCCGACAGCCGCAGATTGGGCGCCAGGTCGTAGTGGCCGACGATCGCGGCCGTGCGTCGCTCGACCTCGGCCGCCAGCGACGACAGCAGCCGCACGTCGTGGCCATCGCCGCCGACGGCCGTGCTGCCGGTCCCCTGGATCACGCCGGTGTCGTAGGGCGCAAGGCCCAGTCCGTCGGCGCTGATCTGGGTGGGCGTGCCGCCGATGCGCAGCAGGTTGGCCGGGCTCAGCGCGTTGCTGGTGAACAGCACGCCGTTGCGATTGTAGGACCAGAGGTGGGCGTTCTCGACGGCGATGGTCGGCGGCTGGCCGTCGGTGGTGCTGACGTTCAGCGGGTTGGTCACCATCCGACGAGCGCGCGCGGTGAACGGCCGGTCGACCTCGCGCAGCATGCCCGTGCCGGACCATTCCAGATTGACCGCGAGGTTGCCCTTACCGCTCTTCAGATTACGGCCGCCGGTGAAGCGCAAGGCCGTCTGCGGATAGTCGCCCCGCGTACTCTGCCCATACTGAGCTGTTAGCTCAGCGCCCTCGAAGTCGGTCTTTAGGACGTAGTTCACGACCCCGGCGATGGCCTCGGAGCCATAGACCGCCGCCCCCCCGCCCTGGACGATCTCGACGCGCTGGACCAGGCCCGCCGGGATCAGGTTGGCGTCCACCGCCCGGTCGCCCAGGCCAGAGCTGGACGTGACCATCCGCCGGCCGTTGACGAGCGTCAGGGTGCGACCCGATCCAAGTCCGAATAGGTTCGGTGACTGGCGGCCGCCCGACAGCACCGGCAGGCCCTGGGTCGTGGTGATCGGCAGCGACGGCGTGTTGGAGGTCGACTGGTTCAGCAGGTCGCCGAACTGGGCGAAGCCGCGGTCGTCCAGGTCGTCCGGCCCGACGACATTGACCGGCGCCACCGTTTCCGGATCGGTGCGACGGATGCGCGATCCGGTGACGACAAGTTGCGAGACGGCGGCCCCATCGTCATCGGCGCGTGTGCTGGCCGTCTCGACCGGCGTGGCAGGCTCAGGCATTGGCGCAGGCGAAACCACCAGCACGCCGGAGCCGGCGCGACTGACCGCCAGGCCATTGCCCGCGATTAGGCGACGCAGGGCCTCCTCCACGGCCAGATTGCCCCGCACCGGCCGACTGAGCTTTCCGCGCACCGTTGGTTCGGAAAAGATGATCGGTTGATTGGCCTTCTGGCCGAAGGCGCGCAGGGCGCTGCCCAGACCCTGGGCCGGCAGGTCGAAGCGGACGGCCTCCTCGGCCAGGACCACGGTCGGCGCCAGCAGCACGGCAAGCGCAGGCGCGGCCGAGCGGAAGAACGTCGAACGCGTCCCTCTCGCCTTGGTCCCCTCGCCCCCTCGCGCCTTCAACGTTCGAACCTACCCCGGTCTGGCGCGGCTCGCGCCGGCATAGAGCGCGACCCCGTCCCTTGATGTCCTGGCCTGCACGCCGAAGCCCAGCGACAGCCCCTGCACGAGGGACTCGGTATCGCCGGCCCTGAACACGCCCGAAATCCGCAGGCGGCCCGTCGCTGGATTGCCCACCGACAGCGGCGTGTCGGCATAACGGTTCATCCGTTGGACCACGATGTCCAGGGGCTCGTCGTTGAACACCAGCAGCCCACCTTCCCAGGACAGCGACCGTTCCAGGTCGGCCGGCTCGAACACGGCGGTCTGGGCGGTCAGCTGGGCGGGCGAACGCTCGGGCAGGATCAGTTCGCGACCAGGCGTCAGCAGGCGCTCGGCCGGCGTCGCTCCGACCTCGACCGGCGCAAAGGTGGTCGACTTGCCGGGCTGGACCTCCTGCTTGAGAACCGCGACCCGGCCCTCGTACAGCACGACGCGAACCTGGGCGTTGACCAGCTCGACGCTGAAGGCTGTGCCGGTGGCGACCACCATCTTGTCGGCAGCCGAGACCGAGAACGGTCGCAAGGCGTCCTTGGCGACGTCGAACTTGGCGCGGCCGCGCTCCAGCCACAGCCGGCGGCGGTCTCCGGCGTAGCGAACCTTCACCACCGTCTCGGCGTCCAGCGACAGTTTCGAGCCGTCCTTCAGCGCCACGACCCGGCGCTCGCCCAGGCCGGTCTCGTAGGTCTGCGGCGTCAGGCGCGCCCACAGGAAGCCGCCGGCCACGGCCGCCAGCACGGTCGCGGCGATCAGGCCGCCGATCATCTCGCGGGTCGGGAAGGTCTGCTTGCGCCGCCGCATCGCCCGCCGGCCCGAAGCCAGGGCCTGCTCGCGCAAGGCCGTCATCGCCTCGGCGTTGGCGTAGCGGTCGACCGAGCGCCAGGCGCCCATGATCTCTTCCAGCAGCTCGCCATGGCGTGGATCGGCGTCCAGCCAGCGATCGAACGCCGCCTGCTGGTCGGCCGACAGCTCGCTCTCCGACAGGCGCACCGCCCAGGCGGCGGCGGCGTCGACCGCGAGATTGGGCATCTGGCTGGAGAAGGCGCTCACTTGTCGCCTCCTAGGCGTTCGCGCAGCCAGGCGCTAGCACGGATGACGTGCTGCTCGACCGTGCGCACCGAAATGCCCAGCATGTCGGCGATCTCGCGCTGCTTCATGTTCTCCAGCCGGAACAGGATGAAGATCGTCCGCGTCCGCTCAGGCATCTCGCGCAGGGCGTTGACGACGGTGGCCAGCGACTGGCGGCCCTGCAGCACCCGGTCGGGATCCAGCTCCTCGACCCGGCTGGCCTCGTTGGCGCCCAGGCCCTGCTGGTAGACCGCCCGCACCTTCATCCGCCGCCCCCGGT
The DNA here is from genome assembly GCA_964601775.1 of uncultured Caulobacter sp. Classification (GTDB taxonomy): domain Bacteria; phylum Pseudomonadota; class Alphaproteobacteria; order Caulobacterales; family Caulobacteraceae; genus Caulobacter. The sequence continues at coordinate 900 of CAZRPD010000185.1, read as the reverse complement.
CGCGCAGCAGATTGGCCGCGATCTGGAAGACATAGGCGTCGGGCCGCGAGGCGTCGATCGAGTCTCCGCGCTCGGCGATGCGCATCAGCACTTCCTGCGTCAGGTCCTCGGCCTCGGGATGGTTGCGGATCCGCCGCAGGAAGAACGCCATCAGCGCCGGCCTGAACCGCTGGCTCATGGCGTTGGCGACGGCCTCGGTATGGGGCTGCAACGGCGTCGGCTCCGGCGGAAGACAGGACTGTCGGGTGGTAATACGCACCTCGTCTCGCCTCCCACATGCCGTATCGTCGCAGCCCTACCCGTTTTAGCGGATGCGGATCAGGCCCTGGCCATTCTGGATCGTGATCTTGGTCCCGAACGGCGCGGAATCCTTCTGCAGATCGGTCAGAATCCGTGTCGCGACCTCGCCTTCCGCGATGCGCGGCAGGCCCCGCAAGGCGCGGTCGCCGCCGCCGGTCAGGTCGATCGGATAGAGCCGGACCTGCTTCTCGCGGCCTCGCGCGTCATAGTCGACCACCGCGATCACGCCTTCCAGCCAGCGCGGCGGCGTGCCCGAGGACGAGCCGCCGCCCTCCTTCGGCTTGGGCGGACCGCCGTCGATGTCGGGCCACATGCGGAAGACGGTTTCCTGCATGGCCTTGATCTGGGCCTTCAGCATGAACAGGCCCATGCCGTACAGCACCGGCTTGCCCTTGTAGATCTCGATGCCGCGCAGCGAATGCGGCCCGCCGCCGATGATCACGTCGGCCCCGGCGTCCACGCACTGGCGGAACAGCTTCACCAGGAAGTCCGGCGGCTCGGGCGTGTCGTCGTCCAGGCCGGTCGGGCTCTCGTGGGCGTGGATGGTGTAGACGGCGAGGGCGGCTACCTGCTTGGGCTCGCGCACCGCCTTCAGCATGG
>CAZRPD010000184.1:0-10166 GCA_964601775.1 uncultured Caulobacter sp. | reverse complement strand
GGGGGCGGCGGCGGGAGGCAGGTCCGCAACCCCCATGCCCCGGAGCCCGCCGCGGAGGCGGGCGCCGACGGCCAGGAGTGGGCGGCTGGTGACCTGGACGCTCGCCAGCGTCTCGACGGCCTGGGCGTAGCGGGCGGCGTTGAGATTTTCCAACGCCCAGGCGCGGGCGGCTTGGCCCGTCTCGCGACGAAGGGTTTCGTTGGCGACCAGACGCTCCAGGACTTCGCGCAGCTCCTCGACCACGATCTCGCCGTCGACTTTGAAGACCAGATCGTCGGGCAGTTCGCCGTAGAAGCCGGCGCGGGCCACCACGGTCGGGCGGCCGCTGAGCATGCCCTCGCAGGCCGAACCCGAGGCGCCTTCCAGCACCGGCTTGCGCAGGGCGACCATGATGTCGGCCTCGTCCAGGCGCTGGTCCAGGGTCTCGTCGTCGACCGCGCCGTCGATGACCAGATGCTTGAACCCAACCTCGGCGGCGAGGGCTTCCAGCTTGGCGCGCTCTTCGTCCGAGATCGGACCCACCAGGCGGTAGACGCAGGCCTTCAGGGCGTCAGAGCCGCCGATGGCCCGGATCACGTCGGCGACACGCTTGTTGGGGTTCATCACGCCGACCGTGGTCAAGGTCAGCTGAGTCCTGGTCTTGGGCGGTCCAGGCGGCGTGGCGCGGTCCGGGTAGCACAGCGGGGTGACCGCCACGGGGCCGGCGCAGGCCGCCTCCAGCCTGGGGGCGTAGAACCGGGCATGGGCCAGGGCGGCCTCGCAGCGACCGGCCAGCCATTCGGTCATCGGCAGATGCTGAGCGATCTCGCCCATGTCCGACATGCGACCCGAGCGGACGGCGACCGCGTGCGGCTGGATCGTCGGGCCATAGGTCGCGACGACCTCGGCGTCGTGCCGTCGATAGTCCAGGCCGTTATAGTGCAGCCAGCCCGAGAACAGGTTGTAGATGTAAAAGTCGTGGAAGATCCCCAGGCACGGCGCGGCGTCCAGGATCGCGAACACGCCGGCATGGAAGGGATAGTTGTCGCCGATATTGACGATCACCACGTCGAACTGGCTGCGCAGGCGCGCCAGATCGTAGGAACGCCAGTGATGCACCGGCAGCCGAGTCGGGTGCAGCGGCTCGGTCGGATCGTCCTTGTCCTCGCAGCGCAGGATCTCGACCTCATGGCCGCGTGCCGCCAGGGCTTTGGCGACCTCGGCGCTGACCCGGCCGATCGACGAGCGCAGGACGAAGGGCGTCACCCAGCAGATCTTCATGGGGCCGGTCTTCCTTTGGGGGCGGCTAGCGCTTCAGCAGGCGCTTCTCGGCGTCGCCGCCGGCGCGCACGAAGGCGATGTTGGCCGAGACCACCTTGGCGGCCGCCTTGGCGCTGGTCGGGTCGGCCGCGCCGGTCGTCTCGTCGATGATGTAGGCCTTGAAGCCCGCATCGCTGAAAGCCTTGAACCACTGGGCCGGGGTCTGGCCGACGCGCTTCAGGTGCTCGGGACCAAACTCGGCGACGATGGCCAGGTCGGGGTTCTTGGCGATCAGCCCACCCATGCCGGCCAGAACGTCCAGTTCGGCGCCCTCGACGTCGATCTTGACCACATCCATGCGGCCCTTGGGCGCGACGTCGTCCAGCCGCACGACCTGGACCTGGATCTCGCGCGAGCCTTCGGTCTCCGGCAGAGCGTAGAGCGAGCTGTGGCCGATGATATCGCTGACGTGGAAGGTCAACTGCCCCGGCGTCTCGCCCACGGCCTGGTCGCGCACCTCGACCCAGGACAGGCCGTTCAGGTGCTTCATCTTCTCGAGATTGGCGCGCGGGATTGCTTCGGGTTCGAAGGCGATGACCTTGCCGCCCGGCCCCGTGGCCCAGGCCATGACGAGCGTCAGCAGGCCGATATTGGCGCCGACATCGGCGACGACCATGCCCGGCTGCACCAAGCGGCGCAGCACGTCGCCGGTGCCGGGCTCCAGGCCGCGGCTGGTGGCGTTGGCCAGCATGGTCACGAAGGTGGGCAGGGCGCGCGGGGCCATGACGTAGCCGTCGCGCATGCGGATCGCCATCGACTCGTCGTCATAGGCGATCAGCGGCCGGGCCTTGATTTCCAGCTCGTCGAAGCGCGGGCCGAACATGCTGGCCAACTCGCCGAAGCCCTGGGTGTTGCGCAGCTCGACGCGTCCCAGCTGGGCCGACATCGCCTGCAGGATCGCGGTCGAAGCCTGTTGCTGCTGGACGACCATCTGCAGCATGGCCTGGGTTTGGTCCAGCCGGACCTGGGTCGCGTAGAGCTCGGTCGACAGCGCGCCCAGATGTGCGCGGGTCTCGCCCAGCTGATGCTCGACGCTGGCCTGCAGATAACGGCGGGCGTAGTTGGCGATCGGCCCGACCAGCGGACCGATCAGGCCGCGGGCGAAGCCGAAGCGCCGCCGCGGCGGAGGCCCGTCGGAGCCCCCCCCTGATGGCGGTGGCGCGCTCCGGGTCTGGGCGGCTTCAACAGGGGAGCGCATGGCGGAGCTGATCGCCATGTCCAGGCGTGCGGGCCTCAAGGCAGTCCTTCCCGAGTTCGCCCCATCGGCGCGAACCCTGATCGCGAAACGTGCGGAGCCCAAAGCTCCGAGAAGCGTCCCGTCTAGACCAGAATCCCGCCGTGCAGGAAGGACGAATGATCGCCCACCAGACTGATCGAGCTGCCGTCGGCAAAGTCGAAGGTCATGCTGTGCAGCTGGTTGATGGCCTTCATGTCGTTGAGCACGCGGTTGTCGAGAATGATGATCTCGGACCCGTTGACCACGATGTCGACCAGCGTGACGTGGTCCATGAAATAGTCGACGAACTGCTTGACCATGTCGGCCGAGGCGAAGATCGGCTTCTCCGGCGCGGGAGGCGTCGAAGGTTGGGGCTGTTCCGTCTGCTCGTTGGTCGGCGGCGGCAGGCCGTTGCCGTGACCGGGCAACGGGTTCAGACTGTCAGACCCGCCCGGCGTGGTCGTGTAGTGCGCGCCGCGCTCGACGATCTCGGCCAGCACGTCCGGCAGCTTGGCGACCTCGATCACCGTGATCTTCTGATAGTCGGACGTTCCGACCACGCCGCGCACCAACTGCACCGCCTCGACGGTGGGCAGGGTGGGGGAGGACAGGTTCAGGCGGACGTCGATGGCCCAGTTGCCGTTGTCCATCGACGGGATGGCGGTGCTGACGATCGGATCGTGCTTGGCCACGTCGGTCGCGATCATCGCTTCCGAGGCGGTCGGCCCCTGTATCTGCGGTAGGGTGGACAGGATCGAGACCAGCGACAGCACCGACGACACCATGTGCACGGGCGAGCTGGCGGCCGTCACGGTCGGGGCGGCGCTGCTGGTCACGGCCGTATCGGTCACCGCCGTGCTGGGCAGGGCGACACCGGTGAAGTCGAGGGCGGCTGCGGCCGAAGCGATCGCGGCCTTCAGGCCGGGATCCTGCGGCGCGGGCTGGGCGCCGTAGTCGCTGGCCAGCAGAGCGGCGGCCAGAACCAGGACGGCCTGGTTGGCGGGGATCAGCACCGAGTCGTAGCCCGGCTGCTGCATGGCCATCGGCGCGACGCCGTTGATCACCGCGGCGCTGGACGACAGCAGCACAGGTCGGCTGTGGCTGGACGCGGCGGTGTTCGTCGCGCCGCTTTCCGACGCGCGCGCCTCGCCCGTCTTGAAGAAGGCGGTGCCCACGACCGCCACCAGCAGGGCGGCGGGGTGGATCGAGAGATTGCTGTTGCTGTCGCTGCGGCGGATCAGCGGGTGGCGCGCCACCATGTTGCGGACCAGGGTCGAGAAGTCGAACCCGCGCGCGATCTCTTCATAAGCCGAGCCGACGATGATGTACTCGCCGTCGATGCGCGCGAAGTGGATCACCACCTCGCCGTCGTCCTGGCGGAAGAACACGAACCACGGCTCGTTCTCGTCGCTCATGCCGCGATCGGTGCCGACGCTGATGCCAGCGCGGATCAGCGCGCTTTCGACCCGGTAGAACTCGGCCAGCTCCTGCTGGCTCCAGTCGGTCGGGCGCGGCGAGCGTTGGAAGAACGAAAGAACCTGAGCGGCCATGCGGCGGTAGCGTCTCCACGCCTATATATAAAGACGGCTGCCGGCCCCCCGCCGGCAAGGCACCTTAGACGATCTAGTCTTCGCTGAACAGGATCTCGAAGGTGATCGGATCGTAGAAGCGCAGAAGCTCGCGCACGAACGTCTTTTCCGAGACCTCCAGGGCCTGGGCCCAGTCGCGATAGCGATCCGGGGGGATGCGGCCGCGGCCGGTCTCCAGCTGGGAGATGAAGGTGTAGTAGTCGGCGCCGACCTTGGCCGCCAACTGACGCTGCGACAGGCCCACGGCCTCGCGTTGCTCTTTAAGCCAGCGGCCGCCTTCGCGGCGGAGGTCTTGAACCTCCGAGGCGCTGCGGCGTTGCGGATTGCCGTACATAATCAAAGCCCTCGCCTTCCTGCAGGCGCGAGGAGCGCGGGCGCGCGCTCGCTCGTTCGACGCAGGAAGTCGCTCTCCATATACCCTGTCGCGCGAGGGGGTTCAAGGAACGCGACATAGGAATTTGCTGTACCGGTATGAAAAATGCTGTACACCTCAAATTCGGCTATTGTGGACGTATGTCGTTTGCTCTATAGCCGTCGCTGCTCCCATGCGCGCCACTAGGTCGCAGGGGGTGTGGGATTTTCTTTGGGAGACAGGCCACATGGCTTATACGACTGCTCAGCTGCGGACGTTCTTCACGAACGCTAACGCTGGTACCGCCCCCTCGGCGGCTCAAACCGCGGCTCTGACCGCTCTGTCCAACCAGAACTCGACGGGCTCGCTGACCGACGCCCAGGCTCTGGCTCAGACGATCGACCTGGCGTCGGACAGCACGACCGCTGTCAGCGTCGGCACCTACCAGTTCTTCACCGGCACGGCCCCGAGCCAAGCTGGTCTGGCTTACCTGAACCAAGCCTTCACCGGCACGGGCATCCAAGCCAACCTGAACGGCGAAAACCGCTTCATCGCCCAATCGGTCGCTCTGGCCCTGGGTAACTCGGCCGCCAAGACCGCGTTCACGACCTCGTACGGCTCGCTGACGATCGCCGACGCCACGAAGGCCGCCTACAACATCATCGTTGGCAACGCCGCGGCCACCGCCGCCGGCATCAACGTCGATGGCGCCGTCGCCTTCCTGACCAGCGCTGCTTCGATCGCCTACTACACCGCCTTCGTGAAGGCCAACGTCGCTGGCCTGGCCACCGCGCCGGCCGCTGAAGTCGATCTGGCCGTCAAGGCCGCGATCGTCGGCGAAATCCTGTACCAAGCCACCGTGTTCAACAACGGCGCTGGCGTTGGTTCGTATGCAACCGCCACGACCAACCTGATCAAGGATCTGGCCGACGACGGTAGCCTGGTCGCCAACAACACGGCCGGCATCAACCTGTTCACGGCCTATGGCTCGACCGGTCCGGGCACCCCCGGCACCCCCGGCCAGTCGTTCGCTCTGAAGGTTGGTCTGGACGCCCTGGTTGGCACCGCCAACGACGACACCTTCGTCGCCACGCTGGACGCCGCTGGCGCCGGCTCGACCACGCTGAACTTCGGTGACGCGATCGACGGCGGTTCGGGCACCGACACCCTGAACATCCTCAGCAACGTCACGACCGCCCAAAACATCGGTGGTCTGTCGCTGAAGAGCGTTGAGAACGTCGTCGTCACCAACACCGTCGCCGGCACCACGCCGACGATCACGGTCGACGCTTCGGGCTTCTCGGGCGTCAGCAAGATCGCTGCCGCTGGCGTGGGCAACCTGACCGTCACCAACATCGGTTCGGTCACGCTGGGCGTTCAGAACACGATCACCAACGGCACCGTTGGCACCGTGGCTGACGGTCCGATCGTCAAGGTTGACCCGACCATCGTCACGCAAACCATCACCGCTTCGGGTGCGACTTCGGCCGACGTGACGGGCGCCGCCCAGAACGCCGCTGGCAACCTGAAGGTTGACGTGTCGGGTGGTTCGGCCACCGCGTTCACCCTGCGCAACACCGGCGGCACCGCCGCTGCCGTGAGCCAACTGGCTCTGGCCGCGACGACCAAGACCCTCAACGTGGCCGCCACCAGCGCCATCACGCTGAACGGTCTGGCTGTTGATGACGGCGCCGGCGCTTCGCCGCGTGACGCCACCACCACCATCACGGGCACCGGCGTCCTGGAAGCCATCAACGTCACTGGCGTTGGCGCTGTCAGCCTCGGCACCCTCGCCGCCGCCGCTCTGAAGACCGTTGACGCTTCGGGCGCCACCGGTGGTCTGACGGCCAGCTTCGGCAGCACGGTCCTGACCAGCGTGAAGGGCAGCACCGCTGCTGACACCCTGACCCTGACCGGCGCTCTGGGCGCCACCGCCGTCGTCGATCTGGGCGCTGGCAACGACACCCTGACGCTCGGCGCCGCTCCGAACGCCGCCGCCGTGATCAACGGTGGCGACGGCACGGACACCCTGGCTCTGGCCGCCAGCGTGATCGTGACCTCGGGCAACAAGGCCCAGTTCCAGAGCTTCGAAGTTGTCCAACTGTCGGGCACCTCGACCTACTCGGTGAACGATCTGTCGACCTTCGGCGCGATCAACGTCGCCGGCGGCACCGTGGTTCTGAACGATGTCGGCGCCAACGCGACCTTCAACGTCGTTTCGGGCACCACGGCTTCGCTGACCACCAACCTGACCACGACCACGGGTACGGCTGACACCGTCAACCTGAACCTGGGCGTGACGGGCAAGAGCGTCGCCACCGTGACGGCGTTCGCGGCTGCGGGCGTTGAGAACCTCAACCTCGTCGCCAACACCGGCAGCTCGGCCACCGCGACCAACGCGCTGACCGTCGGTGCCGGCGCCTTCACGAAGGTGGCCGTGTCGGGTGCGGGTCAACTGTCCCTGACCGCGACCGGTCTGAGCCAAGCCCTGAACGTTGACGCCAGCGCCAACACCGGCGGCGTCACGCTCGCCGCTGCCGGCGCGACTAAGGTTGTGAACTTCATCGGCACCAACGCCAATGACACGGTCACGGCCAGCGCCAGCGGCGGTCTGATCAACACCGGCAAGGGCGGCGACCTGGTCACCCTCGACGCCGGCGTCGACACCGTGATCCTGAAGGCCGGCGACTCGTCGCTCGACCTGACGGCCGGCGTTGCTTCGGGCCGTGGCGGTAAGAGCACGATGGACACCATCAACGCGTTCACCATCGGCAACGACAAGATCGACCTGACCCAGATCGCGGGCTTCGGCACGACCGGTCAAGGCGTGGCCACGGCCACCGTCGGCCTCGGCGACAACGCCGGCCTGACCGCCCTGCTGGCCACGGCCAACGTCTTCAAGGACGGTGGCGGTCTGCAACGTGGCGTGCTGGACATCACCGGCTACGCTGCGAACACCCACTTCCTGGTGGTCGACGTCAACCACGACGGCAACTACACCGCCGGCACCGACCTGGTCGTCAAGCTGGTTGCTGCCGGCGCTGGCAACCTGTCGGTCGTCGACTTCAACTTCGGCAGCTAATCGCTTCCATAGTTGATCTAGACTAAGGGAAAGGCCCCCGGAGCAATCCGGGGGCCTTTTTCCGTTCCCGGGGACGAAGGCGCTTTGGCCCCGGAGAGAGCCGGGGTATGCGGATAAACCCTTACGGAGTGACCGCATGTCCTGGAACGCCGGCTACGTTACCGACGTCAATTACATCTTCGGCTACTACTCGGACTTCAATCCGGTCAGGACGGACTACGCGCTGACGATGGCCGGGGTCAGGGCTCCGACGGTGCGCAACGCCTGCGAACTGGGTTTCGGCCAAGGCCTGTCCATCGCCATTCACGCCGCCGCCCAACCGGGCGCTCAGTGGTGGGGGACCGACTTCAATCCCGCCCAGGCTGGATTGGCCCAGGATCTGGCGGCGCAGAGCGGATCGGGCGCGCGCCTGTATGATCAAGCGTTTGACGCATTCTGCTCACGCGACGATCTGCCGGAATTCGAGTTCATCGCCCTGCACGGCATCTGGTCTTGGGTCTCCGACGAAAACCGGGCGATCATCGTCGACTTCGTGCGCCGCAAGCTGGCGGTCGGCGGCGTTCTGTACGTCAGCTACAATACCTTGCCGGGCTTCTCGATGATGGCGCCGGTGCGCCACCTGCTGAAGCAGCATGTCGATCAGCAAGGCGGATCCGCGGGCAAGCTGGGGCAACGCCTGGGCGACGCCTTCACGTTCCTGGATGAGCTGCTGGCGGTCCAGCCGCTCTATGCGCGGACCAATCCTCATCTGCCCGAGCGGCTCAACCAGATGAAGAAAATGGACCGGAACTATCTGGTCCACGAATATATGAATCGCGATTGGCGACCGATGTACTTCTCGGAAGTCGCCGAGCAGTTGCAAGAGGCCAAGCTTTCCTACGTCGCCCCGGCTGCCCTTCTGGACAACCAGGACGTCATCAACATGACGGCTGAGCAGATCGCCATCATTCAGGCGCAGCAAGACCCGGTCTATCGCGAGACGGTGCGCGACTTCATCACGTCTCAGCAGTTCCGCCGTGACCTATGGCAGCGGGGGGCGCGCGCGCTGACCTCGCTGGAACAGGCCGAAGCGTTGCGGAAGATCCGCTACCTGCTGACCACGCCGCGGAGCGACGTCAAGCTCAGCCTGAATGGCGGACAGGGCGAGGTCATTCTTCATGAGAATGTCTACGGCCCGATCCTGGACGCCTTGGCCGATCATCAAATCAAGACCTTCGCTCAGATCGAGGCGACTGTCGGGGCCGTGGGGATCAATCTGGCGCAGGTCGCCTCCGCCATGGCCATCCTGACCGGCGCGGGCCAAGTCGTCATCGCTCAGGATGAGAAGACGGTCTCCAAGGCCAAGCCGATCGTGGAAAAGCTGAACGCCCAGCTGATCCAGCGCAGTCGCTCGCGGTCTGAGATCGGCTACCTTGCCAGCCCGGTGACGGGCGGCGGCGTGAACATCGACCGCTTCGAACAGCTCATGTTGGCCATCCGCGCGCAAGGCCGCAAGACGCCGGCCGAATGGGCGCAGGCGGTGTCCGAGTTGCTGGCGGCCCAAGGCCAGCAACTGGTCGTGGACGGCAAGGCGCTCACCACGCCTGAGGAAAACCTCGCCGAGCTCAATCGTCGCGCGCTGTTGCTGGAAAAGCGCCTGCCGATCCTGCGCGGCCTGGGTATCGCCTAGGGTCTTCCCGTCGTTCGCAGCGCCCGCCGTCAGGCGGGCCGCTCGCGCTGGATGCGCGGGCTTGCGAACTCGCGCCCATTATGGTCTAGCCCCCGGACTGGGCGCTCATTTTCCGCCACAATTTCGTGGTCGAGACGCCACCTAAGTTGTTACTGTATATGGCCCCGTCATCCGGCGCGGCGTCCCGAAGGCTCGCAATGTTCTTCAACCGCACCGGCGCCAAGCCGACCGTTCTCGATCACGCCGTCCTGGGCGCGAAGCCGGCGGTGATCACCGCCATGGTCTTCAGCTTCTTCATCAACATCCTGGCGCTGGTCAGCCCGCTGTACATGCTGCAGGTCTATGACCGCGTGCTGTCCAGCCGCAACGTCGCGACCCTGGTGGTGCTGACGCTGCTCTGTATCTTCCTGTTCCTGGTCTATGGCCTGCTGGAAGCCCTGCGCACCCAGGTGCTGGTCCGTGGCGGCCTGAAGTTCGACGGCGCGGTGCGCGACCCGATCTTCAAGACGGTGCTGAATTCGACCCTGAACCGCCGCGGCGGCGGCGGCCAGGCGTTCCGCGACATGGACCAGGTGCGCGAGTTCATGACCGGCGGCCTGATCGCGTTCTGCGATGCGCCGTGGACGCCCGTGTTCATCATCGTCTCGTGGATCCTGCACCCGTTCTTCGGCGTGCTGGCGATCATCAGCTGCTTTATCATCTTCGGCCTGGCCGTGATGAACGATCGCGCCACCAAGGACCCGATCCAGATGGCCACCATGGCCTCGATCGCCGCCCAGAACGATGCGGGCGCGACGCTGCGCAACGCCGAGGTCATGAAGGCCATGGGCATGTGGGGCGGGCTGCAGGCCCGCTGGCGCGGCCGCCGCGACGAGCAGGTCGCCTGGCAGGCCTCGGCCAGCGACGCCGGCGGGGCGGTGATGGCGGGCATCAAGGTGTTCCGCCAGGTGGTCCAGACC
>CAZRPD010000183.1:0-10350 GCA_964601775.1 uncultured Caulobacter sp. | reverse complement strand
CGGATGCCCCACGGGAGAAAGTGCTCGACGCTGCCCGGGCCGCCTACATTTATGGTTTCATCCAGGGCCTTCCCAAGGGGCTGGAAACCGCGATCGGAGAACTCTGCAACCCCCTGGCCCGCCCGGGAACGCCGCGCCCGCCGCCGGCGAGCAGCCCGACCGCTACGTCTACGATCCGGCCAATCCCGTGCAGACCATCGGCGGCGGCGACTGCTGCAACGGCGGCCTGGTCACGGCCGGCGCCTTCGACCAGCGGGTGATCGAGGCGCGTGACGACGTGCTGGTCTACACCAGCGATCCCCTGACCGCGCCGGTCGAGGTCAGCGGCTTCGTGCGCGCGGTGCTGAAGGTCTCGTCCGACGCCAAGGACACCGACTTCGCCGTCAAGCTGGTCGACGTCGCGCCGGACGGCACGGCCTATATCCTGGGCGACACCATCCTGCGGGCCCGCTATCGCGACGGCTTCGAGACGCCCAAGATGCTGACCGCGGGCGAGGTGGCGACCCTCAAGCCCACGCCGATCACCACCAGCAACACCTTCCTGCCGGGTCACAGGATCCGGGTGGAGGTCACCTCGTCCAACTTCCCGAAGTTCACCCGCAACCTGAACACCGGCGGCGACAACGAAAAGGACACCGCCTTCGTGACGGCTCGCAATGCGCTGCACCACGCGGCCGGCCAGGAGTCGTACATCGAGCTGCCGGTCGTGGCGAAGTAGCAGATCGGACCGGAGCGAGACCTAGACCGTGGCGCGCCTGGCCATGGCCTGGGTCAGCGCGGGGCGATAGCGGCGGCTGGCCGAGATCGTCCCGCCGTCCGCCAGCCGCAGGATCGCATCGCCGGACGGCTGGCCTTCGACGGACTGGACGCTGGCGGCGTTGACCAGCCGCGAGCGATGGATGCGCAGGAAGCCTGAGCGCGCCAGGCGCTGCTCCATGCTGGCCAGGGTGGCGCGCATCAGGATGGCGCGATCGCCGACCGCGTGCAGCTCGACATAGTTGCCGGCGGCCTCGACCCACAGGATTTCGGCGATCGGCACATAGAGGGTCTGGGCCCCGTCGCGCACCTCCAGCAGGGGCGCGTCGGCGCTGTCCTCCGCCGCCTTGCCGCGGGCGGCCAGCAGGGCCTCGGCCCCGCAATAGACCAGGCCCAGCAGCAGATAGGTCAGGCCGTCGCGATAGAGGTCGCCGACATAGCCTTCCCAGGTCACTGGCAGCCGGAAGTCCTGCCCCGCGGCGACGTGGACGATCGCCCGCAACAGCCGGGTCAGGCCGTAGTGAGCCAGCGAGACCGCCGCCGCGACGACGATGTGCAGCGGCACGGCGACGCGCCAGGGAAACCGCGGCGGAACCAGACGGCGAAAGGCCTGGACGATCACCACCGCCAGGGCCAGCCAGACCACGGAGCTGCTGATCTCGTCGAGCAGCGGAACCCACGGGGCGAACGGCAGACCCGCGCGCAGCTGCCGATCCAACGTCGCCGCCAGATTGCCGGCCGCGGCGATCGTGATCAGGGCGACCGAGATCGCCGCCGGCGTCCAGCGTCGCAACCCGTCCCTCCCGTTCGTCACGTCTCGTCCGCCATTCGTCCCAGTCCCCCGACCGCCCGTCCCGGCGGCGCCGTCGCGCGGCCCATCGCTGTGGCGCGCCCGTCCGGGCTGTCTATCTCGCGAGGCTGCAAAACACCAAGGGACGCAGCGTCATGCCCACTTCGATCATGCTGGCCATCCTGGCCGTCGCCAGTCAGGAGACCTACCCCGCCGCCTTCTTCACCCCGTACGCCCCGCAGAACGCGCTCGAGATGGTCCAGCGCTTGCCGGGGTTCCAGCCTGATCTGGGCGACTCCGGCGTGCGCGGTTTCGCCGAGGGCGGCGGCAATATCCTGATCGACGGCGCCCGTCCGGCCAGCAAGGCCGGAGGGCTCTCCGCGGCCCTGGCGGCCATACCGGTCGGACAGGTGGCGCGGATCGAAATCATCCGAGGCGGGGCCACGGCCGGCGAAGCCTCCGGCCAGACGATCGTGGCCAATATCGTCCGCCTGAAACGGCGCGCCGGCCTGGCCGTCAACGCCGAGCTTTCCAGGAGCGGCGGCGACGTTCGCGGCAAGGCGTCCCTGATCGCCACGCGCAGCCTGGGTCCGCTGGAGGTGGTGTCCAAGACCAGCCTCGACGCGCCGGGCGAGCGCAGCCACGGGACCCGGCAGGCCTTCGACCTTTCCGGCCGCGCCAAGGAAAGACTGGTCCTGGCCTACGACGCCGACTTCCCCGAACTGGCCCAGCGCCTGAACCTGTCCAGCCCCCTGGCCGGCGGCGAGATCAAGGTCGCAGCGACACTGGCCCGGGCCTGGCTTTCGGAAGGTTTCACCTTCAGCGACACGACCCAGGCGCAAGGCTTTCCCAAACGCACGGCGCGCTGGCGCGGCGAAGTCGGCGGCGACTGGACGCGGCCCGTGGGCGCCGGCTACGGCCTGAAGCTGCTGGGCTTCGCCAGCGTGACCGACCTCGACGCCCGGTCGTGGAGCCAAGTCGAGGCGCGCGGCGCCGCGGTCCTGGTCACCGACAGCTTCGAGAGCCACGCGGTCTCGCGCGAGACCATCGCCCGCGCGGTCCTAGCCAAGGGCGCCGCCGGGGCGCTTCAGCCGGAGATCGGCGCCGAGATCGCCTGGAACAGCCTCGACAACCAGTCGACGTCCTCGCGGTTCGGCGCCTCGCCCTCCCGATCGGTCGCGGCGGTCGAGGTCGCCGAAATCCGGGCGCAGGCCTTCGCGACGGTCAACTGGCGCCCTGGGCCAAGCTGGACGATCACCGCCGGAGCCGCCTACGAAACCTCGCGCCTCCAGTCCGGGGAAGGCGACCGGCGCTTCGGCTTCTTCAAGCCCAGCCTGACGGCGACCTGGCGTCCGGACGATCGGAGCAATCTGCGCGTCTCCGTGCGGCGATCGGTGGGGCAGCTGTCGTTCGGCGACTTCGCCGCCTCGGCCAATCTCGCGGAGGGGCGGGCCAATGCCGGCAACGAAGCGCTGGGTCCGGACCACAAGACGACGGCGGCGCTCGACTATGAACGTCGCTTCCTCCAGCGCGGGGCGATCAGCCTTCGACTGGCCCACGACTGGCGGCGCGACGTGCTGGAGGCGGCGGTCCTGCCGTCCAGCGACTTCGCCACCGTCAATGTCGAGCGGGCGCGGGTCTGGAGCGTCCGGGCGAACCTGGCCCTGCCGCTCGACGCGCTGATCCCACGCGCCATCGTCAATGTGAAGTACAGCCGCCAGGGCGCGCGCCTGGCCGACCCGATCACCGGCATGCGCCGTCCCCTGACGAACTTCCAGCCCGAGACCCTCGAGATCGAGCTTCGCCAGGACCTGTCCACCGCCTCATGGGGCGTCGACTATGCGCAGGGCTTTCAGAAACTGTTCTGGTATCCGGACGAGGCGCGCATCCAGGACCACGGGGCCGATCTTGGCCTCTATGTCGAGACGCGCCGCGTGCGCGACACCCGGTTGACTCTGCGGCTGGATGGCCTGCTGGGAACCCGCACGACCTATAGCCGCATCCAATATTCCCCCAGCCGCGCCGGCCGCCCCAGCCAGAGCGAGGTGTGGGACATCCGGACGCCGCTTGTGGCCACGGTCTCGGTCAGCCGCAACTTCTAGGGTCGTCAGTTCCCCAGGATGATCCCCGGGATCCGCGCCAGCGCTCGGCCGAAGACCGTCGCATCGTCCATGCCGCGGGCGACGACCAGCGATCCCTGCAGCTCCACCAGCACCTGCTCGGCGCGCAGCCTGGCCTGCGCGTCGTCGGCGCCAGCGTCGCGGGCGACGGCGCTCAGCGCGTCCAGCAGACGCTGGAAGGTCGCGCCGATCGCCGCGCCGCAGGCGGTGGCCTCGCCGCGCGGCGGCAACAGCATGTTCAGCAGGCACGACTGGCGACCGCCGGCGTAGAAGCCGTCCATGACCTGGACGAAGTCGCCGATCCGGCGGTCGGGGGGCGCGTCGGCGGCCAGCCGTGGAAAGACCTCGGCGTCCAGCACCCGGGCGGTCTCGATCATCACCTCCTGGGCCATCTGCGCCTTCCCGTCGGGAAAGCGATGGTACAGGCTCGACTTCTTCAGACCCGTGGCGTCCGACAGCGCCGCCAGCGACGCGCCCTCGTAGCCGACGTCCTTGAACGTCTGGGTCAGTCGGTCCAGCAGGACGTCGTCCCCGATCTTGCGCACCTGAGGCACGGGCGAAGCTCCTTCCGCGCCATCTATCCCGAACGATCGGTACATTTCAAGCTTGACGCCCGCGCCGGCCTCGTGACCTTATCGAATTGTACCGATCGTTCGGTATATTTCAAAATGAAGGACGCCCCCATGGCCCGCCTCAACATCGTCACCCAGGAAACCGCCACCCCCGCCCAGAAGGCGATCCTGGACGAGACCGCCGGCAAGTTCGGCAAGCACCCCATCCTGCTGTCGGTGCTGACCAATTCGACCGCCGCCATGAACAGCTATCTGGCGCTGTTCCAGAACCTGACCGACGGCCGCTTCAGCAAACAACTGGCCCGCAAGATCGGCCTGGCGATCGGCGAGGAGAACGGCTGCGAATATTGCATCTCGCTGCTGGCCGCGATCGCCCGGCTGCAGAAGCTGACCGACGAGGACATCGACCTGGCCCGCCGCGGTCGCTCGACCGATCCCAAGGAGCAGGCGTTGCTGGACTTCGTGCTGCTGCTGGTGCGCCACAAGGGCGACCTGACCGACGCCGAGGTCCAGGCCGTCAAGGACGCCGGCTGGGCCGACGAGGACGTCGTCGAGGTGTTCGGCCACCTCGTGCTCAACTTCATGACCAACTATCTGTGGAAGGTGTCGCGCAACGACGTCGACTTCCCGATCCTGCGCCTGTTCGACCAGGGCAAGATCGCCCGCGGCGGGCATCCGTTCGCTCAGGTCGCCTGAAACTAAGTGGCCGCCTGCGCGGCTGCGATCACCGCATCCACCCGGTGATCGAAGCGGTGGGCGGCCATGACCTTGGCCTGGCCGGACGCGCCCATGCGCCACGCGGCCTCCGCGTCTTCGGCCAGCGCCCCCAGACGCTCCAGGCCCGTGTCCAGGTCGGTCCAGCGATAGGCCAGGAAGTCCTCGCCATCGGCGAACCGCGCGGTCCACCAGGCGCCGTCGGTGGCGGTCGCGGTCCCGGCCAGCATGGCGTTCAGCGGCCGCTCGTGCGAGCCGAAGCCGAAATTGGCGTTGACGTTCAGCACCACTCGGGCGCGGCGCATCAGGGCCACGGTGTCGGTCAGGCTCATCGGCGGTCCCAGGCGGAAGCTGGGATGGCGCTCGATCCAGCCTTCATAGCCCGAGCCGATGCAGAAGACCGGCAGGCCGGCCTTGCCCGCCGCGTCCAGCAGACCCTGACGGCGCAGCTGGCGCACCTGCTCGTGCACCCACGAGGCGTACTGGCGCAGGCGGGCGTAACGCGGATCGGCCGGATCCTCGCCGAAGCTGCGCAGGGCCTGGTCCACAGCGTCCAGGGCCGGGACGAACTCCTTGGCCAAAGCGATCTCCAGGGCGCGGTCGAAGACGGTGCGGATGCCCGCCCCCTCTTCGGCCCAGGGCGCGGGGCGGTCGCCATAGAATGAGCCGGCGAACAGGATCGGCAGCGGCCGCTCGCGGGCATAGGCGTCCGGATCGGCGTCCAGCGCCACGGGCTCGCCCACGGCGGCGTGCGAGCAGAAGGCGACCTGGACGAAACGGTTCGCACCCAGGGTCGCGCGCACGGCCTCGACGTGGGTGGGATCGACGGTGAGGATCGCGGTGTCGGGTGGCGTCGCCTCCAGCTGGTCCAGGTGGCTCAGCGGATAGTCGACATGGTGCAGCACGTGCGGCGCGCCGAAGATCTCGCGCAGCGACCGTCCGATCAGCGCCCGCGCATCGCCCAGGCAGAAATAGGTGTGCACGAGGTCGGCCTGGCCCTGCGCGGCCACGCTGTCCAGCAGCGCGGCCAGATCGTCCTCGGCCGCCATGGCGTCGACCACGACCGCCTCATGGCCTCGCCGGGCGAAGGCGGCCGCCAGTTCGTCGGAGAACAGCCGGGTCGCATCGTACTGCGACGGACCCTTGATGAAGACGGCGCGCATCGGATCTCCCCGAGGATGGCTCGCGGGGGACCGTGGGCGAACGTGGTTAACGAAAGCTTTCGGGTGGAGCAGCCCCGCAACCTGCGCGCAAGCGTGGCTTGAAAGTCACGACCCTCAAATGATGCTCATGTCGATATTGCAACTTAGTCGCAACAGAATCATACGGCGGCAGCATTTCAACCAGGCTGCTCCGAGGGCGTCATGATCAAACAAGTTTCCAGCGCCCGCCTTCGGCTGACGTTCCTGGCCGGCCTCAGCCTGGCGGCCCTTGCCCAAGCCGCCGCCGCCCAGACGCGCGCGCCGGACACCGACGTCGATCAGGTGGTGGTCACCGCCGCCCGCACCATCCTGCCGGCCAGCGCCCTGCCCCTGACGGTCGATGTCGTCGACAACGCGACCCTGAACCAGCAAGTGGCGATCAGCGGCTCGATCATCGACGCCGTCTCGACCCTGTCGCCGTCGTTCTCGCCCACCCGCCAGAAGCTGTCGGGCGCGGGCGAGAGCCTGCGCGGCCGCTCGCCGCTGTACGCCATCAACGGCATCCCGCAGTCGACGCCGATCCGCGACGGCTCGCGCGACGGCTACACGATCGACGCCTTCTTCATCGACCGCGTCGAGCTGATCTACGGCTCCAACGCCCTGCAGGGCATCGGCGCCACCGGCGGCGTGGTCAACCAGGTCACGGTCGGCCCGCCCAAGGCGGACGGCGTCTCGGGCCGCACCCTGATCCAGGCCAGCGGCGGCAATGATCTGGGCGACTCGGTCGGCGGCAAGGTCGCTGGCCTGGTCGGCTGGCGCGGCGGCGCGTTCGACGCCACCGCCGGCGTCGCCTACGAGACCCGCGGCGCGTTCTACGACGGCAATGGCCGCCGCATCGGCATGGACACCGCCCAGGGCGACGTCCAGGATTCCAAGACCCTGTCGCTGTTCGCCCGCCTGGGCTGGCAGCTCAGCCCCAGCACCCGCCTGGACGTGGTCGGCAGCCGCTTCGAGCTGAAGGGCGACGGCGACTACATCACCGCCCCGGTCGCCGGCCGCACGCCGGCCAGCGCGATCCTGCCCACGGACGCCAACATCGCCGCGCGCCTGCCCACCACGTCCTTCCGCGGCGTGGTCCCCGGCGATCCGGCCGCCAACCGCGTCGAGACGCTGTCGGCGTCGCTGGTCAATGACGATCTGGTCGGCGGCGTGCTGAACGCCCAGCTGTTCTTCAACCGCACGCGCGACACCTTCGGCGGCGACATCAGCGCCACCTTCCAGGACGCCCGCATCGCGCCGATCGGCACGCTGTTCGACCAGTCGGCGAACCGTTCGCGCAAGCTGGGCGCGCGGATGAGCTATGAGCGCGCCGTGCCGGGGATCGAGGGGCTGGTCGCCACCGCGGGCCTGGACGCCCTGACCGACACCACGGCGCAACTGCTGACCGCCACGGGCCGCGCCTGGGTGCCGCCCACCAAGTTCCAGAGCATCGCGCCCTTCTTCCAGGGCAACTACGCCCTGCTGGACGGCAAGCTGCGCCTGGCCGGCGGCGTGCGCTTCGAGAACGTCAAGCTGAAGGTCGACGACTTCACCACCCTGGCCTCCTACGGCTCGCGCCAAGTTGGCGGCGGCGCCCCCGAGTTCAAGGCCACCCTGGTCAATGGCGGCGTGGTGTTCGAACCGGCCAAGGGCCTGCGCGCCTATGCCAGCTATGCCGAGGGCTACACCGTGCCGGACGTGGGCCGCATCCTGCGCGGCATCAACATCCCCAACCAGGACGTCGACACCTACGTGGCGATCGAGCCGATCGTGTCCAACAACCGCGAGATCGGCGCCGAGTTCAAGCGCGGCCCGTTCGACGCCAGCGTCGCCTACTTCTGGTCCAAGTCGAAGTTCGGCCAGTTCCTGGTCCGCAACGCCAGCGGCATCTTCGACGTCCAGCGCCAGGGCGTGGCCATCGAGGGCCTGGAGGTCAATGTGAAGGCCCGCACGCCCGTGCCCGGCCTGGACGTCTCGACCGGCTATGCCCGTCTGCGCGGCCAGACCGACACCAACCGCGACGGCAAGATGGACACCGACCTGGACGGCGCCAACATCTCGCCCGACCGCCTGAACCTGGCCGCCGACTACCAGACCGGCAAGTGGGCCTTGCGCCTGCAGGTGCAGAAGTACATGTCGCGCAACATGCAGACCGCGACGGTGAAGGACGATTTCAACGGCTACACGGTCGCCGACGCCTTCGTGCGCTACGAACTGCCGGTCGGAGCGCTGTCGCTGGGCGTCCAGAACCTGCTGGACAAGCAGTACATCACCTACCACTCGGACACGACCTTGCCCGCGCGGGACAAGTTCTATGCCGGTCGCGGCCGCACCGCGACGCTGGGTTGGGAAACGCGCTTCTAATGAAGACCCTGCGCCTGCTGCACCGCTGGGCGGGGGGCCTGATAGGTCTCCTGCTGGCGCTCCTGGGCCTCAGCGGCGCGCTGCTGGTGCACGAGGACGCCTTCCTGCGCGCCACCGTGCCCCACGCGGCCGACGCCCAGCGGCAGGACACCGCCACCCTGGCGGCGGCGGTGACGCGGGTCTTCGCCGCCGAGGACCGTCCGCGCTCCATCGTGCTGGCGAGCGCCGACCAGGGCCTGAACCGGCTGAGCTACAAGGCCAGCGAGCAGGCCGCCTATGCCGACCAGGACGGCGCGATCGTCCTGGCCTGGAGCTCGAACTGGGCGCGGCCGGAAGCCTGGCTGTTCGACTTCCACCACCACCTGTTCACGGGCGACACGGGCGAGATCGTCGCCGGCGTCGCGGGCCTGGCGGGCCTGGCCTTCGTCGTCACCGGCCTGATCCTGTGGTGGCCGACGCGGCGGATGTTCCACCTGCGCGCCTGGCCGCGGATGATGAAGCGGGCGGCCATCGTTCACCATCACCGCGACCTGGGTGTGCTGGTCGCGCCGCTGCTGGTCATCTCGCTGACCACCGGCGCGACCATGAACCTGAAGTGGTTCTCGCAAGCCCTGCGCGCGCCGTTCACCGCACCGTCGGAGATGGCGAAGGCCTCGGCCCCACCCAAGATCAAGGGCGGCAAGCCGGCCAAGGATCTGGACTGGGCCCAGGTGATCGGCGCGGCCCAGGCCCGCTATCCCGGCGCCGAGGTGCGGATCATCACGCCGCCGGCCAAGGCGGGCGGCCTGATCTCGATCCGCCTGCGCCAGCAGGCCGAGTGGCTGCCCAATGGCCGGACCATGGCCTGGTTCGATCCCGCCGACGGCCGCATGGTCGCCACTCGCGACGCCCAGACCCTGCCGCTGGGCTCGCGGATCACCAATGCCGACTTCCCGCTGCACGCGGCCAAGGTCGGCGGCCTGCCCTATCGCCTGGTGATGACCGTCTCAGGTCTGGCCCTGACGCTGCTGGGCACGCTGGCGGTCGTGACCTTCTGGGGCAATCCCAGCGGCCTGCCCAAGCGCAAGAAGAAAGCCGCCAAGAAACCTCAGCCCGTCGACGGCAACACGCCGGTTCCAGCGGCGCGTTGAGCTAGGCCGCCCGGCGCAGCGCTGCGTTCTGGCCGACCTTGAAGCGCTGGACCAGCTGGGCCAGGCCCGTGGCCTCGTCGCGTAGCGACTGGCTGGAGGCGGCCGAGCGGCTGGCCATGGCGGTGTTGTGCTGGGTGGCCTGGTCCATCTGGTTGACGGCGATATTGACCTGCGACAGGCCCGCCGACTGCTCCTGGGCCGAGGCGGCGATCTCGGTGATCACGCTGCTGATCGCGCCGACCTGGTTGGCGATGCGCTGCAGGGTCTCGCCCGCCGCGCCGACCAGCGACACGCCGGAACTCACCTGGCGCTCGCTGTCGCCGATGTGGATCTTGATCTCCTTGGCGGCGTCGGCCGAGCGCTGGGCCAGGGCGCGAACTTCCTGGGCGACGACCGCGAAGCCGCGGCCGGCTTCACCCGCACGGGCGGCTTCGACGCCGGCGTTCAGGGCCAGCAGGTTGGTCTGGAAGGCGATCTCGTCGATCACGCCGATGATCTGGGCGACCTGGCGGGACGAGGTCTCGATGCCGCCGATGGCCTCGACGGCGGCGGCGACCACGTCGCGCGAACGGCCGGCCTCGGCCTGGGCGTCGCTGACCGCGCGGTGGGCTTCGTTGGCGCCTTCGGCGGTGCGGCGGACGGTGGCGGTGATCTCGTCGGGGGCCGCGGCGGGCTCTTCCCGGCTGGCGGCCTGCTGCTCGCTGGTGGGGGAGAGGGCGTCGG
>CAZRPD010000182.1:0-10377 GCA_964601775.1 uncultured Caulobacter sp. | reverse complement strand
GCCAACTACCTCGTCAACGCCGGATATGGTTCCGTCTAAAGGAGTCCCGCTCTAGCGCCCCCTCCGGCGCTTCGCGCCACCTCCCCCGTTTTACGGGGGAGGAGAAGGTTCTCTTCCTCCCCCGCCTGCGGGGGAGGTGGATCGCTGCGGATACGCAGCGAGACGGAGGGGGCGCTGAGGCGTCGGAGACAGATGACCTTCCCCGACTTCCCGCCTAAAACACCCGCATGACGGACCTGCCGCCAAACGATTCCAACGCGCCGCCCTATTCGGTCTCCGAGCTGGCCTTCGCCCTGAAGCGCACGCTGGAGGACCGCTACGGCTTCGTGCGGCTGCGCGGCGAGCTCAGCAAGGTCACGCACCACGGCAATGGCCACGTCTATCTGACCATCAAGGACGACAAGTCCGCCATCGACGGCGTGGTGTGGAAGGGCAATGTCCGGGGCCTGGGCGTGCGGCCCGAGCATGGCCTCGAGGTCATCGTCACCGGCAAGATCACCACCTATCCGGCCGGCTCGCGCTATCAGATCGTCATCGACAGCATGGAGGCGGCCGGCGTCGGCGCGCTTCTCGCCCAGCTCGAACGACTGAAAGCCAAGCTGGCGTCCGAGGGCCTGTTCGCGCCCGAGCGCAAGAAGCCCTTGCCCTCGATGCCGGCCGTGGTCGGGGTGATCACCAGCCCGACCGGCGCGGTCATTCGCGACATCCTGCACCGCATCCGCGACCGCTGGCCCTGCCAGGTGCTGGTCTGGCCGTGCGTCGTGCAGGGCGACGCCGCCGCCGGCCAGGTCAGCGCGGCCATCCGCGGTTTCAACGCCATCCAGCCGGGCGGCCCCGTGCCGCGTCCCGACATCCTGATCGTCGCGCGCGGCGGCGGCTCGGTCGAGGACCTGTGGGCCTTCAACGACGAAGGTCTGGCCCGAACCGTGGCCGAAGGGGCAATCCCGCTGATCTCGGCCGTGGGCCACGAGACCGACACCACCCTGATCGACTTCGTCTCCGACCGCCGCGCGCCCACCCCGACCGCCGCCGCCGAAATGGCCACGCCGGTGCTGGCCGAGCTGCGCGCCCTGCTCTCGGACTTCGACCGCCGCCTGAACCGCTGCGGCTCGCGCACGATCGAGGAGCGCCGCACGCGCCTGGTCAGCGCCGCCCGTGGCCTGCCGCGCCCCGACGATATCCTGGCCCTGGCCCAGCAGCGGTTCGACATCGCCTCCGGCCGCCTGGACGCCGCGCTTCAGCGCAACACCAGCGTCCACGCCCACGACCTGCTGAAGGTCACCGCCCGCCTGACGCCCGACGCCCTGCGC
This sequence comes from uncultured Caulobacter sp., assembly GCA_964601775.1. Taxonomy (GTDB): domain Bacteria; phylum Pseudomonadota; class Alphaproteobacteria; order Caulobacterales; family Caulobacteraceae; genus Caulobacter. The sequence continues at coordinate 9,067 of CAZRPD010000182.1, read as the reverse complement.
CGCCAGCACGCGGCCAAGGCCGATCGCCTGAGCGACCTTTCGCGGCGCCTGGACCTGGGCGCCCGCCGCGTTCCCGATCGCGTCGCCCAGCACGCGCGCCTGCCCGCCCTGTGGCAGCGCCTGAACGCCGCCGGCGAGCGCCGCTTGCAGCGCGACGCCGACCGCCTGGCCAATCTGGAAAAGCTGCGCCAGTCGCTGAACCCCGAGCGGCCGCTGGAGCTGGGCTTCGCCCTGGTCCGCAAGGGCGACGGCACCCTGGCCCGCTCGGCGGCCGACCTCGTCTCCGGCGAGCGCGTGAACCTGAAGTTCAAGAGCGGCGACCGCGACGCGGTGATCGACGGCGAAGGCGGTTTCGTTCCGCCGCCCGCCCCTGCGCCTGCCCCGGCGCCCAAGCCTCGTCCCAAGCCAGCCACGTCGCCGATCGACCAGGGCGATCTGTTCTGATCCGCCCGTTTCGCTTAAAGTACGCCCATGAACGCTTTCGATCGTGATCTCGGCAAGTCCGACGGCCTAGCCGTCCTGCACTATGGCGACGGCGAATACGCCGTGCTCAGCCCCGGCCGCTTCGTGCTGTGCGCCGTGAGCAACAAGCAGATTCCCCTGGAGGCTTTGCGCTACTGGAGCCCGCAGCATCAGGAAGCCTATGCCAGCCCCACCGAGGCGCTGAAGCGTTGGCAGGCGGCCTGAACCGCCGCGCGGTCCTGGCCGCGCTGCCCCTCGCCGCCCTCTCCGCAACCGCCTACGCGGCCGCGCCAGGGCTGATCCTGGCGGGCAAATACGTCCAGGGCGGCTATGTCGTGGGACGCACCAGCCCGCGCGCCGTCATCGACGTCGACGGCAAGGTGCTGACCACGGCCTCGGCCAAGGGCTGGTTCTTCGTCGGCTTCGACCGCGACGCCCCGCCGACCAGCGTGCTGACCGTCACCACGCCCGAGGGCTCGGCCTCGCACCAGGCCAGCATCACGCCCGGCGACTTCGACATTCAGCGTATCAATGGCCTGCCGCCCGAGCAGGTCTCGCCAACCGATCCGGTGCTGCTGCAAAGGCTGCTGGCCGAGGGCGCGCGCAAGCAGGCGGGCTTCGCCAGCCTGGCCGATATCGAGGGTTTCCGCGACGGCTTCATTCTGCCGGTGACCGGTGCGAGGCGTTCGGCGCGCTTTGGCGGGCAGAGAATTCTGAATGGCGAACCCAAGCGTCCTCATTTTGGGGTCGATCTGGCGACGCCTGTGGGCACGCCGGTCCGCGCTCCGGCCTCCGGTCTGGTTGCATTCGCCGAAACCGGCCTGCACTTCGAAGGCGGCCTGGTTTTGATCGATCACGGCCAAGGTTTGATCACCGCGTATTTGCACCTATCCAAAATCCTAGTCACGCCAGGGACTTACCTGAAGCAGGGTCAGGTCTTCGCCCAGACTGGCAAGGAAGGCCGCGCAACGGGGCCGCATCTGTGCTGGCGCATGAAGTGGCGCGATCGCAACCTTGATCCGTCCCTCTTGGTGGGCGCTGGGCCATTCCGCGAGTAAACCGTCATAAAAGTCGCCCCTGGCGCGAGTGAAAATCATTCGATAGCTATCCGCCTCCACGAAACGCGCTGTGGGCAGCAGGGCGTTTCGATTTTCCGCAAGTCCTCGAGGAGGCGGCTCCCGCATGTCGGCAGCGCTCGAAAAGCTGCGCTTTCTGCTGGTGGACGACAACCAGCACATTCGCTCGATCGTCTCGACGATCCTGAAGGGCGTTGGCGTCAGACATATCCGTGAAGCAATGGACGGGGCCGAGGCCCTGCAGATCCTGCGCGACTGGCAGACCGACATCGCGATCATCGATTTCAAGATGACGCCGCTGGACGGGGTGCAGTTCACCCAGCTGGTCCGCAACTCGCCCGACAGCGTCGACCCGTTCCTGCCGATCATCATGCTGACCGGCTTTGCCGAACGTCACCGGGTGTTTGAGGCCCGCGACGCCGGCGTCACCGAGATCGTGGTCAAGCCGGTCACCGCCCGCTCGCTGCTGGACCGCATCAACACGGTGATCTTCCACCCGCGGCCGTTCATCCGCTCGCCGGACTATTTCGGCCCCTGCCGCCGCCGCCGCCACGACCCCAACCACAAGGGTCCCTTCCGCCGCAACGGCGAGCGCGACGCCGGCGAAGAGAAGATCGAGATCTAGGCCTCAGCTTCCCGCTGAGCCAGCGCCGCATAGACCTCGCTGGGCCAGCGGCGGTGGACCCAGAACCACTCGGCCGGCCGTTCGCGGATGCGCTCTTCCATGAAGGCGTTGATCATCCGCACGCCGGCCTCGATGTCGGCCGTGCGGTCGCCGGTGCTGGGCGGGACGATCGGATCGTGCACCACCGCCCGGAACCGCGCCCCCTTCAGGCGCTGCACCGACATCGGTTGCAGCACCGTGCCAAAACGGATCGCCAAGCGCGTCGGCCCCGGCGCGGTGCGGGCGTCATGGCCGAAGAACGGGGCGGCGACGCCGCTGTTGAACTTCTGGTCGTTCATCAGGGCGACCGAGCTGCCCTTCTTCATGCCTTCCAGCAGCTCGCGGGCCCCGTCGCCGCCCTTGGGCGCGAACAGCCGCACGCCGTAGCGGAAGCGGCTGTCCTTGATGCGCTGGTCGACATAGGGGTTGTTGGCTGCGCGATAGGTCATCTCGCACACCACGCCGCTGTCGACGATGGCGGCCGGCATGACCTCCCAGTTCGAGAGATGGCCCGAGACGAATACCACCGGGATCTTCTCCTCGGCGATCTGCGCCAGCCGCTCCTTGTTGACCACCTCGACCCGGCCGGTAGACGGCAGGATCTTGTCCATCAGCGGAAACTCGGCGAACGAGCGGCCCAGGCCGTCCCACTGCTCGACCAGGATCTGGTCGCGCCAGGCGGCGTCCTTTTCCGGGAAGGCCAGCTTGAGGTTCCGGGTGGCGACCTTGTGCGCCCCGCTCAACGGCCCCAGCGTGCGGCCCAGCCAGCCGCCGAAATCCGAGGCGCGATCCACGCCCATCAGGCGCACCGAGCCGATGAAGAGGTCGAAGCCCAGGGCCTCCAACCGCCATAGAAGGTCCTGAACCCAGGGCTGACGCTTATCCGACATGCGCTCTTAGTAAGCTTGGGGACACGCCTCAGGCAACGTCACTTCGCCCGGCACGCGACTTGCGACTGTCAAACCAGACCGTTCCGTTTCGGGACGGGTCCAGGGACAACTAGGGGGCATGGCTTCCATGGGCAACGATATCGACACGCATCTGGGCAAGCGACTGCGCCGCCGGCGCCGTCTGCTGGGCCTGACTCAACAACAGCTGGCCGGCACGGTGGGGGTGCGGTTCCAGCAGATCCAGAAATACGAGTGCGGGGCCAACCGGATCTCGGCCGCCCGCCTGTGGCAGCTGTCCGAGGCTCTGGAAGTTCCGGTCGGCTATTTCTACGACGGCCTTTCGGACGTGCGTCGCGAGGCGGCCAGCGAGTCGGAAGGCGGCGAGATGTTCGCCCGCAAGGAGACGCTGGACCTGATCCGCGCCTACTATCTGCTGGGCGAACGTCCGCGTCGTCGCCTGCTGGACCTGGCCAAGTCGCTGAACGGCGGCGGTCCGGAACATGCCGACGCCTAACTCAGTACGAGTATAGGTGGCGTACCTGCGGCGGGGGCGTTAAACCCCGCCTCATGACGCTTTCCGCTGATACGCTCGCCGCGCTCGACGCCTTCGTTCTCGACCTGAACAAGGCGTCGGCGGAGGTCATCCTGCCGCTGTTCCGGGCCGACCACGGCCTGGAGGACAAGGGCGCCGGCAAGAACCTGCCGCGCGAGAGCCATGCGGCCTTCGATCCGGTGACGGAAGCCGACCGCGGCGCGGAAGCCGCGATCCGCAAGCTGATTTCCGAGCGCTATCCCGAGCACGGCGTGATCGGCGAGGAATATGGCGAGGACCGGCCTGACGCCGAGTTCGTCTGGGTTCTCGATCCCATCGACGGCACCCGCGCCTTCATTTCCGGCCTGCCGCTGTGGACCACCCTGATCGGCCTGCGCCACCAGGGTCGCCCTGTGCTGGGCGCGATCGGCCAACCCTATCTGGACGAGGTCTTCATCGGCCACGCCAGCGGCTCGCGCCTGGTCGCGCGCGGCGCAAGCACGCCGATCCGTGTGCGCGAATGCGCCACCCTGACCGACGCGGTCATCGCCACCACCGACGCCGACGCCTGTTTCGACGGCGCCGAGCGCGCCGCCTGGCTGCAGGTCCGCGCCGCCGCCAAGCTGGCCCGCCTGGGCTGCGACGCCTATGCCTACGCCATGGTCGCCATGGGCAAGATGGACATGGTCATCGAGGCTGGCCTGAAGTCCTGGGACATCGAGGCCGCCATCCCCCTGATCGAAGGCGCCGGCGGCGTGGTCACCAACTGGCGCGGCGAGCCCGTGGGCTCGAACGGCGGCCAGATCGTCATTACCGGCGACCGCCGCCCGCTGGACGAGGCGCTGGTCAGTCTGAGACGTTCGGCGAAATAAGCGGCTCGCGCGGCGCGACGGGATCCACCGTTTCGTCGAAGGCCTGCCAGAAGATCGCCCGGCGAGCGTCGGTCTCGATCAGGATTTCGTGGTAGGCGCCCGGGACCTCGACATAGCGGCCCTGCGGGATGCGGGCGGCGATCACCTTCTGGTCGGGATTGAGCACGCGGTTGTCCAGTTCGGCCGCGACGAGGGTCACCGGGACCTGGATAGCCTCGACGCCCTTGGTCCGCCGCAGCCAGGCGCAGGCGGTGACTGCGAAGTCGGCCCAGCCCCAGGTCATGCCGCCGACGGCGAGGTCGGGGTTGGCGCGCAGTTGCGCCATGTAGCGATCGTAGCGCGTCTCATCGTGGGTCAGGGCGTCGCCGGCGAAGGTCTGGGCCAGCGGGTCGTATTGACCGCCCTGCACGTATTCGCCGGAGAAGCCAACGCGCGACACCGTCCAGGACAGCGACCGGGCCAGCCAGGGCGGGATGCCGCCGGAGTTCAGGCCCAGCATCGGCGCCGACAGCACCGCCGCCGAGAAGCGGCGCTCGCCGCCGGCCAGGGCCAGCATGGTCAGGCAGCCGCCCATCGAGTGGGAGACCGCGACCCACGGCTTGGGCATGCGCGCCTCGAACGTATCGAGCAGCGCCTTGTAGTCGGAGACGAAGGTCTTGAAGCCGCGGGCGTGGCCCCTGAGGCGGTCCGGCAGGCCGCGGGCCGACAGCCCCTGCCCTCGCCAGTCATGGACCAGCACGGCGAAGCCGCGGTCCAGCAGGTCGTCGACGACCTCGAAATACTTCTCCAACGGCTCGCTGCGGCCGGGGCTGAGCACCACCGTCCCGCGTGCGGGGCCTTTGGGAAAAAAAGTCGCGGCGCGGAGGGTCGCCCCATCCGCGCCGCTAAACCATTCGGCCTTACCACTGGCGGGAACCGGAGCCTCGGGGATCGAGACCAGAGACGCCGGTTCGCTCATGCCGTGGCTCAGCGCATCTTGGCGAACAGCGCGCCCATCTTCGGCTGCAGCGCCATGGCGGCGCCCATGTCCGACAGCTTCAGCTTGCCGGTCATGACGGCCATGGTCGGGTCCAGCGTGCCGGCGCCGATGGCCAGCAGGTCGTCGATGCCCAGCGTCATCGTCAGGTCGGCCGGCTTGTCTTCGTTGGTGACCGAGCCGCCATCGATGTGGATGAAGCCGGCGTCCTTCAGGTCGAACTTGAGGCTCTTGCCCAGACCGCTGTCGTCGCCCACGGCGCCCTTGATGCGATCGGTGATTTCCTGAAGCGTAGCCATGAGCGCGATCTCCCTCTGCGCGAAAAGTGTTGGCGGTTAGCTAGACCGCGAGCCGTCGGCAAGTAAACACCGTTCAGACGACGCGCGGCCTTATTTCTTCCCGTCATAGAAGGCGACCTTAGTCGGCGACTTTGTCAACTTTACCCGCACGGCGCCCTTGTGATCGGCGGGACGGAAGTACGGCGCCCCCTCGGCTTCCGGCAGTGGCGCGGTGCGACCGCCGGGATACGTCACCACCCCGCTCTCGGCCTTCGGGAAGACGATGCCGGTCATCTTTGGAGCCATCATGGCCATGACGCCCGCCGCCTTGCCGATCACGGCGTTGGCCTCGGTCACCGTCGCCCCCAGCTCGCGCGCGTCATAGTCCTGGGCCGGCTTCAGCGTCGTGCCGATATTCATCGACGTGCCCATCTTCCAGCCCACAGGGACGTCGAACACGATGGCCGGATCGCCCTCCAGCTGGGCCAGGGTCGGCAGGCGTTGGAAATAGCCCTCGGCGTCCACCGGCAGCGGCGTGCGCGCCCCGCTGCGCTCGACCAGGATCGCCTTCAGATCCGGCAGCATCTTGCCCTCGTGGCGGACGGCGTAGGTCAACTTCAGGCGCGTGCGCTCGGCGGCCGGGACCTTCAGGAACTTGTCCAGGAACGGCAGCACCTTGGTCGCCTCGGCCGACTTTTCGGCGAAGGCGGGATTGGCGACGGCCAGGACGGTCGCAGCAAGGATCAGCGCAAGCTTGCTCACGTCGGCTTCACGAACTTGAGGGTCATCCGATCGCTCTCGCCGATGGCGTCGTACTTGGCGTGGTCGAAGCCTGGCTCGGCCGGCTCGCCGCGCGGCGCCGACAGGCGCGTGGGCGGCAGGGTCCAGACACCGAACGGATGGTCCTTGGTGTCCTTGGGATTGGCGTTGATCTCGCTGGCCTCGACCAGGATGAACCCAGCCTCCTTGGCCATCTGGATCACATAGTCCTGCTGAACATAGCCGTCGGCGGCCAGCACGTCTTGGATGCGTCCAGGCTCGCCGCGATGCTCTTCGATCCCGAGGATGCCGCCGGGCTTCAGCGCCGCCAGGGCGTCCTTGAAGGCCTTCTCGGCGATGCCGCCGGCCATCCAGTTGTGCAGGTTGCGCAGGAACAGCACCAGATCCGCCGAACCGTCCGGCGCGACCGGACCGCTGGTGGGCCCGAAGGCGGTGAAGGTCACCTCGCCATAGACCCGCTTCTTGTCGGTCAGCCGCTTGCGATAGGCCTCGACGATCTCGGCGGCGGCGGGGTCGGCCGGATCGCTAGCCTCCAGCACCGCTTCAAAGAGCTTGCCCTTGGTGTCGGCCAGGTAGGGCGCGAGGATGTCGGTGTACCAACCGGCCCCAGGCCAAAACTCGACGACGGTCTGGCCCGGCTTCAGGCCCCAGAACTTCAGGCTCTCGACCGGGTGACGCCAGGCGTCGCGAGCGCGGTCCTCGGACCGGCGCCAGTCGCCGGCCACCACCGCCTCGATCGTCTTGGGTCCGGCCTTCTCCGCCGCCTTGGCCTCGACCTTGGCCGGATCGTCCTTCTTGCCGCACGCCGAGAGGCCCAGCGCGCTCACGCCAGCCAGAACCCCTCGCCGCGACCAATCTACAGAAACCACCACGCGTCTTAGGCCGGCTTGCGGAAGCGCAGGGTCATGCGGTCGCTCTCGCCGATCGCGTCGTACTTGCTGCGATCGAAGCTGGGATCGGCCGGCTGGCCGCCCGGCGCGGTGCGCTTGGTCGGCGGCAGGGTCCAGACGCCGAAGGGGTGGTCCTTGGTGTCCTTCGGGTTGGCGTTGATTTCGGACTGGGCGTCCAGAACGAAGCCGGCCTTCTTGGCGATGGCGACGACCGTGGCGGTGTTCAGATAGCCGTCGGCGGCCTTTTCCGAGCGCGGGTCGGCCCGGTGATCCTCGACCGCCAGCAGGCCGCCCGGCTTCAGCACGGCGAAGAAGTCGGCGAACACCTTGTCGGCCAGACCCGGCGCGCCGGTCCAGTTGTGGACGTTGCGGGCGGTCAGCACGAGGTCGGCCGAGCCCGGCGCGCCCAGCGGACCCGAGGTCGCGCCGAAATTGGCATAGGCGACATGGCCGTACTTGGTCTGGTCGGCGAAGCGGGCCTCGAAGTCGGCGCGACCCTTCTTGGCGCCTTCCGAGATCTTCGGGTTCGACAGATCGGCGACGCCGGCGACGTAGTGGCCGCCGGTGGCCTTGGCGTAGGGCGCCAGGATCTCGGTCCAATAGCCGCCGCCAGGCGAGATTTCGATCACCGTCTGCTTGGGCTTCAGGCCCCAGAAGGTCAGGCTCTCGACCGGGTGGCGGGCGCCGTCGCGGGCGACGTCGGCGGCGGGGCGGGTCTTTGAGGCCACGGCGGCCTTGAGGGCGGCGTCAGCGGCGAAGGCGGCGGCGGGCGAGGCCAGGGTGAGGACGGCGGCGGCGAGCAGAACGTGGCGACGAAGCATGGCGGCGGGTCCTTCGACAAATAGGGGGTGCGGCGATTGAGGCGGGGCGACCTTAACCGCGAGGGAGGGTGCGTCAAACGATTCACGTTCACCATCGGGACAAGCCCTTGAACGTGGAAATCCGCTCACCAACTAGTTTCACGAAGGCGCTGGACACCCGGGCCTTCCGGACCACAGGCGACGCCGAATTCGGGTCGCCACGGGACGAACCTTTTGAAGACCTTGCTTGATAAGAAGGATCTGACCCTATGCGTACTTTCGACCTTTCGCCCCTGCACCGTTCGCTCGTCGGTTTCGACCGCCTCGCCGCCCAGCTCGACGCTGCGGCCCGCAGTGAAACGGCCTCGGGCTATCCCCCCTACAACATCGAACGCACCAGCGAGAACGACTACCGCATCGAGATCGCGGTGGCCGGCTTCAAGCCCGAAGAGCTGAACGTCGAGGTGAAGGAAAACCTGCTCACCGTCACCGGCCGCAAGGCGGCCAACGACGGCGACGCCAAGCAGTACCTGCATCGCGGCTTGGCTGAGCGTAACTTCGAGCGCAAGTTCCAGCTGACCGACTACTTGGTCGTGGTCGACGCCGATCTGTCGAACGGCCTGCTGTCGGTGGCGCTGAAACGCGAAGTGCCCGAGGCCCTGAAGCCCCGCACCGTGGAAATCAAGTCGAGCCCGAGCCTGATCGAAGGCGAAAAGGCGGCGTAAGCCAGCCGGTTCCTGGTTTCCCCTCTCATCCCCTCTGAACTTGGGCGGCGTCGAAAGGCGCCGCCTTTTTCGTTGCGTACAGCAAAACACCCCGTCATCCCGCGCTTTATGCGCGGGACCCA
>CAZRPD010000181.1:0-10427 GCA_964601775.1 uncultured Caulobacter sp. | reverse complement strand
TTTGGGGGGGCGACCCCAGGTTGGGGGGTCTGGGGGAGGGGCGCTCCCCCGCCCGCCCCGGGAACGGGACAAAGGGGCCCCCCGAATAAAGCGCGGGATGACGGCTGAGGGGATTGAGCCGACTACTTCATCCGCAGTGGCAGCCCCGCCGCCACGAAGAACACCTCGTCCGCCGCCTGGGCCAGGCGCTGGTGCAGTCGCCCTGCCTCGTCCCGGAACCGCCGCCCCAGCGGGGTCTCAGGCACCAGCCCCAGGCCGACCTCGTTGCTGACCAGCCAGACACGGGCCGGACACGCGCTCACGGCCTCGACCAGGGCGCTGGCGGCGGCCTCGACGTCCAGGTCGTTCAGCATCAGGTTCGACAGCCACAGCGTCAGGCAGTCGACCACGGCCACCGCGTCGGCGGGCAGGGCGCTGACCGCCTCGGGCAGGTCGATCGGGGCCTCGACGGTGATCCACGATTCGCCGCGGTCGGCCTGATGGCGCGCTATGCGCTGCGCCATCTCGTCGTCGAACGCCTGTCCCGTGGCGATCATCGTCGCGCGCCCAGTTCCCACAGCCGTTTCCGCGGCCTTCTGCGCAAACATGCTCTTGCCGGATCGGGCCCCGCCCAGCACCAGGGTCGCGGTCATGAAAGCTCCACATTGACGGTGTGCGGCGCACAATATACGGCAGGCGCTGCATCAGGCTCCTCGAAAGAGGATTAAAAGGGAACGAGGTTCAAGACCTCGGCTGCCCCCGCAACTGTAAGCGGCGAGCTCTAGCGTCATACGCCACTGGGACCCCGGTCCTGGGAAGGCGACGCCAAGAGCATGGACCCGCGAGCCAGGAGACCTGCCCGGCGCAGTCGTTCATCGCTCGGCCGGGGTGCGCCGAACGAACGGGTCTTCCCGAGAAACGACAGTCACAGGACCGCGCGACGGTCCAAGGCGTGCGCGCGGTCAACCGCTTCGTGTCCGCCCTGGCTTGGCGCGCGGGTCGTTTCAGAAGGGGAAAGACAAGACATGATCCGAGCATTTCTCAGCTCCACCGCCGTCGCCGCCGTCCTGATCGCCAGCCCGGCCCTCGCCGATGACCAGAAGGCCCCCGAGGCCGACGTCGCCGGCTCGGCCGGCGCCAATGGCGTCGCCGAACTGGTGGTCACCGCCACCCGCACCGCCCAGCCGATCGAGAAGGTCGGCGCGTCGGTCACCGTCCTCACCCAGGGCGCCATCGAGGCCAGCCAGGCTGTTTCGGTCGTCGAGCTTCTGGCCCAGCAGCCCAGCGTCAACTTCGTGCGCAACGGCGGTCCGGGCACGACCACCAGCCTCAACATCCGCGGGGCCGAAACTCAGCACACCGTCGTGCTGATCGACGGCGTCAAGCTGAACGACCCGTCCTCGACGCAAGGCGGCTTCAACAGCGGCAACCTGCTGGCCGGCGACATCACCCGCATCGAGATCCTGCGCGGCGCCCAGTCCACCCTGTGGGGCAGCCAGGCCATCGGCGGCGTGGTCAATATCGTCACCGCCGACCCGACCACCCCGTTCGGCGGCTCGCTGGACGTCGAGGGCGGCGCGCGCCAGACGGGCTACATCCGCGGCGGCCTGGGCGGCGCCAGCGACAAGATCGTCTGGCGCGTGGCCGGCAGCTTCTACTCGACCGACGGTTTCTCGGCCTACAAGACCGGCAAGGAAAACGACGGCTACCACAACACCGGCCTGTCGGGCCGCCTGCGCTACAAGCTCAGCGACGCCGTCTCGGCCGAGGTCCGCTCGGTCTATTCGAAGGGCAAGAACGACTTCGACGCCTTCAACGGCGACAGCCGCGAGTTCGGTCGCACCGAGGAACTGGTCGTCTATGGCGGCCTGAACTTCGCCCTGCTGGACGGCCGCTGGAACAACCGCGTCGGCTACGGTTACACCGACACCGACCGTGAGAACTACAACCCGGCCCAGCCAACCGTGCCGATGACCTTCGACGCGGCCGGCAAGAACAAGCGCTGGGAGTATCAGGGCGTGTTCGCGATCTCGGAGGCGGTCTCGGCCACCTTCGGCGCCGAAAGCGAGCGCTCGCGCATGCGCACCCGCTCGCCCTCGACCTTCGCGCCCAACCCGGCCACCAGCCGCGGCCGGGTCGGCGTCGACAGCGTCTATGGCCAGCTGCAGGCCGAGGTGATCCAGGGCCTGACCCTGACCGCCGGCGTCCGTCACGAGGACCACGACACCTATGGTTCGCACACCCTGGGTCAGGCCTCGGCCGCCTGGGCGCTGAACGAGGGCAATACGGTCCTGCGCGCCAGCTTCGGTCAGGGCTTCCGCGCGCCGGGCCTCTACGAGCTCTACAGCGAGTACGGCAATCTGAACCTGTCGCCCGAAGCGTTCGACAGCTGGGACGCCGGCGTCGAGCAGCGCTTCTTCGAAGGCAAGGCCCGCGTCTCGATCACCGGCTTCCAGCGCGAGGCCGACAACGAGATCCGCTACAACAGCTGCGCGTCGGGCTCGAGGGATCCGCTGTGCACGCCCGGCGGCGTCTTCCGCTTCGGCTACTACCGCAACGTCCAGAAGACCAAGACGCAAGGGGTGGAGCTGATCGGCGAACTGAAGCCGGTCGAGGGCCTGACGATCACCGGCAACTACACCTATACCGACGCCCAGTCGGAATCGGGGACCAGCGCCGGCAAGCAGCTGACCCGCCGCCCCAAGAACCTGGGCAACCTGGCGGTCGGCTATCGCTGGCCGGTGGGCCTGACCACCACGGTGGCGGCGCGTCACGTGGGCAAGACCTTCAACAACGACGCCAACACCGTCGTGGTGAAGAGCTACACCCTGGTCGACCTGCGCGCCTCGTATCCGATCAATGAGACCTATGAGGTCTTCGGCCGGGTCGAGAACGCCTTCGACAAGGACTACCAGACCATCCTGAACTACGGCGCGCCGGGCCGTGGGGCGTTCCTGGGCCTGCGGGCGCGCTTCTAGGGTCTGGTGATGGCGTCGATACCGCATATCGGCGCCTTCCGGCACGGCGGCCGTCTCCACGAGGCGATGGCCGCCTATCCGGATGCGCCCTGGCCTTGGCTGGACCTGTCGACCGGCATCAATCCCGCGCCGTGGCCGGGCCCGCGCGCGCCGGACAAGGCCCTGACGCGCCTGCCGGACCCGCGTGACCTGGCGCGGCTGGAGGTGACGGCGGCCAAGGCGTTCGGCGTCGCCGATCCAGCGCGGGTCGTGGCGATCGCCGGCGCCGAGGCGGGGCTGCGGCTGCTGGTCGGGTTGCTGCACGGGCAGGCCGCTTTGGTCGGTCCGATCTATGGCGGCCATACCGAGGCCTGGGGCGACCGCGGGATGGCCGTGCCGTCCGCGGATGAGGCGGCCGACATCCTGGTGCTGGTCAATCCGAACAATCCCGACGGCCGGCGGATCGAGCGGGCGGAACTCACTGCCTTGGCGCAGGCGCGCTCGGCCGCCGGCCGCTGGACGATCGTCGACGAGTCCTTCGGCGAGGTCGCGCCCGAACTCGGCGTCGCCGACCTGGAGATCGAGCGGCTGATCGTGCTGCGCTCGTTCGGCAAGTTCTACGGCCTGCCTGGAGCGCGGCTGGGTTTTCTGATCTTGAACAATGAATTGGCGTTGAAAGTTCGCGCCATGATCGGTGACTGGCCGGCCAGCGCCGACGCCCTGACTCTGGGCCTGGGCGCCTATGCCGATGTGACCTGGCAAGCGACGACCCGGGCGTTCCTGGCGTCTGAGGCGCAAGCGCTGGACGCGCTGCTGACGCAGGCCGGCCTGACCGTGCTGGGCGGCTGCGATCTCTTCCGGTGGGTCGAGGCGGAAGACGCCCACGGCCTGTTCGCCCGGCTGTGCGCCCGCGGGGTGCTGACGCGGCCGTTTGCGACACTTCCCGATCGACTTCGGTTCGGCTCGCCATTGCGTCGTGATTTCAATCGCTTGAGCGAGGCCCTTCAGCCATGAGTACGCGTCGCGAGATGATCGGCGGCGCGCTTTCGCTGGCCGTGCCGGCGAAAGGCCCGCCGCGCCGGATCGCGTCGCTGAACAACTGCCTGGACGCCATGCTGGTGCATCTGGCCGATCGCAGCCAGATCGCCGCCCTCAGCCACTATGCCCGCGAGCCGCACGGCTCGACCGTGGCGGAGCAGGCCAGCACCCTGCCGTTCACCTGGGAGAGCGCCGAGGAGATCATCAGCCTGCGGCCGGACCTGGTGCTGGCCAGCCAGCACTCGGCCCTGGCCACCCGCAATGCGCTGAAGCGGCTGCACGTGCCGGTGCATCGCTTCAAGGTGGCCAAGTCGGTGGCCGAGAGTCTGGCCCAGGTCCGCGAGGTCGCAGGGTTGATCGGCCATCCGGACCGTGGCGAGGCGCTCGTGACCCACATCGAGGCCGCCATCGCCGCGTCCGAACCCGCGGCGGGCGCGCGGCGATTGCAGGCCCTGATCTACCAGCCCAACGGCTTTGCGGCCGGGCCGGGCACCCTGGTCGACGAGATGATGGAACACGCCGGCTTCGAGAACGTCGCCCGTCGCTATGGCCTCAAGACCTGGGGCAATGTCGGGCTGGAGCGCCTGCTGGCCGACCCGCCACAGGTGCTGCTGGTCGGCGAGCCCGCGCCCGGCGCCCGCAGTTGGGCAGACCGGGTCATGACCCATCCGGCCCTGAAGTCGATCTCCGGCCGCATGCGCATGGTCCGCCTGCCCGAGAAGCTCCTCTACTGCGGCGGTCCGGTGCTGATCGAGACCGCCGCCGCCATGACGCGCGCGCGGGTTCAGGCCCTGAAGGAGGGCGCATGAAACCCCAGATCCTGAGGCAAAAGTCTCCCTGGTTCGTCTGCGCCGTGCTGGCCGCCATACTGGTCGTGCTGTTCGGCCTCAGCCTGTGCGCCGGACGCGTCTGGACGCCGTGGAGCGCCTGGACGTCGCACGGTGAGGACCCGCGCTGGGCCATCGTCTTCGGCCTGCGTCTGCCGCGCACCATCCTGGCCATCCTGGTCGGCGGGGCCTTGGGGCTCTCCGGCGCGGCGCTGCAGGGCTATACCCGCAATCCGCTGGCCGATCCGGCGGCGCTGGGCGTCTCGACCTCGGCGGCGCTGGGGGCGGTGCTGACCCTTTATCTGGGCGCGGCGGCGCAGGCGGTGTGGATCCTGCCGGCCGGCGCCATGATCGGCGCGGGCCTGGGTGTCGCGGCCCTGCTGGGCCTGGCCGGCGTCACCTCCAGCATCGTCACCTTCATCCTGGCCGGCTTCATCATCCAGACCGTCTGCGGTGCGGCCATCGCCCTGGCCCTGAACCTGGCCCCCAACCCGTGGGCGGTGAACGAGATCGTCAACTGGCTGATGGGCTCGCTGGCCGACCGCAGCGTCGACGAGGTCAAGCTGGCCGCGCCGGGCGTTATCGCCGGCGGCCTGCTGCTGCTGACGCTCGGGCGTTCGCTGGACGCCCTAACCCTGGGCGAGCAGGGCGCGCGGTCGCTGGGCGTGGAGCTGTCGCGCATCCGCCTGCTGGTGGCGATCGGCGTCGCCGTGGCGGTCGGGTCCAGCGTGGCGGTGACGGGCGTCATCAGCTTCGTCGGTCTGATCACCCCGCACCTGCTGCGGCCGCTGCTGGGCTCGCGGCCAAGCGCGGTGCTGCTGCCGTCATTCCTGGGCGGGGCCGTTCTGACCCTGGCCGCCGACATCCTGGTGCGCATGACCCCGGCCGCCAGCGAGATCAAGCTGAGCGTGGCCATGGCCATTCTGGGCGGGCCGTTCTTCCTGTGGATGCTGATCACCATGCGCCGGAGGCTGGCATGAGCACCCTTCACGCCCAGGACATCACCCTGAGCTTCGGCGACCGCAAGGTGCTGGACGGCGTCACCGCCGACTTCGCGCGCGGCCAGGTGATCGCTATCGTCGGGCCGAACGGGGCGGGCAAGTCCACCCTGCTGTCGTGCCTGGCCGGCCTGCGCAAGGCCGACGCGGGCGAGGCGCGGCTGGGCGAGGAACGCGTCGCCGCCATTCCCGGCCGTCGTCGCGCACGACACATCGCCTTCCTGGCGCAAAGCCCTGAAATCGCTTGGGATGTGGATGTCCGCTCGTTCATCGGCTTAGGCCGTACGCCGCATCTGGGCGCCTTCGGGCCCAGCGGCGAGGACAAGGTGGCCGTCGATCGCGCCATCGCCAAGGCGCGATTGGAAGACTTCGCCGACCGGGCGGTGACGCGCCTGTCCGGCGGCGAGCGGGCCAGGGCGCTGATCGCCCGGGCCCTGGCCGGCGAGACCGACTGGCTGCTGGCCGACGAGCCGCTGACCGGCCTGGACCCCGCCCACGCCCTGGACGCCCTGTCGCTGTTTCGCCAGCTGGCCCATGGCGAGGGGCGGGGTGTCGTCCTCACCCTGCACGACCTGAACCTGGCCGCCCGCTTCGCCGACCGGGTGCTGATGCTCAACGAGGGCCGGCTCGTCATCGACGGCGCGCCGCAAGCCGCTCTGGCGCCCGACATCTTGGCGGACGTCTACGGCGTGGTGGTCCGCCGCCACGAAGGCGAAGGCGGCCCGCTGATCGAAGTGCTGAGCCGTGTGGGCTAGCCCCTGGATCGTGCTGGCGGCGGCGATGCTGGAGGCCGTCGTCGGCTATCCGGACGCGCTGCACCGGCGCGTGCCGCATCCGGTCGTCTGGATCGGGACGCTGATCTCGGCGCTGGAGGCGCGGCTGAACCGGCCGAACTTCGGCGAGACCTCGCGCCGCGTGTTCGGCGTGCTGACTCTGTTGATCATCGTCGGCGTCGGCAGCGTGGTCGGCTGGCTGATCACCTGGTTAGGCGGTCCCTGGGCCGTGGTCATCGTCGGCGTCGTCGGACTGGCGCAGCGCAGCCTCTACGATCACGTTCGCGCGGTGGCCAAGCCCTTGACCGCCGGTGATCTCGAAGGCGCCCGCACGGCCGTCGGCATGATCGTCGGCCGCGACACCGCCCGGCTGGACGAAGCCGGCGTCGCGGCCGCGGCGATCGAAAGCCTGGCCGAGAGCTTCTGCGACGGCGTCGTGGCGCCGATCTTCTGGTTCGTGGTCGCGGGCCTGCCCGGTCTGTTCGTCTACAAGGCCGTCAACACCGCCGACAGCCTGATCGGCCATCGCGAGCCACGCTGGCGCAGTTTCGGCTGGGCTTCGGCCCGGTTCGACGATCTGCTGAACCTGATCCCGGCGCGGCTTGCCGGCGTTCTGATCGCTATCGCCGGGCGGGGCGGCTGGAGGGCCATGCTGCGCGACGCCGGCAAGCACGCCTCGCCCAACGCCGGCTGGCCCGAGGCGGCCATGGCGGGCGCGCTGGGCGTGCGCCTGGGCGGTCCTGCCTGGTACGACGGCGAGGTCTCGAACCGTCCGGTGTTGGGCCAGGGCAGCGCGCCCGACGCCGCGGATCCGACCCGGGCGCTGAAGGTCTATCTGGTCGCCTGCGCGATCCTCTGGTTGATGCTCGCTGTCGGAGGACTCGCATGGCCGCATTGATGATCCAGGGCTGCGGGTCCGATGTCGGCAAGTCGGTGCTGGTGGCGGGCCTGTGCCGACTGTTCGCCAATCGCGGCCTGACCGTGCGGCCGTTCAAGCCGCAGAACATGTCCAACAACGCCGCCGTGACCGCCGACGGCGGCGAGATCGGCCGCGCCCAGGCTTTGCAGGCCATCGCTTGCCGCACGCCGCCGACCGTCGACATGAACCCGGTGCTGCTGAAGCCCCAGAGCGACGTCGGCGCGCAGCTAGTGGTGCGCGGCCAGATGGCGGGGACCTGGAAGGCGCGCGGCTATCAGGAACGCAAGGCCGCTTTGCTGGGCACGGTCCTGGAGAGCTTCCGCGCGCTGGAAGCCGAGAGTGACCTCGTCATCGTCGAGGGCGCCGGCAGTCCGGCCGAGATCAACCTGCGGGCCGGCGACATCGCCAATATGGGCTTTGCGATCGCCGCCGACGTGCCGGTGGTGCTGGTCGGCGACATCGATCGCGGCCACGTCATCGCCGCCCTGGTCGGCGCCCACGCGGTGCTGGACGAGACCGACCGGGCCATGGTGCGCGGTTTCCTGATCAACAAGTTCCGCGGCGATCCCAGTCTGTTCCAGGACGGCCGCGCCGAGATCGTGCGCCGCACGGGCTGGGCGGACTTCGGGATGGCGCCGTGGCTGGCGGCGGCGCGACGCCTGCCGGCCGAGGACGCCGTGGTGCTGGACCGCGCGCTGGCCGGCGATGGCCGCAAGGTGCGGATCGTGGTCCCGATGCTGTCGCGGATCGCCAATTTCGACGAGTTCGCCGCCCTGCGCAGCCAGCCCGCCGTGGAGTTCGCTTTCGTCCCGCCCGGGACGCCGCTGCCGGGCGACGCCGATCTGGTCATCCTGCCGGGGACCAAGGCGACCCTGGCCGACCTGGCCTTCTTCCGCGCCCAAGGCTGGGACATCGACCTCTTCGCCCACGTCCGTCGCGGCGGCCGGGTGCTGGGCGTCTGCGGCGGTTATCAGATGCTGGGCCGCCGGCTGTCGGACCCGGACGGCGTCGAGGGCGCGCCAGACAGCGTCGAGGGCCTGGGGCTGCTGGACGTCGAGACGGTGATGACCGACGACAAGACCTTGCGGCCGGTCACGGGACGCCTGGCGGGCGGCGCGCCGTTCGCGGGCTACGAGATGCATGTAGGCCGCACGAAGGGTGGCGATCGCCCGATGCTGACCTTCGCCGATGGCGTGAGCGACGGCGCGATCTCGGCCGACGACCGCGTGCGCGGCGCCTATGTCCACGGCCTGTTCGACCAGGGCGAGGCGCGGGCCGCACTGCTGGCCGAGCTAGGCGCGGTGTCGAACGGCGTCGACCAGACCCTGCGCATCGACCAGGCGCTGGACGAGATCGCCGCCGTCTTCGAGCAAGCCTTCGACATTCCCGCCCTGGCCAAGCTGGCCGGCCTGGAGACCCTGCCATGACCCTGCCGACCATTACCCCCGTCGATCACGCCCAAGCTGCGGCCCTGCGCGCGAGGATCGATGGCAAGGCCAAGCCGCTGGGCGCGCTGGGGCGGGTCGAGGCGCTGGCGGTCCAGCTGGGCCTGATCGCGGATAGCCCGCCACCGGCCTACGAGAAGGCTCTGCTGCTGGTCTTTGCTGGCGACCACGGCCTGACGCAGGAGGGGGTGTCGGCCTATCCGGCCAGCGTCACCCAGGCCATGGTCGCCACCTTCCTGGCCGGCAAGGCCAGCGCCAACGCCTTCGCCCGCGCGGTCGGGGCCGACCTCAAGGTGGTCGATGCCGGGGTGGACGCCGAGCTGCCGGCGCACCCCGACCTGTTGGCGCGGAAGGTGCGGCGCGGCACGCGCAACGCCGCCGTCGGGCCGGCCCTGACCCCAGAAGAGGTCGCCGAGGCCCTGGCGCGCGGCGCGGCGATCGCCCGCGACGCCGTCACGGACGGCTATGAGGTGCTGGCGCTCGGCGAGATGGGCATCGGCAACACCGCCGCGGCGGCGCTGATCATGCACCGGCTGACCGCAACGCCGCTGGCCGACTGCGTGGGACGTGGGGCAGGGCACGACGATGCGGGGTTGGCTCGCAAGCTGGCGACGCTGGAGCGCGCCGCCGCCCGGTCGGACGCGACCGCGCCGCTGGACGTCCTGACCCAGTTCGGGGGACTCGAGATCGTGATGATGGCCGGCGCGATCCTGGGCGCGGCGTCCGCGCGGGTTCCGGTGCTGATCGACGGCTTCATCGTCACGGCGGCGGCCTTGGCGGCGATCCGACTGGCGCCGGCGGCGCAGGACTACTGCGTCTTCTGTCATCGTTCGGCCGAGCAGGGTCATGCGCGGATGCTGGAGGCGCTGGACGCCGCGCCGCTGCTGGCTCTGGACCTGCGCCTGGGCGAGGGCACCGGCGCCTTGCTGGCCCTGCCGATCGTACGGGCCGCCTCGCGCCTGTTGAGCGATGTCGCCAGCCTGGACGACGTGCTGAGCGGGCGCCTCTAGATGATCGCGCGGGCGCGACAGGAACTGCGGCTGCTGGCCTGCGCGGTCCAGTTCCTGACCCGCGTTCCGACGCCGGCGTTGAAGACGTTCGAGCCTGATTGGATCACACGAGCGGCGCGCTATTTTCCACTGGTCGGTCAGATGGTTGGCGCGATCTGTGCAGGCGTTCTTGTCGCGGCCGATCACGTCTGGAGCGGTCCGGTCGCTGCGCTGCTGGCCATCGGCGTTGGCGTGCTGATCACCGGCGCCTTCCATGAGGACGGGCTGGCCGACACCGCCGACGGCCTGGGCGGCGGCCAGACGGCCCCGCGTCGCCTGGAAATCATGAAGGACAGCCGGATCGGGACCTACGGCGTCTGCGCGCTGGTGCTGGTGCTGGGCCTGAAGGTCGCGGTGCTGGCGTCCGCGCCGGCGCTGTCGGGGGGGCTGGTGGTGGTGGCCGGGGACGGCGGCGGGCGGGCCGCCGCCGGGGGTGGCGTGC
>CAZRPD010000180.1:0-10437 GCA_964601775.1 uncultured Caulobacter sp. | reverse complement strand
TGCTCGGCCCGGGCTGGTACGGCGTGCTGCTGCATGAAGCCGTCGGCCACGGCCTGGAAGGCGACTTCATCCGCAAGGGCATCAGCGCCTTCACCGGCCGCATCGGCGAGCGCGTGGCGGCCAAGGGCGTCACCGTGTTCGACGACGGCTCGTTGGCCGGCCGCCGCGGCTCGCTGACCGTCGATGACGAGGGCACGCCCACCGAACGCACCGTGCTGATCGAGGACGGCATCCTCGTGGGCTACATGCACGACCGCATGAGCGCCCGCCTGATGGGCATGAAGGCCACCGGCAACGGTCGCCGCCAGTCCTACGCCCACATGCCGATGCCGCGCATGACCAACACCGGCATGTTGGCCGGCAACGACGATCCGCAGGAAATGATCGCCTCGCTGAAGCGCGGCCTCTACTGCGCCAATTTCGGCGGCGGCCAGGTCGACATCACCAACGGCAAGTTCGTGTTCCAGTGCACCGAGGCCTACCTCGTCGAGGACGGCAAGATCACCGCCCCGGTCAAGGGCGCGACCCTGATCGGCGACGGCCCCAGCGCCCTGACCCGCGTGACCATGATCGGCAACGACTTCGCCTTCGACCCCGGCATCGGCGTCTGCGGCAAGTCCGGCCAGGGCGTGCCGGTCGGCGTCGGCCAGCCGTCGCTGAAGATCACCGGGCTGACGGTGGGCGGGACGGCGGTCTAACTCAATCCGTCCCCCCGGGGAAAGCCGGGGCCTAGATGCAAGAACGCCCGCGTTCCGGACCGGATCGCGGGCGTTTCTGCGTGCGCCTCTGAGCTCTACGATCTGGGTCCCGGCTTTCGCCGGGAAGATCGGGATGAGGGGCCAACCTGTCTCAGGTTTAATTCACTTTTCCGGGTTGTAACTTTCCCCGAAGCGCCCCCGCCCGCAGGGTGTCCGGGCTCCGGGGCGGAGCGGAACCGGCCTTGGCGACTTGAGCCGTCGCCAAGGCCGGTCCACCCGGAGGTGAGGCGCGGCCCCTCTGCGCCTCGGTGGAGGACCCCGGTGAGCGCCGGGGTCCTTCGATCCTTAAAACGAAGCCTGAAAACTAGGCCTGACCCGAGACGCTCGGATCGGCGACCAGTTTGGCGTCGGTCTCGTCGGCGCCGTGCGACCACTTCTTGAGCACGGGCGCCAGCGCCAGGAACAGCACGCCCAGGCCGATGGCCGCCAGGCCGATCACCTTGAAGACCAGCAGCGACTGGGCCATGGCGGCGGCGGGGTCCAGCACCTGACCGCCGATGGTCTCGGTCGAGGCGATGGCGGCGATCCAGCTGCCGAACAGGTTGGCCATGGCGAGCGCCATGTACCAGACGGCCATCACGAACGAGACCATCTGCAGCGGCGACAGCTTGGTCATCTGCGACAGGCCCACGGGCGACATGCACATCTCGCCCGTCGTGTGCAGCATGTACATCAGCACCAGGAAGATCAGCGGCATCTTGAAGGCGCCGTCCGCGAAGGTGGCGCCCACCAGCAGGATCAGGAAACCGGCCCCGACCTGGATCAGCGACAGGCCGAACTTGACCATGGCGCTGGGGTTCTTGCCGCGCGCGGTCATCACCGTCCACAGCGCCGCGAACAGCGGGGCGAAGATCAGGATCCAGCCGGCGTTGATGGCCTGGGTCTGGGCGGCGTTGAAGTCGGTGTTGATCCAGAATTTGCCCGCCGTCGAGATCCCGGCCGCGGCCAGTTGCGACGGCGCGCCCAGCACCACCGCCCCGCCGAACCACTCGACCGGCGCGGCCAGCAGTTTCAGATCGACATTGGTCGCCGCGAACAGGTTCAGCGACGAGCCGGCCTGCTCGAACAGGGTCCAGAACACCACCGCGCCCAGCACCAGCACCGTGGCCAGCAGCAGACGCTCGCGCTCGACCTTCTCGCATTTCACGAAGGCGAACCACAGGATGTAGCCCAGCGAGCCGAACATGCCGGCCAGCAGGGTGACATTGACCACCGGCGTGCGCTGCACGACCAGGAACACCGCCAGCACGGCCAGCAGCGAGACGCCGTAGATCAGCACCTCGCGCGTGATGGGACCGGCGACCTTCTCCTTCAGCCTGGCGTCGGCGGGCGGCTCGCCCTTGCCCAGCAGCCAGGGCTTGCCCAGCACGAAGATTACGAAGCCGGCCAGCATGCCCAGACCCGCCGCGCCGAAGCCGGCCCACCAGCCGTAGTTGACGCCCAGGATGCCGCACAGGATCGACGCCCAGAACGAGCCCAGATTGATGCCATAGTAGTAGAGGGTGAAGCCCGGATCCCGGCGCGGATCGCCTTGCGGATAAAGCTGGCCGACCAGGGCCGCGACGTTCGACTTCATGAAACCGACGCCGACGATGATCAGCGACAGGGCCAGCCAGAAGATGTTGAGGTACATCGGGTCGCGGCCGGCGACGTCCAGCTTGTACTCGCCCTTGGGCAGCACGGCCGGCAGCGGCGCGCCGGCGGGCAGGTTCTTGACCGCGAAGTCGCCGGTCTGGGTGGCGGTGACCTCGTAGGGCTTGCCGGCCACGATCAGCTGGGCGTTGCGCGCGTCGCCGCGGCCCTCGGCCTGGAACTCGTAGACTTGGCCGCCATAGGCCAGGGTCTGGACCGCCGGCTGGCCCTCGACCGCCATGGCCAGGTGACCGGCCACCAGCAGCAGGGCGCCAAACGCCACCGCCTTGCGCGTGCCCAGATAGCGGTCGGCCAGGAAGCCGCCTAGCAGCGGCACGATATAGACCAGCGAGGTGTAGGAGCCGTAGTGGCCGCTGGCCGCCTTCGGGTCGAACAGGAAGTGCTGGGTCAGGTAGAAGATCAGCAGGGCCCGCATGCCGTAGTAGGAGAAGCGCTCCCACATCTCGGCCAGGAAGCAGATGATCAGGCCGCGCGGGTGGCCCTTCAACAGCTGCATGAGAACGGGGACGCCGGTCACCAGCGTGACCAGGATGCCCCCGGCGATGACGATATTCATACGCGAGCCTTGAAACGTGACGAGCGGACGAGCCTCGACCGCCCCCGGTCAAATCGCCCTCGCCTCCCCTAATTGGGTGGGAGAAGATCACGCAGCGGATGGTTTCACAAGCAACGGCTTGCCGTCGGGCTGGCGAACTTTTGCCCCTGCACGAGCCTTGGTTGAAGCTATGCGGTCATTTCGTGCGTTCTTCTCTCGAACCCCGTTACGCGGAAGCGCCCGATGAGAACCCCAGACGAAAGCCATCCGATCACCCTGAGCCGCGCGCCGACCACGGTGCGGGTGCTGTTCGAAGGCCATGAGATCGCCGACAGCGACGATGTCCTGGTGCTGAAGGAGGCCAACTATCCGCCGGTCTACTATTTTCCGCGCCAGGACGTGCAGATGCTGTTCCTGCGCTGCACCGACAAGACGACACACTGCCCTTACAAGGGCGACGCCAGCTACTTCACCATCTATCGCGACGCCCAGGTCGTTGAGGATGCGGTGTGGTCCTACGAGACGCCGTTCGCGGCGGTCGAGCAGATCAAGGACCGCGTGGCCTTCTATCCCGAACACGTCGAGTTCCAGCTGGGCGAGCTGACGGCGGCGCAGACGGAACGGCGCGAGGTCGACGAGATCGTCCGCCACACCGACAGCGGCGCAGGGACCAGCCAGGCCGAGCACTGGCAGGCCAATGTCGCCATGCCCGATCCCGAGCGGACCGAGCACGACATCGACGAACCGCTGGTCGAGCAGCCCTACAAGGGCGTTGGAACCATCTAGAGGAAAGCCGGGCTTAAGCCCGCCTTAACCGATGGGAGCGTGACCATGAGGTTCAGCTCCCGGCAGAGGGGCGCGGAGGAAAACCATGGCCTACGTCACGTACCATCGGACGGATGCTGTTCACGCGACGATCCATCCCAAGCGTAAACTCGCCTGGGGCCGCCTGTTCG
Organism: uncultured Caulobacter sp.; assembly: GCA_964601775.1. Taxonomy (GTDB): domain Bacteria; phylum Pseudomonadota; class Alphaproteobacteria; order Caulobacterales; family Caulobacteraceae; genus Caulobacter. Next base: position 6,535 of record CAZRPD010000180.1, on the reverse strand, counting down.
CCCTGGCCGCCACAATCGGCCTCTGGGTAGGCCTCGTCGCCGGGGCCAGAGCGATCTTCTAGTGCTTGTGAGCCGGCGCGTTCGACGGGCTCTTGTCGCCTAGACGCAGCACCTTGATGGCGGAAATCATCCGCGCGCCGCGCGCGGGACGCAGGTCGCCCTCGACGATCAGCCGAAACGGTCCCTGGCCCTCGCCCAACGGCGCGCCGTCGGCCTTGTCGGCCACGATGATCCGGTTCGGACGCGTGCCGGGATCGGCTTCGGCCAGGCCGAACGCCACCTTGTAACCGTCGCCAGCCTCGACCAGCACCACGTCGGCCAGGGCCTGACCGCGCAGCGCCTTGCCGGTCGGCGCGCCGACCTTGGCCAGCACGTCGATCAGCAGCGGGCCTTCATAGACATGCGATTCGCCGTGGCCGGCGAAGGTCACGCTCTGGCGCGGCAGGGCGGCGAGATCGACGGCGCTCAGGGTCAGCGACTGGCCCTCGGGGCCGGTGAGCGCCAGGGTCTGGGCCGCGGCCGGCGAAGCCAGCAGAGCCATGATCAGCAGGCATGGGGCGATCAGGGGCGAGACGATACGCATCAGTAGGCGCAATCGGTGAAGACGCGGCCGATGTCGCCCTTCCACTCGCCATTGTACAGCGACAGCAGCTTTTCGGCCGGGGTGATCCCGCTGTCGGCGATCTGCTCCAGCTCGCCCAGATAGATGGTCTCGTCCAGGAAGCCGCCGTTCATGTGGGCGCGGCCCTTCAGGCCCGACTTGGCGATGGCGACGAAGTCCTTGGCCACGTCCTGGGCCGAACGACCGGCGACCTGCGCCTTCAGGCCAAGCTTCGGCACATCTCGACGCAGGCCTTCGCGATCCTCAGATGTCCAGTCCTTGCAGAGGTCCCAGGCCGCCGCCAGGGCCGCATCGTCATAGAACACGCCGGTCCACAGCGCCGGCAGGGCGCACAGGCGGCTCCAAGGGCCGGCGTCAGCGCCGCGCATTTCCAAATAGGTCTTCAGCCGCACTTCGGGGAAGGCGGTCGTGGTGTGGTCGGCGAAGTCCTTGATCGTGGCGATCTCGCCCGGCAGCTCGGGCAGCTTGCCCTCGATGAAGTCGCGGAACGAGCGGCCGGCGACGTCGATGTACTTGTCGCCGCGCTTGACGAAATACATCGGCACGTCGAGCGAATAGCGGGCGTAGCGTTCGAAGTCGAAGCCGTCCTCGAACACGAAGTCCAGCAGGCCCGTGCGGTTCGGATCGGTGTCGGTCCAGACGTTGGCGCGGGCCGACAGGAAGCCGTTGGGCTTGCCTTCCGTGAACGGCGAATTGGCGAACAGCGCCGTGGCGATCGGCTGCAGGGCCAGGCTCATGCGGAACTTGGCGACCATGTCGGCTTCGCTCGAGAAGTCGAGATTGGCCTGCACCGTGCAGGTGCGCAGCATCATGTCCAGGCCCAGGCCGCCGACCTTGGGCATGTAGTTGCGCATGATCACGTACCGGCCCTTGGGCATGATCGGCACCTGCTCACGCGTCCACAGCGGCGAGAAACCCAGGCCCGTGAAGCCCAGACCCAGCTCGTCGGCGACGGTCTTGACCTCGTCCAGGTGCTGGCCGGTCTCGTCGCAGATGTCGTGCATGGTCGCCAGCGGCGCGCCCGACAGCTCGAACTGGCCGCCCGGCTCCAGGCTGACATTGGCGCCGTCGCGCTCCAGGCCGATCAGGGTCTGGCCTTCCAGCACCGGCTTCCAGCCGAAGCGCTGCAGCCCCGTCAGCAGGGCGTGGATGCCCTTGTCGCCGTCATACGGAACCGGCGTGTGCGAGCCCAGATAGAAGCCGAACTTCTCGTGCTCGGCGCCCACACGAAAGGCGTGCTTCGGCTTGCTGCCTCGGGCGAAATATTCGGTCAGGTCGGCCAGCGTCAGCTGACGATCTTGAACGCTAGCGGTGTCGGCCATGCAAGCCGCCCCTCCCCAGGGAATGATGCTGCGGGAGGAGAGGAACAGGTCCCTCCGCCGACGGCGAAACGCGATGTCACGCCCAGTTGGGCGTTTTCTTTCCGAACCTCAAGGGGCGACCTTGAGCATAAGTCCTCAGCGCCAGTCGCCAGCGGCGGCCTGCCACAGCGTCATGGCCGAGATCGCGGCCGTGTCGGCGCGCAGGATCCGTGGGCCCAGAGACACCGGCGTGACGAAGGAAAGCCCCCGCAGCCGCTCGCGTTCCTCGGGGGCGAACCCGCCTTCGGGACCGATCAGGATGGCGGCCGGATCGCCGGTCCCGGCGAGCGCCTCGATGGCGGGTTTCGCATCGCCGCCCTCGTCGCAAAACACCAGGCGGCGCGCGGGGTCCCAGGCGTCGAGGATCTTGTCCAGCTTCTCGGGGTCGGCGACCTCGGGCACGTCCAGGCGGCCGGTCTGCTCGGCGGCTTCCATGGCGATGGCGTCCAGGCGGCCCAGCTTGACGAAGTCGACGTTCGTGCGCCGGGTGATGGTCAGCCGCACGCGGCGGGCGCCCAGCTCGGCGGCCTTTTCCACGATGGTCTCGACCCGGCTGCGCTTGACCATGGCGATGATGAGATCCAGGTCGGGGCCTGTCTCCATCGGGCGGGCCTGCGCATCGGCCTTCAGCAGGCAACCGCGCTTGGTGGACTCGACGATGGTCGCGCGCCATTCGCCGTCGCGGCCGTTGAACAGCAGAAGCTCGGCCCCGACCGCCAGACGCATGACCGAGGTCAGATAGCGCGACTGGTCGACGGTCGGGACGACGCCGGCTCCGGCGGAGAGATCGTTGGGAACGAAGAGACGGATCATTCGGCCCTTCTAGCGCATCTCTTCTTTTCAGGGGTAGGCTCTGCTGATGAGCAAGCACGACGACTACGACAACGAACTCATGCAGCTGCAGCTCGCCCTGATCGAGATGCAGAAGAAGGCCATCGCCGACGACTGGAAGATCCTGGTGATCTTCGAGGGCCGCGACTCGGCCGGCAAGGACGGCACGATCGCCCGGGTCACCGAGCACCTGTCCAAGCGCGCCACCACCGTCGTGGCCCTGCCCAAGCCGAACGAGCGCGAGCGTAGCGAGTGGTATTTCCAGCGCTATGTCGATTACCTGCCGGCGGCCGGCGAGGCGGTGCTGTTCAACCGCTCCTGGTACAACCGCGCCGGGGTCGAGCGGGTGATGGACTTCTCCACCCCCGAGCAGCAGGAACAGTTCCTGCGCGACGTGCCGGCCTTTGAGCGGATGCTGGTCGAGAACGGCCTGCGCTACGTTAAGTTCTGGCTGGACATCAGCCGCGACGAGCAGGCGCAGCGCCTGAAGGCCCGTCGCGACGATCCGCTGAAGGCCTTCAAGACCAGCGATCTGGACAAGGTCGCTCAGGATAAGTGGGACGACTACACCAAGGCCCGCGACGAGATGCTGATGCGCACCCACAGCGAGGTCGCCCCGTGGATCTGCGTGCGCGCCGACCACAAGAAGGCTGCGAGGCTCAACGTCATCCGCTGGCTGCTGCACGCGGCCGGCGACAAGAAGCTGGTCAAGGGCGTCGCCAAGCCCGATCCCAGCGTGATCTTCTCGTTCGAACCGGCAGCGCTGGAGGATGGACGACTGGCGCGGTAGGCCATTGCCCCACCGGCCGAGCGCCCGCTAAACTCCAGGGTGTAGGGCTTGGCGGAGTTTGCGCATGGGACGGCTGTCTGGACTGGCGCTTGCGGCTTTCGCCGTGGTTGCCCCCTGCGGCGCCAGCGCCGCCTCGAACCTGCAGATCACGCCCTACGCGTCCGCCCAGTCGGCGGAACAGGTTCGCGCCTGCTTGCTGAAGACTTTGACGGCCGAGGCGCGCCGGAAGAAGACCCCGCCGCCCAGCGAGGAGCCGTTCACCCAGTCGCCGGCCAATGCCAGCTGGACCTTCACGTTCCGGCATGCCGGCGGCCCGGCCTCGATCGTGGTCAATGCGCACGAGGCCGGCTCGCAGGTGCTGTATCCGAACCAGATCGCTCGAACCGATCCGAAACTGGCCCAGGCGATCGAGGATTGCGGCTAGGCCTTATCGCTTCTTCTTCGCCGCCCGTTCCTCGGCGATCGCCTGGTTCTGGGCCACGCGGTAGTCGACGATGTCCCGAACGAGATCCGGCGGCAGCGGCGCGTCGGGCTGGAAGCGGATCGTCCCCTTGCTGACGTCGAAGCCCTTCAGGCGCTCAGCGAACACGCCGACCGCGCCCGGATAGAAGGCGCAGTGCTTCGCGGCCGCGCCGAAATGCACCAGATTGCCCTGCAGCTTGAAGGTCGGCAGACCATAGCTGATCGTTTCCTCGGCCTGCGGAGCCGCTGCGTGGATCTGACCGCGCAGGATCTCCAGGGCCGCACGCTGCTCGGGCGGCAGCGCCGCCAGATAGGCGTCGATCGAGGCGGCTGACGGTTTCATGAAAGTCTCCGACGGCAAGTGAGCGCCAAACCAGGACGTTCGAAAAGCCCTCTTCCCGACATGACCTCCCCTTCCCCTGAAGAGTTGGGCGTGGTGCTGTACCCGAAACGGAGAAACGCCCCCGCATGGACGCGACGGACACCAAGACCACTCGGACCACCGCCTTCACCCGGCTGGGGATCGGCCTGGCCCAGGGCATCGTGATGTTCCTGTTGCAGAAAGCCGACGAGTCTAAAGCCTGGCCGGCGACGACGCCGATGCTGTACGCGCCTCTGCTGGTCTGCGCGCTGATGGTCCCGATGATTCCGCTGGCGGCGTTGTCGGCCATGCGTCGCCAGGCCCTGATCGCCTGGAGCCTGATCGCCGCGGCCCTGACCACGATCCTGGCCGTCCACGCCGCCTGGACCGGGGCCGCGCCCGAGCGCTATGGCGCGGGGCCCCTGTCGCCGCCGCTGTTCATCGCCGTGGCCGCCCTGCTGTTCATCGCTCACCACCTGGTCCAGCCGGCCGAGGCCGGCCGCAAGCCCGTCGCGCCCTACGAGGACTATTTCGACCTGGTCGGCACCAACGCCGTGCGGCTGTTCCTGTCGCTGGCCTTCACCGGCGCCTTCTGGCTGCTGCTGTTCCTGGCCGGGGCGCTGTTCAAGCTGATCGGGGTCGATGCGATCCAGAAGCTGATCGGCGAGACCGCCTTCGCCTTCCCGGCCACCGGCCTGATGTTCGCCGCCGCCGTGCACATGGCCGTGCAGCTGACCGAGGCCCGCGCCGGCCTGGTGCGCGGCGTGCGCACCGTGGCGCTGGTGCTGTTGGCCTGGCTGTTGCCGCTGATGACGGTGATCGCCGCCGGCTTCCTGGCCTGCCTGCCGTTCACGGGCCTGACCCTGCTGTGGAGCACCAAGGCCGCCGCGGCGCTGCTGCTGTCGGCCGCCGCCGCCCTGATCATCCTGATCAACGCCGCCTATCAGGACGGCATCGAGCCGCCGCACCTGATCCTGCGCTGGGCCGCGCGCCTGGCCAGCCTGCTGCTGGTCCCGATCGTGGCCCTGACCGCCTACGCCCTGTGGCTGCGGATCGACCAGTACGGCCTGACCCCGGACCGGGTGCTGGCCTGCACGTACCTGCTGGTCGCGGCCGGGTTCACGGTCGGCTACACGCTCGCCGCCCTGAAGCCCGGCGTGTGGATGAAGCCGCTGGAGCCGACCAACCTGCTGATGGCCGCCGTCTCGGTGGTGCTGCTGATCGCCCTGTTCACCCCGATCGCCGATCCGGCGCGCCTGTCGGTCGGCAGCCAGATCAAGCGGCTGGAGGCCGGCAAGGTCGCGCCCGACAAGTTCGACTTCCAGTTCCTGCGCTTCGACAGCGGTCGCTACGGCCGCGATGGACTGGAGCGGCTGAAGGCCAGCCGCAACCCCGACATCGCCAAACGCGCCCGCGCGGCGCTGGACCAGGCGGCCCGCGATCCCGTCACACCGGGCGGGCCCGACCTGGGCGTGATGAAGGTCTATCCCGCCGGCAAGGTCCTGCCCGACAGCTTCCGCAACCAGGATTGGACCAAGGCCGACTCCGAATCGATGTGCAGCCTGGCGGGCATGCGCTGTTCGGCCCTGGTGCTGGACGTCGACGACGACGGCGTCGACGAGGTGCTGATGACCAACGGCGCCTCGTTGGAGGTGATGAAGCTGGTGAGCGGCCAGTGGCGCAAGGTGGCCGAAGCCTTCACGCCCTGCGACGGCGTCGATGTCGACGCCGCGCTGAAGGCCGGCCAGGCTCGCATGTCTGACCCCGTTGCCCGCCGCGACCTGATGCTGGGCGACCGACGGCTGGTGGTCCGCCCGGCGGCGAAAGGGTGCGAGGTGAGGACGCCTACGCCAACCCCGCCCTGATCGCGTTCGGCCGCACCACGGTGTCGGGGTTGAGCAGCAGCACGTAGTCCGGCGGCTCTGCCGAATCCAGCGCCGGCCGGATCAGCACGTTGTTGCCGCCGCAGAAGCCGAGATTGACGGGGCTGGCCAGCAGCGAGCACCAGGTGCCCCAGCCCTTCGCCTCGATCGCCTGCCGGATGCGCGGCGCCTGGTCCTCGCCGCTCCCGTTCTCGCAGACCGCGACGCGTGTGCCGGGGACGGACG
>CAZRPD010000179.1:0-10540 GCA_964601775.1 uncultured Caulobacter sp. | reverse complement strand
GGGCTCACCTCAAGGTTTGTGCGCTAAAGGGCGCTCAAAAGTACGAACCATGAACATGGCCTATGCGGCGCGATAGAGCCTGTCGGCCGGATCGTTCAGGGGCCTGAACCCGCCTGCTGTGGCAGCGTCGGCCCAGAGATAGTCCCCCGTAAGCCCGACGTGAGCCCAACTCATCGGCGACAGGTGCGCCAGAAGCTCGTCGGGCGCGGCGATCTCCCGCTCGCGCAAATGCTCGACCGCGCGCTGCATATATAATGTGTTCCAGAGTGCGATGGCGGCGATCACCAAATTGAGGCCCGACGCGCGGTGCTCCTGGTTTTGCAGGGTGCGATCGGCGATCCTGCCCTGCTTGTGAACGAACACCGCCTGGGCCAGCGCATGGCGGGCCTCGCTCTTGTTGAGGCCGGCCTGGCAACGCCGGCGCAGCTCGGGGCTCTCCAACCAGTCGAGCGTGAAGAGTGTCCGTTCGATCCGACCGACTTCGGCCAGGGCCATGTCCAGACGGTTCTGCCGCTTGAAGGCCGACAGCTTCTTGAGCATCACCGAGGGGGCTACGGACCCGGCCTTGATGGACGCGGCTAGCCTGACGATGTCGTCCCAGTTCTCCTCGATCACATCGACGCGGATCGGGCGACCGAGCAAAGCCTCAAGGATCTTATGACGTGGCTTGGCGCCGATGATGGCCAGCCGGCGATCCTGCAGATCGCGTAGGCGCGGCACGAACCGATACCCGAGCAAATGACACAGGGCGAACACATGGTCGGTGGCCCCGCCGGTGTCGGTGTAGTGCTCCCCGCCGCCGCGGCCGATCAGGCCATCGAGCACATAGGGCGCTTCCGAAGATGTGGCCGATAGGACGCGGGTGTGGAAGGAGCCGTGCATGTCCGACAGGTGGGTGTAGATCCGCAAGCCGGGTTCGGGCCCGTACTTGGCATTGACCGCGCCGGCTCCACCGCGCTGTCGCCCGGACCGAAAGAACTGTCCGTCAGAGGACGAGGCCTGGCCGTCGCCCCAGTGGCGGGCAAACGGTTGAGCGTGGTGGACCTCAATAATCCTCGCCAGCGCCGCCTTGTAGTTCTCCTCGCTCAGATACCAACTCTGGGTCCAGGCAAGCTGGGCATAGCTAACTCCCTGGCTGGCGTTGGCCATGCGCTCGAGGCCCAGATTGGTGGCGTCGGCCAGGACGACGGCCAGGATGCTGCTGGGATTGTCGTGCACTTTGCCCGATCGCAGCTCGCGGAACATCGACGAGAAGCCGGTCAAGGCGTCGATCTCTCGCAGCAATTCGGTGATCCGCACGCGCGGCAGCAGTGCGTCGATCATCCGGTCCAGTGAGCGAGCCTCGTCGGGCGCGTTGGCCTTGACCGGCGTGACCGACAACTCCTCGCCCTTTAGCGTCACACCGACCAGGTCGCCCTTGGCCAATCGCCTAGAAAACGCAGCGAGCCGCTGATCCAGCAGGCCAGCGCGTTCGGCCAAATAGCTTCCCATTTCGACTCTAACCGGCAGGGCCTCGGCCTCGGCGGCGACCTCGTCCTTGGGCAGCAGATAGTCCGTGAAGCGCCTGTAGGCGCGCGAGCCCTCGATCCACACATCACCGGACCGGAGGCGATCACGCAACGTGGCGGCCACGGCGGTCTCATAGAGTCTCCGATTGATTGGGCCACCGCTCGGCTTGACCAGGGCCTTCCAGTGCTTGGACGCGAACGGCAGCGGCGCGTCGTCGGGAAGCTCCCGCCGGCCGGATTGGTTGAGGTCACGCAGAATCTCCAGCGCCTTGAGCAAGGGCGCGCCGCCGGTTCCGGCCCGGAACCGCATGTGCTCCAGGAAGGTCGGGACGAACCGGCGCAGCGCTCCGTAGCGTTCGGCGGCGCTGACCAACGGTTCCTCGATCGCCAGGGCGGCCAAGGCGTCGATCTTCGGCTTGGCGGCGAGCACCTTCCACCAGCCAACCTGGGCGTCGATCCGGTCGAGAACGTCGCCGCCATCGACCAGGGCCTGATCGACGGCGCCGATCACGCCGCTGAACAAGCGCATGAGCTGACTGACCTCGCGGCTGCTGGCCTGGTACTTGCGCTCGCGACCGCGGCGGCCCTTGGCGAACAACGATCCGACCATCTTGTCGAACATGTCGGCGGCTGCGTCGCTGAGGCGACTTTCCAGGAAAATCAGCTGCGCCACCACGGTCGCCCGCCGCCGCGCGACGCTGTAGCCGCTGAGTAAGAAGGCCGGGGCGACGGCTCCCTCGCGGGCGTATTGCTCGAAGCGGCGCTCATGGATCGTTTCGGTGATCGCCGGATCGATCGCGATGGCGCGGACATAGGCCAGCCGCTCGGTGATGGCCGCCATGCTCGCGGCGCTGGGCGACTCGGGAATTTCCCTAAGCCAGGCCAGCGGTGACTTGCGCAGGGCCGGATCATTGATCAGCAGGCGATCGACGGCCTCCAGCTGCGAAGGCGTGATCGAGGCCAGCAGGTCCTCGGCAGCTTTGCGACGGGCCTGGGACCTGCCGGCCAAGCCGACGCGGTCCAAGGTATCGGGCGAGGGCAAGATGATGCCCCGCCGGCGCAGCTCGGCGATTAGGGCCTCGACAATCGGTCCGCCTTTGTCAGTCGCGCTGGCCGCCGCGGCGGCAATTGACACCGCCTGGCGGAGATCACTCCGAACAAATGCGCGCAATCCCAATCGCTCATGAAGTTGACCGGCGTGTTCGCTCCGCGTCTTTGGCCGCTTGCCGTAGTCGCCCAGCGCTTCCGTCTGAACGTGGACCTGGAGAGATAGAAATCGCAGCACGGGCGGGGGGACGATCTGGCCGGGCAGCCATCCGAAACCCGGGTGACGCAGCAACGCCAACTGCACCGCGGCGCCTAGCTTGTTGGCGGGACTATTGCGCTCGTCGATCCAATTCAGATCGTCGGGCGACAAGGTGTAAAAGCGCGCCACCTCGCGTTCGGTGACGGGCGGCTCGAACAGCTTTCGCCGTTCATCACCCGTGAGCAAGCTTCGCCGCGCCATGGGATGGGTCCTCGCCGCTTGGGCTGCGGCTCACAATTCTTGAAAAATGAGACGCTGACCAGCCCCAACGATTACAGCGGCTTGTGCGTCTCAGATTATAGTCTCAAAATTAGCCGCATGATTTGCGGATATGCACGCGTTTCGACCGACGGCCAGAGCGTCGCCGCCCAGGTCGCCGAACTGACGGCGGCTGGGTGCGAAAAGGTGTTCAGCGAGACAGCGTCTGGAGCCAAGACCGACCGCCCCCAGCTCAAGAAGGCGATCGCATCGCTCGGCGCTGGCGACGTGTTGGTGGTCACGCGGCTGGATCGGCTGGCCCGCTCGACACGCGACCTTCTCAACGTGCTGGCCGCCCTCACCGACAAGGACACGCAGTTTCGATCAATCCGCGACACCTGGGCCGACACCACCACGCCGCATGGCCGGTTGATGCTCACCGTCCTGGGTGGTCTCGCCGAATTCGAACGCGAGCTGATCCGGTCCCGAACCAACGAGGGGCGAGAACGAGCCAAGGCCCGCGGCGTCAAGCTTGGGCGTCGCCACAGCCTGACTGTGGCGCAGCGCTCCTTCGTCGCCGAGCAGCGAGCCAACGGCGAAAGTGTACGCCACCTGGCCAGGGTTCTCGGCGTCAGTAAGGCGACCATCGGCCGTATCCCGGCGTCAGACCCTTAGTCCTGCTTCCATGACCGTTCGGCCGAGCCGCCGGGCATTGGCCTCAGGCTGACGCCGCCCAAGAACGGACTATCCAGGTTTCCGAGAAGGGTGGGAATTGACCTTTGCCGCAACCCGACAATCGCTAGCTTGACGATGACCGCTTGGCTCGCTTCCTTTGCGTATGCCGCTGCCGCCAATTCCACCCGACCCAAAGCCCACGGAAGCCGAGATCAGCGCCATTCTCGCTAGGCTACCTGAGGAAGCGTGGAAGCTTGAGTGGTCTCGGCTCCCTTCCGACATGGAAAAGGCGCGTCAGCGACGCCGCGCGATCGACGAATGGGAGCGGCAGCGGCGAGCGGCAGAACCCAGCGCTTTCGCAGTTCGCTACTCAACCGACCCAGGGGCGTTTAGGAGCCAAAACGCTTACTCCAAATATCGGGAGGGGGAGACTTGGAAGGCACAGCGTCAACGGGTCTTGGAAAGAGCGTGCGGCAGGTGCGAGGCATGTGATTGCAAGGCGACCGAGGTTCACCATCGGGACTATCGGCCTCGCGTCATCGCAGGCGAGGACGACACCCCTCTCGTCGCGCTGTGCCGGGAGTGTCACGACTATATCCATGCCAAGATACCCTTCACCGTCCCAGGACGGCCCTGGATTGCGGACGCGCAGAAGGCCCCCGATTGGCACGACACCGAACGCCGCCTCGCCCGCATAGTGGCGCGCATCGAGAGGGCATGCACCAACCGCAGCAGATAATGCTCGGGTTCCTTGCGGAAGGCAGCCGGCGTCAGCAATGGGTCGAGGCTGTGTAAAAACGCGCCGCTGAAGTCGCGGAACTTGGCGTCGTTGTAAGCTGCCGTACCGCGAAGGGTGAGTCCGTCGATCGGCGTGCGCCAGTTGCCCTCTAGCTCGACGCCCTGGACGCGGGCGGCCGCGGCATTGAGCACCTTGAACGAGATGGTGACGGGATCGTACGCTCCGACCTGCAAGTCGCTGTAGTCGTATCGGTAGGCCGTCACGCCGAAGGAGAAGGTTCGGCCGATCGAGCCCTTCAGGCCAGCTTCAAAGCCCTCGACGTGCTCCTCATTGAAGGTGTTCTGGAATGATCCGATTGCGGCACGTCCAATCGCGCCATTCGTGAAACCCGCATCGAAGCCGCCAGACTTGAACCCCTGCTTGTAGGACGCGAAGGCCATTAGGTTGGGCAAGAACTTGTAGGAAGCGGTTAGCTCCGGAGAGAGGTTATTGAAGCTAATCTTGTCCCGCGCTAGCCGGTCGGTCACGTCGGCGCCGCGATAGTAGAACTTCAAATCCTTCTCTTCGTGCGAGTAGCGGACCCCGCCGGAAAGTTCGAGTTTGTCGATCGGCTCCCAGATCAGCTGCCCAAATGCGGAATACGCGGATTGGCCCTGTTTTGTGCGCTCGGTGCCCACCACTACTGGCGTCGGCGAAATGAAGAACACCGCATCCTGCGCGCCGTCCATGTCGCGCTTTTCGTAGAACGCCCCGATTGTGAAGTTGAGCGCAGAGTCGAAGTCCGACACCAGCCGCAGTTCCTGGGTGAATTGCTTCATCTCGAACGGCAGATACGGGACGAGCAGCACCGCGCGCGGCCCGCCGGAGGCGTTATGCGCGTTCATCTCGTCGAACCAGTAGTAGCCGGTGACCGATGTGGCGGTCAGCGACGGACTCAATTGATAGTCGGCCTGGACTGTGGCCAGAACCTGCTTGTTGTCGCGCAGCCCCAGCTGGTCGAGGGTCGGTGATCCGGGAACCAGCAGCGAGGCGAGGGCCGGCCCGCCCCCGATATAGATGTCCTTGTCAGCTACACATGGGAAATTAGGTTGGCCGCCCTGCGGGTAACCGAGCGGACACGCCACGCGCTGGGAGGACGTGGCTGATCCCCCTTTCACATCCGATTGATAATAGGTCAGCTTGGCATTGATCGTCAGATCGTCGATCGGCTCGGCGATCACCGTGCCGCGCACGAAGTACTCGTTGCCAACCGGATACTGGTCGACGCTGGGTGGAACAATCAGCGGGTCCCCGTTCGCCGGAACGGTCTTGAGATCGAAATAGCCGTTGAGTTTCGTGTAGCGACCAACCAGTCGCGCTCTCACCTTGTCATTGATCGGTCCGGAGATGATGCCTTGAACGTAGGTGTCCTGCGAAACTGCCTCGAAGCCGCCGCTGATCTCACGCTCGGTCTCCCAAGAGGGGTCGGCGGTCTTGAACGAGATCACGCCGCCAGGGCTGTTCTTGCCGAAGAACAATGCCTGGGGCCCGCGCAGCACTTCAATCTGCGCCATATCGATCTGCGCCGTTTTACGGATGTTGAGGGTGCCAACCTGCATGCCGTCGACGTTGATGGAGACAGCCTGGTCGCCAAGATAGTTGCTCGAACCGCTTCCGATGCCTCGCAGCGCGATTGAACCGCCGGACGAAACGGAGGATTCCGACGTCTGCAAACCCGGGGTCAGGCGAGTGAGTTCGTCAACGCTGGCGAGCTTGTAGCGCTGGATTTCGTTCTGGCCGAAGGCGGTAATTGCAGCGGGAACATCCTGCAGAAGTTCCGATCGCTTTCGGGCTGTGACGATCAGGGCCTCGACGGTGGGCTCTTCATCTCCGGCGCGCGTCGGCGAGTTCTGCGCATAGGCCGGCAAGCCCACAAGCGCTGCAAACCCGACGCACGTCATCAATCGCAATTTCCGCATTCTCTTTCCCCCCTTTGCGGAGCTCTTGAGCTCCGGCTGGCGTGCGTGCGCCTGGGGTAAACCTGGGGCCGCAAGCGCAGCGCCGCAAAGCAGTTGGCGCGTGAAATCCTTCGTCATCATTCCCTCCCGTTCGCCGCCTCATGGGCCGATCGCCCATTTTTCGACAGCGGCGTATTTTTACGACGTGTAGCGCCGAAAAGCGGGCCGTCAAGTTTTTCGACATCGATGTATGCAAAGCTGCGACATCGCTTGACACTTCCATTTTCCTGCTTCAGTCCGACGGACTCTGGCAATTTTCGACAGGAACGTCTGACCCTCGGTTGAACGAGGTGTCAGGGAGAGGAGTAGGGATGGGCCGTAAACTGACGCTGGTGCATGACGTCGCCTTGACGCCAACGGGACGGAGATCAGCGAAGCGCATTTCGAAGCGCGACGGGATCCTCGCCACTGCGGCCATGCTCTTCAACGAACAAGGCGTCGCTGGCGTATCGCTTGGAGAGGTGGCGAAGGCCCAGGGCGTCGGTCGCGCCAGCCTCTACCATTATGTGGCCGACCGCGAAGACCTCATCTTCCAATGTTTCCTTCGTAGCTGCGAAGCCGAAACGGAACGATTGGATCTGGCGGCTGAGGCAGCTCGCCCGCTTGATCGTGTGCTGCAATATCTCCGCGAAAGCTTGGCGCCAGAGGCCGCGCAGCACGCAGTCATCACCGACCTGGCCATCCTTTCTGGGGAGGCCCGCTCGATCGTCCAAAAGGCCCGCGCGCGCAACACCCAACGACTGGCGAGCATGATTGGGGACGGGATCGAGGCGGGCGACATCCGCCCCTGCGACGAGCAGATCGTCGCTCGGGTCCTGCCGGCGATGGTCTCCTATGGACTAATGGCTCGACAATGGATGGATCCGACAGGGGGGGGCATCGATCCCGAGGCGGTGGCAGACTTCGTCGCCTATGGCTCAGCTGCAGATCCAGGCGTGGACTTCGATTGTGCGCTAAACGCCGAGAGTTTTAGCCGGCTTCACGCGGCGACGTTCGGTCGCAAGAGCCTGAATGACATGCGGATCGAGCAGATCCTCATGATGGGCTCGAAGCTCTTCAACGAGCGCGGCTATGATGCGGTGTCGTTGGAAGACGTCGCCGCTGCACTTGGAGCCACTCGGGGCGCGATCTATCACTATCTCGACGACAAAGAGGATCTACTGCGTCGCTGCTCGGAACGTGGCCATGAGCTCTACGAGGCCTTCATCAATGCAGCTGACGCGCACGGCCGGACCGGTCTCGAAAAGACCGCGATCGTGTCCCATCTCAACAGCCAGGCTCAGGCTGGCTCTCTTCAGCCGCTCGCCGCCTGGATGGCGATGGACGCGCTCTCGCCAGCGCAGCGACAGAGATACCGCCAGCGAATGCGCGGCCTGTTGGCGCGGACCGAACAATTCGCCGAACAAGGCGTGCAGGATGGAAGTCGGCGTGCACACGACGTGCGCTCCATCACTGTCGCCCGCGCGGGCGCTTATCTCTGGATCCCCAAATGGAAGCCGGAGCTTGAGCCGATCACGGAGCGGTACCTAGCCGACGAGATCGTTGCGCTCTTCCACAAAGGACTAGCCGCGCGATGAGCAAAGTGCAGGTCAGAGGTGAGACCGCCGCGACCTTCGCGCGCGTCGCCGATGCCTTCGAAATGAACTTCCACCGCGACGACGACTACGAGGAAGTCGGGGCTGCGCTCTGCGTGTACATGGAAGGCGAGCAGGTCGTGAATTTGTGGGGCGGATTGCGTGCTCCGGAAGGTCCAGCCTGGACGGACGACACCCTCGTCAACGTCTGGTCGACGACCAAGGGGTTGACCGCGGTCCTAATGGCGCGGCTGGTCGAGCGCGGGCTCATCGATTACGAGGCGCCGATCATCCGCTATTGGCCCGAGTTCGGCCAAGCCGGAAAGGATGCCATCCGGGTCATCGACATCCTTAGCCATCAGTCCGGTCTGAACGGATTTTTATCCCCGACGACGATCGGGGACTTTGCCGACTGGGACTTGCTGACCAGCCGGCTAGCTGAACAGCCACCCTTCTGGGCGCCTGGCTCGCACGCAAGCTACCACGCCATGACTTACGGGTTCCTGGCTGGCGAGGTCGCCCGACGGGTGACGGGGCTCACGCCTCGCGAGCTCTTCCAAGTCGAACTCGCCCATCCGCTCGGCGCCGACCTTTATCTTGGAATTCCGCAGGGCGAGCGAGGCCGATTGGCGCCGATCATCGAGCCAGCGACCTGGAGCGCCACCCCAGGCGTCGTCGATGTCGTGGCGGAACCTGCGACCGTTAATCCGGCGCCACGCCCCGACTGGGCCAACCGCGAAGATTGGCGAGATGGTCAGGTCCCCGCAGCCAACGGTCATGCAAGCGCCGATGGCTTGGCGCGGGTCTACGGGGCCTTGGCGAATGATGGCGTTCTAGGTGAGATCCGACTGCTCTCAAAGGAGACCATTTCGGATCTCCGGAAACCGCGATGGCAAACTGGCGATCGGATGCTCGGGCCCCGTGCCTGGGCGGCCGGCATGGCCTTGAACGTCACTGGCATCTGGGGACCCAACCCAGCCACGTTCGGACACAGCGGTTGGGGCGGGTCGTTCGGCTGCGCAGATCCCGACGCTAGGATCGGCATCGGCTATGTGATGAACCGCATGAGCGGCAAGGTGGCGGACGATCCCCGCGCCCAGGCGCTTTGCTCTGCCATCTTCAAGTGTCTTCGGTCGTGAGCCGCAGGCCCTCGGCCGGCGAGAACCAGGCTGGCGCCTGGCGCGCTCTCCCAATCCTCATCATCCTGTACGCACTCTCTCTTCTGGATCGTCAGGTCCTGACCCTCATGGTCGGCCCGATCAAGCGGGACCTGGGGCTCGGCGACTTCCAGATCGGCCTGCTGCAAGGGCTAGTTTTCTCAGTGTTCTATAGCGTCGCGGCGTTGCCGATCGGCTGGGCCGTGGACCGTTTTCCACGGCGCCCAATTATCTGGATTGGTGTCACGGCCTGGGGCGCCGCCGCCGCTGCGTGTGGTCTTGCGCAAAGTTATCTTCAGCTGTTGATCGCCCGGTTGGGCGTTGGCGTCGGCGAGGCCGCGTTGTCGCCGGCCGCCTATTCCATGCTAGCGGACCTCTTCCGTCCAGCACGCTTGGCGTTCGCTCTATCGGTGCTCCTGATCGGCGCGAGCCTGGGCAACGGGCTGGCGATAGGGCTAGGCGGTCTCATTGTAAGCTACGCGGAGCAGAGCAACGGCGCGTACCTGCCATTCATTGGGCGAGTGGCATCCTGGCAGTTCGTCTTCATCGTGACCGGCCTGCCGGGTATCCTGCTCGGAGGTCTGATTTTTCTGATCCGGGAGCCTGTGCGACGTGATCGCCTCTCCGCGACGGGCAAAGCCACGATCGGCGAGACTTGGCGCTTTCTGCATGCTCAGAAGCGATTCTTCACCACCCACTTCATTGGGTTTGGCTTGCTATCCATCGTGGGGTGGGGCTTCACCAGCTGGCTACCGGTCTACATGAACCGGGCCTTTGGCTGGTCGATAGGCCAACTCAGCCTTCCATTGGCTCTGATCATCGGGATCGGCGGGACGCTCGGAACATTGACCAGCGGCTATGTCGTGGATCGCCTATTTGGTGCGGGGCATACCGATGCGCATATGCGAGTTTATGCCCTCCTAGCCCTTGGGATGACAGTCTTTGGGGTAGCTGCATTCAATGCGCGCGACCCGTGGATATTCCTGCTTCTGGCGACACCGATCGCATCGGCGATGACTCTGGCCGCCACTGCCGGTGCGGCACTCCAGATTGTCTCGCCCAACGAAATGCGAGGCCAGGTGGGGGCGCTGTTTCTCCTAGTTATGAATGGTATTGGTATGGGCCTTGGCCCGACCATCGTCGGCGCCCTGACTCAATTCGTCTTCCAGGACGAAGCCAAGCTGGGTCACTCGTTGATCCTCCTGTTCAGCGCTTTTGGGCCCGCGGCGGCGGCGGCTCTTTGGCTGGGATTGCATCAATGCGGCACGCGGTCGCCAACGCTAATCGCTGGCGAACGCCCGCTTAGCGGCATTTGAGGCGCCCCGGGGACTGTTCGCTGTTCGTTCTCGCAAGCGCCTTCTAGCGAACAAACCTTGAGGTGAGCCC
>CAZRPD010000178.1:0-10588 GCA_964601775.1 uncultured Caulobacter sp. | reverse complement strand
TGGTGGACATGACCGGCTTGCCCCAGGAGGGCGGCTCGGTGTTCCGCCACGCCAAGAGCGGCGAGACCGAGGACACCATCGTCGGCGGCCGCGTGCCGGCCGCCAGCGCCGACGTGCTGATCGCCTGCGACCTGCTGGTAGCCGCTTCGCCGGAGGGACTGTCGCTCTACGCCAAGGACCGCACCCATGCGTTCGGCAACAGCGATTTCGCCCCCACCGCCGACTTCGTGACCAGCCGCGACGTGCGCTTTGACAGCGGAGCCATGGCCCGGCGGGTGCGCGGCGCGACTAAGACCTTCGACGCCTGTCCCGCCCAGCATCTGGCCGAGAGCCAGTTCGGCGACGCCATCTACGCCAACATGATCATGGTCGGCTTCGCCTGGCAGCGTGGCGTGATCCCGGTCTCCAGCCGCGCCCTCTACCGCGCCATCAAGCTGAACGGCGTCGATGCCGAGGCCAATCTGGCCGCCTTCGAGCTGGGCCGCCGCGTCGCCCACGATCCGTCGTCGGTCGAGGTCAAGGAAGACAAGACCCCGTCGCCCGAGACCCTGCCGCTGGAAGAGTTGATCGCCCACCGCATCGGCGAGCTGACGGCCTATCAGAACGTCGCCTACGCCCAGCGTTACGCCGACAAGGTGGCCAAGGTCCGCACCGCCGAGGTCGCGATCAGCGGCCCGGACAGCGCCCTGCCGCTGACCCGCGCGGCGGCGGTCAACCTCTACAAGCTGATGGCCTACAAGGACGAGTACGAGGTCGCGCGCCTCTACACCGACGGCCGCTTCGCCAAGGAGCTGGCCGGGACCTTCAAGGGCGGCAAGGCCAAGGTCTGGCTCTCGCCGCCGCTGCTGGCCCCCAAGGGCGCCGACGGCAAGCCCAAGAAGATCGCCTTCGGCGGCTGGATGCTGGACGCGGCTTTCCCGCTGATGGCCAGGATGAAGGGCCTGCGCGGCGGAGCGTTCGACGTCTTCGGGCGGACGGAGGAGCGCCGGGTGGAGCGCGGCCTGATCGGGTCGTACGAGGTTGCTCTCGATCGCCTGGCCGCCGGCCTGTCGTCCGAGAGTGTCCCGTTGGCGGTGAAGATCGCCGAGATCCCGCAGCAGATCCGCGGCTACGGCCACGTCAAGGACGCCTCGGTGGTCACGGCCAAGGCGGCCGAGGACAAGCTCTGGGCGCAGTGGGGCGGGGCGTAGGCGCTAAGCTCCTACCACACCCGTTTCCCCGGCGAAGGCCGGGGCCCAGTTTCACCCGGGACTTCTTGGGATGATGCGCCCATTTTCTGTGCCGAGTCACCCGGCGCGGCGGGCGCGATCTGGGCCCCGGCCTTCGCCGGGGAGATCGGAGATCTTGGATGTCCGCTTCATCACCCAATACAGCCCTAGCGCCACAGCGATCAGCACCCCCGCGGTCAGCGGCGCGGCGAGATCCCCGGTGCTAACCCGCACCGCGATCAGGCTCACGCAGACGACCGTGCCTAGCGCCGGTACGAAAGCGGGCGGCTCGAACGCGCCGGGCTTCTCGCCGGGACGCTTGCGCAGGACCAGCAGCGCGCCGTTGACCACGGCGAACACGGCCAGCAGCAGCAGGGTGGTGGCCTCGCCCAGCTGGGTGACGTTGCCCGACATCACCAGCACCGCGACGATGGCCAGCAGGACCAGGATCGCGATGTGCGGGGTGTGGCGGGAGGCGTGGACCTTGCTCAGCGGCTTGGGCAGGCGGCCGTCGCGGGCCATGCCGTACAGCAGCCGTGAGGCGGTGACGTAGTTCACCAGGGCGCTGTTGGCGACGGCGAAGATGGTGATAGCCACGAAGGTCCAGCCCGGCAGCCACGGCGCGGCCTTGTCCATCACCGCGGCCAGCGGCGCGCCGGCCTGGCCCAGCTCGCGCCAGGGGATGACTGACACGGCGGTGATGGCCACGGCGATGTAGAGGATGGCGGTGATCCCCATGGCCAGCAGGATGCCGATCGGCAGGGTGGTGCGGGGGTTCTTGACCTCCTCGCCGACATTGATCGAGTCCTCGAAGCCGACGAAGGCGAAGAAGGTCAGGGCCGCGCCCTGCACGATCAGCAGCGGCACGATCCCGGTCGCCGCGCCCTGGGCCGGGGTGGGGATGTCGAACAGGTCGGCCTGGCCCCAGAACTTGGCGCCGACGACCACGACCAGCAGCAGGCCGCCGGCCTCGACGAAGGTGCAGACCAGGTTGGCCCAGATCGACTCGCGAATGCCGCGAAACACGATGCCGGCCATCAGCACCACATAGGCCAGGGCGATCAGCATCGGTGGCGTCGAAGAGAGCCACTTGAAGGTGTGCAGGTTCTCGCCGATCACCCAGGCGCCGGCCGCGATCGAGGTCAGACCAGAGCAGGCGGTGGCGAGGCCGACGACATGGGTCAGCAAGCCGTGCTTGAACGCCCGCTGGGTGACATAGGCCGCGCCGCCGGCCTTGGGATAGCGCGAGGCCAGGCTGGCGTAGGACAGGCCCGTCAGCAGCGCCGCGACCAGCGCCACCAGGAACGAGGCCCAGACCGCCGACCCGACCTGGCCCGCCGCCTTGCCGATCAGGCCGTAGATGCCCGCGCCCATCATGCTGCCCGCCGCGTACAGCGTCATCTGCATCGGCCCGATGGCCCGCAGCAGCGGTTCCTTGGCGGTGGTCTTGGCGGGCTGGGTCATGCTTGAGCCAACGCGCTGACGCCACGAGTGGTTCGTGGTAGGCTCGAAGCCATGAACAAGCCGGTGAACGTCAATCAGGTGACGGTGCAACTGAGCGCCGAGGATGCGGCTGATCTGCAGATGCGGGTCGAGCGCGGCGAGTTCGCATCCCTGGACGAAGGCTTGGCCGCGGAACTGGCCGAGCTCAACTACCGCCGAGCGTCGGACATCGTCGGAGGTTCTGAGAAGCTCAAGGCGCTGCTGGACGAGCTTGAGGCCGAGGTCATCGATCCGGCTGAATGCGTCGATGGCGCGACGTTCATGGCCGAGATGCTTGCCGAACTAAAGGCTCGCGCCGAGGCCGCCGGGGAGTGAGCCGTCCCTATGTTCTGACACGACGCGCGCAACGCGATCTGCGGAAGATTCGCGACTACATTGTCCAGGACAGCCCTCGGGCCGGGGTGCGGTTTGCAGAGGGCCTGACAGCCAAGTTCGGTGACATCGCCCTCATGCCATTCATGGCTCAGGCCGTAGCGCAGAACCCGCGATTTCGCCGGCTTCCCCACGGCGCCTATGTGATCTTCTACGAGGTCGCGGATGATGCCGTGATCATCCGTTCGATCGAGCATTCGGCGACCCTGAAATGACCGAATTCGATTTCGACGCTGTGGTCGTCGGGGCTGGCGCCGTCGGCCTGGCCTGTGGCTACGCCCTGGCCCAGCGCGGCTTGGTCGTCGCCGTGCTGGAGGCCGAAAGCCATATCGGTCAGGGCGTGTCGTCGCGCAATTCCGAGGTCATCCACGGCGGGCTCTACTATCCCACCGGCTCGCTGAAGGCGCGGCTGTGCGTCCAGGGGCGGCGGATGCTGTATCCGTTCCTCGACCGCCACGGCGTGGCCTACAAGCGCTGCGGCAAGCTGGTGGTGGCCACCTCGGGCGACGAGGTCTCGCGCCTGGACGCCATCTGGGACCAGGCCCTGGGCAACGGCGGCGAGGGCATGGGGCGCCTTTCCGGCCAGCAGGCCCGCGCGCTGGAGCCGGGCCTCAACGCCCAGGCCGCGCTGTTGTCGCCGGAAAGCGGCGTCTTCGCCAGCCACGACTACATGCTGGCGCTGCAGGGCCAGATCGAGGCGGCTGGCGGGGCGGTGGTGCTCAATACGCCATTCGAGGGCGCCGAGGCCTTCGCGGGCGGCGGCTTCAAGGTGCGGGCGGGGGGCGTTGATCCCACCAGCCTGACCTGCCGCCTGCTGGTCACCGCGCCGGGCCTGTCGTCCCAGGACGTCGCCGGCCGGATCGCGGGCTATCCGGCAGACCGCATCCCCCAGGCCCACTACGGCAAGGGCGTCTATTTCCGGCTGACCGGCAAGGCGCCGTTCCAGCGCCTGATCTATCCGCCGCCGATCCACGGGGCGCTGGGCACGCACTACCGCAACGACCTGGGCGGCCAGGCGGTGTTCGGGCCGGACCTGGAGTACGTGACCGCGCCCGACTATTCGGTCGATCCCGCCAGGGCCGAGACTTTCGCCGCCTATATCCGCAAGTTCTGGCCGGGTCTGCCCGACGGCGCCCTGGTCCCCGATTATGCCGGCGTGCGGCCCAAGCTGCACGGCCCGGACGAACCTCAGCCCGACTTCCAGCTGCGCGGCGCCGAGGACCACGGCCTGGAAGGGCTGATGGCGTTGTTCGGTATCGAGAGCCCCGGCCTGACCAGCTCGCTGGCGATCGGGGAAGAGGTTGCCGATCGGCTGCTGGCGCGTTGACACCGGCGCGGCGCCCCACGATGGTCCCCGCCCGTCAGACCATGCTCCGGAGTTCGCCTTGACCAACATCCTGCACGCCATGCTGGGCAAGGGCCTCGGCGGCCTTGAGCAGGTGTTTCTGGACTATCAGCCGATCCTCGAGGCGTGGGCGGCCAGGCACGAAGGTCGCTGCGTCGGCGTGGTGCGCAAGGGCGGCAAGGTCGCGGTCGCGCAGACCCAGCGCACGCCGCCGTTGTCGACCATGCCGGCCTATACCGACTGGGACCCGGTCACGCTGGGCGCGGCCAAGACAGTCGTGAATGAGGTTCGGCCCGGCTTGATCCTGAGCCACGGTCAGCGACCCGCCCGCCTGTTCGCCAAGGCCGCGCCGGCGGGCGCCGTGCAGGCCGTCTGCGTGCACAAACCCTCGTTCGACGTCGCGCCGGGCGTCCACTATCTGTGCGTCGGCCAGCACCTGGCCAAGCTGGCGATCGATCGCGGCGCGCCGGCCGACCACGTCCATTTCATTCCCAACGGGGTGACCCCGCCCAGCGCGCAGGCGACGCCGTTCGCGCGCGGCTCGGTCGAGAGCTGTCCGATCAAGATCGTGGCCGCGGGCCGCCTGCACTCCAAGAAGGGCTTCGACATCCTGATCCGGGCGATCGCCAAGCTGCGCGCCTACGATCTGGAGGTCACCTGCGAGATCGCCGGCGAGGGCGACGAGCGCGGCGCGCTGGAGGCCCTGATCCGCGAGCTGGACCTGGCCCCTTGCGTCAAGCTGGTCGGCTGGACCGACGATGTCGCTGGCTTCCTGGCCTCGGGCGACGTCTTCGCCTTCCCCTCGCACCAGGAGGGGTTCCCGCTGACCCTGCTGGAAGCCATGGCCGTGGGCCTGCCGGTGGTGGCCACCGAGATCGACGGCCCCAACGAGATCCTCAAGGACGGCGTCACCGGCCGCCTGGTCCCGGACGACGACGTCGATCGCCTGGCCGAGGCCCTGGGCGAGGTGGTCGCTGACCCGGAAGTCGCCGTTCGCCTGGGCCAGGCCGCCCGCGCCCTGGTGCTGCGGGAATACAGTCCAGACCAATTGGCGCGGCGCTTGGAAGCAGCGTTGGACGGAATGCTTACTAAGGCTTGATGCAGACCGCGCTCGGGGGTATGACCCCCGTCCGTCCTGGCGACGGTTGGGTAGCTCAGATGGTTAGAGCGGTGGATTCATAACCCACAGGTCGGCGGTTCGATCCCGCCTCCAACCACCAGGACGGACTGATTTTTCCTAAAAATTCAGACGTTTGGCGCAGCGCTGCGGCGCTGTCCGTTGACGCGTCATGGTGCGCGCCGCCGTCGTCCGCTGGACGCCGAGGCCGGAGTCCTCAGCGGGTCGTGGTCGACGCGCCGCGCGAGGCTGAAGCCGTCGATCCGACGTCCGCGACGGTGACCGTCGCGCCGTCGCGCAGGCCCTGGTCGTTCAGATAGTCGAGCAGGGCGGCGGGCTGGTCGGTCTGCACCATGTTGACGCCTTCGGCGATCAGGCCGCCCCAGGCCTGTTCGGGATCGCTCAGGGCGCGGCGGTCGCCGGCGGCGTCGGCCAGGCCCTTGGGACCCTTGCCGTCCAGGCTGTTGCTCCAGACGCGGATGTGGGCGGCGTGCGCGGCGTCGCGCACGGCCAGGAAACTGTCCCGCTTGAGCGCGTCCAGCTCGACGGCGGGGATCGTCCGCGCGCCCGAAGCCTGGCGCGTCGTGATCTCGCCCAGCTGATCGGCGCGTTTGGCGGCCTTCTGGGCCACGATCGGCATGAAGGCCATGTCCTCGTACAGCGGCTTGTCGGCGATCGGCGACGAGTCGAGGCCGGCGCGGGCCTTGAACAGCACCCAGTCGACGGAGCCGGTGTCGCGCACCAGGCGGGCGGCCTGGGCGGCCAGCGGGCCTTCCTTGAGATCGATATTGACCAGGATGCGGCCACGGGCGGCGCGCAGGAAGGCCGACAGGGTGGGCGGAGCCTCGAATTCGTCGTCGCCAGCCTTGAGGCGCAGGGCCTGGACCTCGCCCAGGGTCAGCTCGGCCACCTTGCCCGAGCCGTTGGTGGTGCGATCGACCTTGGCGTCGTGCATGACGATCAAGGCGCCATCCTGCGTGCGGCGCACGTCGATCTCGACCATGTCGACGCCCAGGGCGATGCAGCGCTTGAGGGCGGAGAGAGAGTTTTCGGGCAGGGCGTTGGTCAGGCCCCGCGACGGCGCGGGCGCGTGGCAGGCGCGGTGGGCCACCACCATGACGCCGGCGGACGGGTCATGCAGCCGCTCGCGCGGATCAGCGGCCTGAGCGGCCGTCGCGCCGATCCCGGCCGCCAGGGCCAGTGCGATCAGAAACGTGGAACGTCGCATGGTCAGGCCCCCCTAGCCGCCGCCTTCATGACCGATTCACGCGACAGGCCTGCGTCGGTTCGGGCTCACTGGGATGACGCCGCGGGCGGCAAAAGGCCTCATGGCTGCGGGTGCGACATGTTGTCCGCTTAAACCTTTCGGAAACCGCGTAGCACATTGGCCTCGGTGCTGAGCTGCAGCTGGGCGTAGTCGATGCGCGGCGTGTCCGAGAACAGCAGGTAGTAGTATTTCATCTGCTCGGACCACCAGTAGCCAGGGCAGTTGTCGCCCTGGGTCATCGGCCGGGTCGTGATGTCCTTCAGCGCGGTGTAGCCATAGGCCGATCGGCTGGTGGCCTTCATTTCACGGTAGTGGATGGCCGACAGCTGGCGATAGCGCTCGTCGCGGTCGATCAGCCACAGGTTCAGGCAGGCGTCGGGATATTCGGGGCGCAGGCCGGTGTGCTTGCGGCGCGGCTGGGCGGTGGTCGCGTCGATCGACTCCGGAATGATCCCGAACGTCGCCTGCAGATGGGTGAAGGTGGCCAGATAGTCGTCGCCCTGCGCCTTGCGGCCCACCTGGCCCAGCAAACCGGCATAATAGGCGGCCAGTTCGCTCTGGGCCGTGGCGGTCACCGCGCCGGTCTCGTAATCGACCATCGGGAACCACAGGCGGCCGTCATACCGCTTGGCCTGGTGGGCCAGTTGCGCGTCGACGCATTCGATCGCCCAGCGCTTGCAGTCGGTGTCGCCGAAGAGCTCCCAGGCGTCCCACAGATATTCGTAGAAGCTGTCGGCATAGATATCGATGCTGGCGTTGCGGCTGATGAAGTCGCCGGTGCGGGCGTCGATATTCGCCGCCATCAGGCCGATCTTCGAGCGGCGGTTCAGGGCGTGCTTCATGGCCCGCTTGGCGGCCTTGAAATAACGGTCATCGCCGGTCAGCTGGCTCAGCACCCCGAACTCGGTGATGTAGGTGCCGATCTCGGCCAGATTGGTCTCGGGATCGCGGACCGCGCCGGTGCGCAGGTTCACATAGCGCCAGGGCAGGCCGTGCGGCGAGGCGTCAAATGCCTTCATCAGCCGGTCGGCCAGGTCCTTGGCCTTGGCCAGCAGCACGGGATCGCCGCAGGCCAGGTGCGCGGCGATCAGGCCGCCGACCAGGCGGATGTTGGTCTCGAACACCTGGGCGTCACCGTCGACGTCGAAGCTGAGGCTCGACTTCACCCAGTCGACGCCGGCCTGGAACTCGGCGTCCAGGCCCATGATCCACAGGGTGTCCAGCGCCTCGACCAGCGACAGGCCCAGGTCATGGCCCTCGATGAAGAACGAGCGCGACGTCCCGCTGACCGGGTTGATCTCGTCCTTGCCCCAGGCCTTGGCGACATAACCCCGCCAGGCCCACTGAAACTCTTTGCGGACGTCGTCGGCCAGGGCCTTCCAGTCCTCGGACCGGGCCAGGGCGAGCGACGGCGTCAGGCTGGCTGCGGTCGTCGCCGTCGCGATCAGCGAGGCGAGGGCGGAGCGGCGCGTGAGTCGGGCGAGAGTCATGGCGCCAACCTACCGGGGGTTGGGGCCAGCGGCGAGGGTAAGGTGGCCGGCCGGGGTCACGACACCCCGGCCGGCAAAGAACTCTGGCGGGTGGGGTCGCCAAAGGTCTTGCGCCTATGACGATACAACGCCCCGGCGCCCGCCATGATCCAGCGCAAGTCCCCAGTATGGTTTCAGCCTTCGGGCGTCGCGGGCGCCTCGGGCAGCCGGGCTTGCAGCACGCAGTGCAGGCCAGCGGGGCGGTAGTCCATGGCGGCCTCGCCCTTCAGCTCGCCGCGCAGGCTGCGCTCGATCAGCCGCGAGCCGAAGCCCTTGCGGGTCGGTTCCCGCACCGTGGGGCCGCCCTGCTCGGTCCAGGTCGTTTCCAGCGCGCGGGTGTCGGGGTCGTAGGCCCAGGCCAGGCGCACGTGGCCCTCGATATTGGACAGCGCCCCGTATTTCAGGGCGTTGGTGGCCAGCTCGTGAAAGATCAGCGCCATGGTCAGGGCGCCGCCGGGCTGCAGCCGCACCGCCGGGCCCTCGATGCTGACCCGCACGCCGGCCTCGTCGAACGGCCGCAGGGCGCGCTGGGCCACCTCGTGCAACGCCGCGCCGTGCCAGCTCTCGCGGGTGAGGATGTCGTGCACGCCCGACAGGCCCATCAGACGCGCCTCGAACTTCTCGAAGGCGATCGCCGGATCGGGCTCGTTGCGCAGGGTCTGGGCCGCCATCGACTGGACGGTGGCCAGAGTGTTCTTCACGCGGTGGTTCAGCTCGTTGATCAGCAGGCGCAACTGGCCCTGGTGGCGCTGGGTGGCGGTCTCGGCCTCCTTGCGGGCGCTGATGTCGGAGATGATCGCCAGGATATAGGCCGGCTCGTCCTCGACCCGCACCATCGAGGCGGTCAGGTGAATCCAGATCTCGCCGCTCCCACCCGGTGACGGCGGAACGACGAAGAGGCGCTCGGCCGCGCAGGTCTCGCGCTCCCCAGTGAGGAGGGCGGCGCTTGAAGCCAGAACGTCGTCCAGATGGTCGGCATGGGCCAGGCCCTGGAAAGAAGCGCCCAGCAGGGCCTCGCGCGGTCGCCGCAGCAGGGCGCAGAAGCTGTCATTGGCCTCCAGGATTTCGCCGGTCGGGGTCAGGCGCGCCACGCCCATGGCGGCCTGATCGAACACGGCGCGATAGCGGGCCTCGGCGGCTTCCAGCTTGAGGCGGGCCTCGATCGTCGCGGTGACCACTTCGGTGTAGAGCACCAGGCCGCCGATCTCGCCCGTATCCGTGCGCCAGGGGGCCATCGACCAGCGGATCCACTCGGTGGCGCCGAAACGGTCGATATAGGGGTCGCCGTCGTGGCGCAGCTCGACCCCTTCGGCCAGCACCTGGGCATGCAGGTCGCGCCACTTCTGGGGGACCTCGGGAAAGGCGTCGTAGTGCAGGCGGCCGATCAGCGGCATGTCGGCGGGAAGGTGCTGGTCGGTCAGATACTGCCGGGAGGCGGCCAGATAGCGCATCTGATTGTCGAAGATGGCGATGCCCAACGGCGCATGCTTCAGCGCGGTGGTCACGCTGGGCGAGGCGGAGAGGGGCGGGGATTCGTCGATCATCGGTCGCTGATGGTAGCGGTCGCCAAGCGCATCTCGGATTGAATTTGGCGTGAAGCTAACGCGCAAATTGCCGCAGTCGATGCTTTCGCTCCAGCTGTTAACCTTTCCTGCAAAAATCTTAAATCTGCACGACCGATTAACCGCCCCATGCGTTTATCCGGTCATGGCGAAGTTCGCGTCCGGCGGGGAACATGAGCGGCGGTCTGCCGTCCGCATCCAGACCCAAAGGTCCGGCAAGGTGCTGTGCGGCGCCTTCGCCTGGGACTGCGTGATCCGCGACCTGTCCAGCAGCGGCGCACGCATCCAGATGCTGACGGCCGCCGCGCCGCCCGGCCAGGCCCAGCTGGTCGACCTCGCCGCCGGCCTGGCCCACGACGTCACCGTCGCCTGGCAAAAAGACCGTGAGATCGGCCTGCGCATCGTCCGCACCTACGATCTGCGCGGCCTGGCGGCGGGCGCGGCGGGCACCGCCAAGCGGATCTGGCTGGCCTCGCAGGCGAACGTTTCGGCGGGATAAGAGGGCCTTAGATCAGCGCGCCGCCGCCGGCTCTACGCCAAGCACCGTGGTCGCTGTAAGCGCCGGGGCCAGAATGGCGATATCGTAGCCCAGCGCGAGTTCACGCCATTCCGGCGGCGCGGACGCCAAGCCCTTCGCTCAGAGCGCCCGCACATCCAGGAGGATGCACGTTCCCGGCGCGGCGGC
>CAZRPD010000177.1:0-10593 GCA_964601775.1 uncultured Caulobacter sp. | reverse complement strand
CGCTGCGCCCGCAGCCGGGTCGCAAAATCGGCGATCCAGGCCAGGCTCGCCAGGTCCAGAGGCTCGAACCGGACATCGGCCGCCGGGACCACCGCAAGGATCTTGGCGACGGCCTCCGCCCCTTTGCGGGGATCCCGACCGGCGATGATCACCTCGGCCCCGGCCCGCGCCAGGGCCAGGGCGGTCTCGAAACCCAGCCCTCCCGTGCCCGTGACGACGGCGCAGCGGCCGGCCTGGGGCGGAATGTTCGCGGTCGTCCAGCTAGCCATGGCCTCGCCTTTGCGTATAAGTTTGCACTCGGTGCAATTCAAATATTGCACTCAGTGCGACTTTTCAAGCGACTGGACTCGATGACGGAGACTCCTGCGGGCGAAGGCCTGCGCGAACGCAAGCGGCGCGAGACCCTGCAACGCATCACCGAGGCGGGCACCCGCCTGTTCATCGCCTACGGCTATGAGGCCACGACCCTGGACGCCATCGCCGCCGAGGCGGGCATCTCGCGGCGGACGTTCTTCTATTATTTCAAATCCAAGGACGAGATCCTGCTGGCCATGCAGGGCGGACTGGGCGACATGCTGGCCGCCGCCTTGGCCCAAGAGCCGGCCGCGGAGCGGCCGATCCGCGCCGTCCGCGACGCCATGCTCCGCATCAGCGGGACCTACGATCCTGCCGAGATGCTGGTCCTGGACCGCCTGATGCGCTCCAGCGAAACGGTGATGGCCCGCAAGCAGGCCAGCTATGTCCAGCACGAAGCCACGCTGTTCGCCGCTCTTCGCGATCGCTGGCCCCAGCCCGAGCGCGAGACGGCCTTGCGGCTGGTGGCGATGATGTCGATCGGCGCCCTGCGCGTGTCGCTGGAAACCTTCAACCGCGAGGAGGGCCAGCGGCCGATCGCAGTCCTGTTGAACGAGGCCTTCGACGCGTTGGAGGCGGAGGTCTGAAGCGGTCAAACATGGTTAACCGCCCCTTCATTCCGGCCGGTTAGTCTGCGGATCATGCGCCGCGCTCTCTTCGCCTTGCTGCTCCTTGCCTGCGCGGGTCCGTCCCTGGCCCAGTCCGTGCCGCCCAAGCCTGCGCCCAAGCCCGCCGCCTCGCCCCTGGCGCCGATGCAGAGCCCGCTGGACAGCGGCGCAGCCGTGCTGCCGCCGCCCATCCCGCTGGCCGCCGGTCGGCCTTATGGCGACGCCGCCCAATGCAAGGCCACCTGCTCGCGGACGCTCTATTTCTGCAACGCCACCGGCGACGACGACGGCTGCTCCAGCCGCTGGGCGCAGTGCAATTCCAGCTGCTCGGCCTCCTACGTCGCGCCGCGCTTCGGCGGCCGCTAGAGGCTCCCCCAACCTTCCCCAAGGTCCGCTTGCCGGCTGGCAGAACGCTGATACGCTCACCTGAACAACGATAAGTCAGGAGGGTGGAATGGCGTCCCAGGCTCCCACGGGCAAACTTCCGAAGGCGTGCGTCATCGGCGCGGGCTGCAGCGGCTTCACCACCATCAAGCGGCTGAAGGACTACGGCGTCCCCTATGACTGCTTCGAGATGTCCGACGAGATCGGCGGCAACTGGTACTACAAGAACCCCAACGGCCTGTCGGCCTGCTACGAGAGCCTGCACATCGATACCTCGAAGTGGCGGCTGGCCTTCGAGGACTTTCCCGTACCGGCTGGCTGGCCCGACTTCCCGCACCACGCCCAACTGCACCAGTACTTCAAGGATTACGTCGACCACTTCGGCCTGAGGCCGACCATCACCTTCAACACCCGGGTCGAGCGCGCCGCACGCACCGAGGACGGCCTGTGGGCGGTGACGCTGTCGACCGGCGAGACCCGGCTCTATGACGTCTTGTTCGTCTGCAACGGCCACCACTGGGATCCGCGCATCCCCGAATATCCGGGCGAGTTCGACGGCCCGGCCTTCCACGCTCATGCCTATTGCGATCCGTTCGAGCCGGTCGACATGCGCGGCAAGAACGTCGTGGTCGTCGGCATGGGCAATTCGGCCATGGACATCGCCAGCGAGCTTTCCCAGCGGCCGATCGCCAAGAACCTCTGGGTCTCGGCCCGGCGCGGGGTCTGGGTGTTCCCGAAGTACATGAACGGCAAGCCGGCCGACAAAAGCGCCATGCCGTCCTGGATGCCGCGCAAGCTGGGCCTGTCCCTGGCCCGCTCGGTGATCAAGAAGACCATCTGCCGGATGGAGGATTACGGCCTGCCCAAGCCCGACCACGAGCCGCTGGAGGCCCACCCGTCGGTCTCGGGCGAGTTCCTGACCCGCGCCGGCTGCGGCGATATCAAGTTCAAGCCGGCGATCAAGGCGCTGGAAGGCAAGCGGGTGCGCTTCGCCGACGACAGCGTGGAAGAGGTCGACGCCATCGTCTTCGCCACCGGCTACAAGATCACCTTCCCGTTCTTCGACGAGGCCGAGCTGAAGCCGGACGCGGACCACCGCTTCCCGCTGTTCAAGCGGATGATGAAGCCGGGCGTGGGCAACCTGTTCTTCATGGGCCTGGCCCAGCCGCTGCCGACCTTGGTGAACTTCGCCGAGCAGCAGGCCAAGCTGGCGGCGGCCTATCTGGCGGGACAGTACGCGCCGCCGGCGGAGGCCGAGATGGTGCGTATCATGGAGAAGGACGAAGAGCGCCACATCGGGCAGTTCTACGACTCGGCGCGACATACGATCCAGGTCGACTTCAACGTCTACTGCGCCGACCTGAAGAAGGAGATCACCAAGGGCGAGGCGCGGGCGCGGAGCCAGGGCGGGAAATTGCCGGTGGCGGCGCGGGCGGCGCTCCAATCCCAACCGCAGCTGGCCCCCACCTGACCTCGCTGCGCGAGGTCGTCCGCCCCCGGATGGGGCAGACGGATCGTCGTCTTCCCCCTCCGGGGGAGGAGCGCCGTAGGCGCGGAGGGGGCAAGTGCGGTAGGTCTCCGCCAAAGGAGCCCCCATGCCCAAGATCACCTTCGACAAGCCCACCCGCACCAAGCTGTCGGGCGCGCTGTCCGACTACCTGCGGACCGAGCTCGACCTCGAGGTGAAGGGTTTCGATGCCGAGTTCCTGCTCGACTTCATCAGCGAGACTCTGGGACCGCACTACTACAACCAGGGCCTCCAGGACGCCCAGGAGCTGTTCCGCACCAAGTTCGAGGCGGTGCTGGAGGCAGTCTACGAGATCGAGCAGCCGATCAAGGTCTGACTTCCCCTCGCGTAAACATTGACCTGCCCAGCCACGAGCGCATCCTTCCTGAACAACGATAAGTCGCCCACCTCAACCGGGCGACGGGAGGAAGCTCGATGGCTGACGGCTCCGCCGCCTTCGCCCTGCCCCGCGTCTGCGTCATCGGCGCGGGCTCGTCGGGGATCGCGACCTGCAAGCAGCTGCACGCGGCGGGCATACCGTTCGACTGCTTCGAGGCCTCGGACCGCATCGGCGGCAACTGGGTGTTCCAGAACCGCAACGGCATGAGCAGCGCCTATCGCTCGCTGCACATCAACACCAGCCGGGACAAGATGGCCTATTCGGACTTTCCGATGCCGGCCGACTATCCGGACTATCCGCACCACAGCCAGATCGCGACCTACTTCGACAGTTATGTCGATCACTTCGGTTTCCGCGACCGCATCACCTTCCAGTGCGCGGTGACCTGGGCCAAGCGCCGCGACGACGGGATCTGGGAGATCACGCTGGAGACCGGTGAGAAGCGGCTCTACGACGTCCTGTGCGTCGCCAATGGCCACCACTGGGATCCGCGCTGGCCCGATCCCAAGCCGCCCGGCCGGTTCGACGGGCTGGAGATGCACAGCCACTATTATATCGACCCCGCCTCGCCCCAAGACCTGCGCGGCAAGAAGATCGTCATCGTCGGCTTTGGCAATTCGGCCCTGGACCTGGCCTGCGAGCTGGGTCGCAAGGAGAACGCCGACGACGTCTATCTGTCGGTGCGCCGGGGCTATTGGGTGGTGCCGCGCTATTTCGGCAATGCGGTTCTGGACTTCTTCAACAACCACCCCAGCCAGGACCCGCCGCTGCTGTCGCGCATCCTGCCGGGCAAGTGGTCGGCCAGGATTTTGGAGAACAAGATCGCCGCCGTGCATGGCCGGCCCGAAGATCACGGCTTGCCCAAGCCCGACCACGACTTCGGGGCCTCGCACCCGGCCATCAGCCACGAGCTCTACAACCGCATCGGCTCGGGCGACGTGACCATCAAGCCCGACATCGAGCGGTTCGACGGCCGCCAAGTGTTCTTCAAGGACGGCACGTCGGTCGAGGCCGACGCGGTGATCTGGTGCACCGGCTACAAGATCACCTTCCCGTTCTTCGACAAGCTGACGATCGACGCTCCGGACAACGACATCGCCCTGTGGAAGCGGATGGTCGATCCGCGCTTCGACAACCTGTTCATGGTCGCTCTGGTCCAGCCGCTGTGCGCCATGATGCCGATCGCCGAGGAGCAGTCGAAGCTGATCGCCGCCTATCTGACCGGCCGCTACGCCCTGCCCGAGCCGGCGACCATGGCCCGTGAGCGCGATGAAATGCACCAGGCGGTGAAGTCGCATTATGTCGCCTCTGCCCGGCACACGATCCAGATCAACTGCGGGGAGTACGCGTTCGACCTGCGCAAGGAGCTGAAGCGCGGAACCAAGCGGGCCAAGGCGCAAGGAAATCCCCTGCCGATTCCCGCCAGAGCCGCGAAGGTCTTGCCTCTTGCCGCAGAGTAAGGCTGTGATCGTGACGGGGCGTCATGAAGGCCCCGTCTTCGAGTCGCCGTCCATGTCGAACATCGCCTATTTCCCCAAGCCCCATGTCGACCAGCGGCCGGGCAAGCGGGAGCGGACCAAGACCGCCAATCGCCAGGCGATCCTGGACGCGGCGCGCGAGGTGTTCGGCGAGCTGGGCTACGACGCCGCCACGGTGCGCGACATCATCCGCCGCACGGGTTTGGCCTCGGGCACCTTCTACAACTACTACAAGTCCAAGGAGGAGGTGTTCGACGCCTTGGCCGACGACGGCGCCCGGCGCTTCCGGCCCCTGCTGCGCGCCGAGTCCGAGAAGGCCAGCGACTTCGAAAGCTTCCTGCGCGGCGCGATCCTGGCCTATTTCAACTTCGTGGCCACCGAGCAGGAGAGCTGGCGCATCAACCGCCCGGCCGGCGAGCAGATCCCCCACGCCCGCGCCACCCCCGAGATGGCCGCCGTGTTCGACGAGGTCCGCGAGGCCTTCGCCAAGGTGCTGGAGCACGATCACGCGCCCAAGGTCGATCTGGACTACCTGACCTCGGCCTGCATCGCCGTGGCCCGCGAGATCGGCGACAAGATGCTGGACCGCCGGCCCGTCGACACCGAAGGCGCGGCCGACTTCGCCGCCAAGCTGATCCTGGGCGGGTTGCCCGCGCTGCCAAAACTATAAGAACGACAAGGGAAGAAACATGGCCTCGGACGCCGCCCAGAAGACCATTCTGAAGCTGATCCTGTCGCTGCCCAGCCCGGTGCTGCGGGCCATGTCCGGCGGCGGGGTCGTCTATCGCGGCGGCCGCACCCTGGACCCGCGCTTCCAGTTCTTCGCTCACGCGGCCAAGAAGATGCCGCCGATGAGCAGCGTGTCGCCGGCCGAGGCGGTGGCCGGCAGCGCCAAGGGCCTGGCCGCCGTCCAGGGTCCGCTGGAGCCGGGCGTCCGCACCGAAAGCCTGTCGATCGAGGGCCCGAACGGTCCCGTTCCCTGCCGCGCCTATCGGCCGGAGAACCAGGACTCGGGCGCGCCGCTGATCGTCTACGCCCACATGGGCGGCGGGGTGATCGGGGACCTGGAAACCTGCCACGCCTTCTGTTCGATCCTGGCGCGGATCGCCCGCACGGCGGTGATCTCGGTCGACTACCGCTTGGCCCCCGACCACAAGTTCCCGGCCGGCCTGGAGGACGTGCTGGCCGCCTATCGCTGGGCGCGCGACAACGCTCCGCGCTTCGGCGCGGCGGCAGTCGCCCCGGCCATCGGCGGCGACAGCATGGGCGGCAATTTCGCGGCGATCATCGCCCAGGAGATGCAGCGCACCGGCGAGCCGCGGCCGGCCCTGCAGCTCTTGATCTATCCCGCCGTCGACGTGGCCAGCGAGACGCCGTCGATGACCACCTATGCCGACGCCTATCCGCTGACCAAGGCGACCATGGACTGGTTCATGGGCCACTATATGGGCCCCGACGCCAACCCGGCCGATCCGCGCCTGTCGCCGGACAAGACCGAGAGCCTCGCGGGCCTGGCCCCGGCCGTCGTCGCCACCGCCGGCTTCGACCCGCTGGTCGACCAGGGCCAGGCCTACGCCCAGCGTCTGCAGGCGGCCGGCGTGCCGGTGGCCTATCGCTGCTACGACAGCCTGGCGCATGGCTTCACGGCGTTCACGGGCGCCATCCCGGCGGCGGACGGGGCGTGCCGGGAGATCGCGGGGCTGGTGCGGGAGACGTTCGACAAGCGGGCCGCCTGATGCGCGCCCTCGTCGTCGAGGACCTGGCGGCCGACTTCGCCGGCTGCGCGGTCCGCGAAGTGGCCACGCCGGTCGCGGGTGCGGGCCAAGTGCTGGTCCGGGTGCGGGCGGCCAGCGTCAACTTCCCCGACCTGCTGATGACGCGCGGCGAGTACCAGTTCAAGCCACCCCTGCCCTTCACGCCCGGCCTGGATCTGGCTGGCGAGATCGCGGCGCTGGGCGATGGCGTCACGGGCTTCCAAATCGGCGACGCGGTCGTTGGCGGGGCGCGGCTGGGCGGGTTCGCCGAATATGCGGTGCTGGACGCGGCCGGCCTGAAGCCCAAGCCCACGCGGCTGTCGTTCGCGGAAGCCGCCGCCTATGGCGCAGCCTATCTCACCGCCTATGTCGCCCTGGTCCGCCGCGCGCGGCTGGAGCCTGGCGAGTGGGTGCTGGTCCACGGCGCGGCCGGCGGCGTCGGCCTCGCGGCCGTCAACCTGGCCAAGGCCTTGGGGGCCAGGGTCATCGCGGCCTCGGCCTCCGACGACAAGCTGGCGCAGGTCCAGGCGCTCTACGCCCCCGACGCCGTGGTCACTGTCATCGGCGGCTTCCGCGAACGCGTCAAAGAGATCACCGGCGGCCGCGGGGCCGACGTGATCTACGACCCCGTGGGCGGTGACGTCTTCGACGAGAGCACCCGCTGCATCGCCTTCGACGGGCGGCTGCTGGTCATCGGCTTCACCTCGGGGCGGATCCCGACGGTCTCGGTCAACATGCCGCTGATCAAGGGCTTCTCGGTCATGGGCGTGCGAGCCGGCGAATACGGTCGTCAGTTCCCGGACAAGGGCCGCGAGAACACCGAAGCCGTCTGGCGGCTGGCCGACGACGGCGTGATCCGGCCCCACGTCCACGCCGAACTTTCGCTGGACCACTGGCGCGAGGCCTTCGACCTGCTGGCCGACCGCAAGGTGGTGGGCAAGGCCGTGATCACCCCGTGACACCCTCGCCCTCGACCAGCCGCAGCAAGCCCTGCAAGGTCGGGGCCTCGTCGTCGCGCCGCCAAGCCAGCCCCGTCTCCAGCACCGGCGCATCCTCCAGATCGACATAGGCCACCCCGGCCCGCGCCAGGTTACGCAGCGAGGACGGCACCAACGCCACGCCCAGGCCGGCCGAGACCAGACTGATGATGGTCTGCATCTGGATCGCCTCCTGAACGATCCGGGCTGGCCGGCCCCGCGCCTCGAAATAGCCGGTCACCAGGTCATGGAAGGCCGGCGCCACGGTGCGCGGGAACAGCACCAGCGGCGCATCCAGCAGGGCCTCCGGCGCCAGCACGCCCTCGCGCAGCGGCAGCCGGCCATCGGCGATCCAGGCGGCCGGCGCGGCGGCGACCAGCGGTTCGGACACCAGGCGGCGATAGATCAGCGGCCACGGCAGCTCGCGATCGGGCGGCGGAATGATGATGCCGGCATGGCGCTCGCCGGCGACCAGGGCCGGGATCTGCAGGTCGCTGGTGGCCTCGACCAGGCGGATCTCCACGCCCGGAAAGGCCTCGGCATAGCGGCGCACCAGGTCCGGCAGCACGCTGTAGTCGGCGGTGCTGACGAACGACAGGGTCAGATACCCCGTCTGGCCGTCGCGCAGGCGCCGCACCGTATCGGGCAGGGCCTCGACGGCGGCCAGGGCCTCCAGCACGTGCGGCAGCCACTGCTCGCCCAGTGGGGTCAGGCGCACGCTGCGCTTGGTGCGCACGAACAGCGGCGCGCCCAGTTCCTTCTCCAGCGCCTGGATCGACTGGCTGAGCGGCGGCTGGGTCATGCGCAGCCGCTCGGCGGCCCTGCCGAAGTGCAGGGTCTGGGCGACGGCGGCGAAATGGCGGAACTGGCGAACGTCCATTCTGTCGTTCTACGACCTAATCGGCGCGCACTAATATATTTTTCGATCGATAGCGCCTGGCGTAAAAGACCCCACAGCCGACATTGAGATTGACCGACATGCCTCCCTATCGCTCGCGCACCTCCACCCACGGCCGCAACATGGCCGGCGCCCGCGGCCTCTGGCGCGCCACCGGCATGAAGGACGAGGACTTCGGCAAGCCGATCATCGCCGTCGCCAACAGCTTCACCCAGTTCGTCCCGGGCCACGTGCACCTGAAGGACCTGGGCCAGCTGGTCGCCCGCGAGATCGAGCCCGCCGGCGGCGTGGCCAAGGAGTTCAACACCATCGCGGTCGACGACGGCATCGCCATGGGCCACGGCGGGATGCTGTACTCCCTGCCCAGCCGCGAGCTGATCGCCGACAGCGTCGAGTACATGGTCAACGCCCACTGCGCCGACGCCATCGTCTGCATCTCCAACTGCGACAAGATCACGCCGGGCATGCTGATGGCCGCCATGCGCCTGAACATCCCGGTCGTCTTCGTCTCGGGCGGGCCGATGGAAGCCGGCAAGGTCGTGGTCAAGGGCGCGATCCGCTCGCTGGACCTGGTCGACGCCATGGTCGTGGCCGCCGACGACAAGTACACCGACGAGGAAGTCGCCGCGATCGAGAAGGCCGCCTGCCCGACCTGCGGCTCGTGCTCGGGCATGTTCACCGCCAACTCGATGAACTGCCTGACCGAAGCCCTGGGCCTGTCGCTGCCCGGCAACGGTTCGGTCCTGGCCACCCACGCCGACCGCGAAGCCCTGTTCAAGGAAGCCGGCCGCTTGGTCGTTGATTTGTGCGAGCGTTGGTACGTTCAGGAAGACGCCACAGCCCTGCCGCGCGGCATCGCCACCCGGGCCGCGTTCGAGAACGCCATGAGCCTGGACATCGCCATGGGCGGCTCGACCAACACCGTGCTGCACCTCTTGGCCGCCGCCAGCGAAGGCGGGGTCGACTTCGGCATGGCCGACATCGACCGCCTGTCGCGCCGCGTGCCCTGCCTGTCGAAGGTCGCGCCGGCCAAGGCCGACGTGCACATGGAGGACGTCCACCGCGCCGGCGGCGTCATGGCCATCCTGGGAGAGCTGGAGCGCGGCGGTCTGATCGACGCCACCCAGCCCACCGTCCACGCCACGACGATGGCGGAAGCGCTGGCCCGCTGGGACATCGGCCGCACCAACAGCCAGACCGCTCGCGAGCTGTTCAGCGCCGCGCCGGGCGGCAAGCCTACCCAGATCGCCTTCAGCCAGGCCGCCCGCTGGGAAGAGCTGGACCTGGTCCGCGAGAAGGGCGTCATCCGCTCGGTCGAGCACCCGTTCTCCAAGGACGGCGGCCTGGCCGTTCTGTTCGGCAACCTGGCCCCCGAGGGCTGCATCGTGAAGACCGCCGGGGTCGACGAGTCGATCCTGACCTTCAAGGGCACGGCGCGCGTCTATGAGAGCCAGGAGACCGCCGTCAGCGGCATCCTGGGCGGCCAGGTCAAGGCCGGCGACGTCGTGGTCATCCGCTACGAAGGCCCCAAGGGCGGCCCGGGCATGCAGGAGATGCTGTACCCGACCACCTATCTGAAATCGAAGGGCCTGGGTGCGGCCTGCGCCCTGATCACCGACGGCCGCTTCTCGGGCGGCACCTCGGGCCTGTCGATCGGCCACGTCTCGCCCGAAGCCGGCGAAGGCGGCCTGATCGCCCTCGTGGAGACCGGCGACTCGATCCTGATCGACATTCCCCGCCGCGGCATCACGCTGGAAGTCTCCGACGCCATCCTGGCCGAACGCCGCGCGGCCCAGGAAGCCCGCGGCAAGGACGCCTGGAAGCCCCTGGACCGCAAGCGCGAGGTGTCGCCGGCGCTCCGAGCCTACGCCGCCATGACCACCAACGCCGCCAAGGGCGCGGTGCGGGACGTCAGCCAGGTGGAGCGGAAGTAGGGCCGACAGAGGCCGGATCGGATTCCTGAAAATCCTCCCCCTGACGGGGGAGGTGTCGGCTCGAAGAGGCGACGGAGGGGGAAGCGGCAGGCTCAGCAGAACTTCCCCCTCCGGCGCTTCGCGCCACCTCCCCCGCTGGGGGGAGGATTGGATGTGCGTCCGCCGCTTCACGCGGGAACCCGCTGAAGGTCATGGGGAGGCGACGGAGCGGCCGGGCGAACCCGGATGACCGTATGGTTTGTTGTGCGTTTCGGTTCGACTGCCGCTCCGCCAGGCTGTTCTTGCCCGTGAGGATGGGA
>CAZRPD010000176.1:0-10820 GCA_964601775.1 uncultured Caulobacter sp. | reverse complement strand
GGGTTGTTGCGGCCGATCGGGTGCTGGTGCGGCAGGTCGTTGAACAAACCGAGGCCCTTGGCCGCCAGGTGCTCGCGGATCACCGCCATCCACAGGTTGGAGCCGTCCTGGCCGCCATATTCTTTCGGGAGAGCGAAGCGGTAGTGGCCGGCCTGGTCGGCCAGCTTGCGGGCTTGGCCCAGCAGGGCCTCCCACTCGTGCTTGGGCAGGCCGCCGGCGTCCCAGTCGGTGCGGGCCCATTCGCGGCGGTGGTCGAAGAAGCGCTGGTTGTCGTCGCGCGCCTGCAGCGGCGCGATCTCCTTCTCGATGAAGGCGTCCAGCTCGGCGAGATAGGCGGTCAGTTCCGGCGGCGGATTGAAGTCCATGCCCAGGGCCTCCCTGAAGTTTTCTCGTTCGTTCCGGTGATTAGAGCGCGACGACGCGTCGCGGCCAATCGTGCCCTTGGGGAACGAGCGCTTAACCCTGTCTTGACCAGAGCGGGCGCAAGGCTGGGAGCATGATCACCGTGGCCGTCTTCGCGATCGTCGGCGCCGCGCTCGGACTGTTCGTCCGGCCGCGCCTCGTCGGCGTGATCGTGGCGATCGTCCTGGCCGGCGTCGTCGAGGGCGGGGCCTACTGGGCGATCAACGTCATGGAGCGCCAGCCCAATCGCGAAGCGCTGGTCGCACGTGTGCAGGGCGTCTTCGGCCAGGGTCCGATCGACATGATCGTCCCCGTGGCCGCCGCCGCGATCGGCGCCATCGTCGCCGCCGTGCTGGGCGTCCTCACCGATCCCAAGGCGGCGGCCCCGGTGCTGAGCGCCGAGGGTATCCGCCGCCGCGCCGGCAAGGACGGCCGCTACGCCCGCGCCGAGGGCATGGTCCAGGACCGCGCCATCCACGCCAAGGCCGAGAGCCGGATCGACAAGATCCTGGATCTCTGAGCGGCCCCGAACCTCACTTCAGCGGCAGGAACAGCTCCGCCGCCGCGCCCTGCTCCGGCTGATCCAGGAAGAAGCGCTGACAATAGATGGGGAAGTCGCGCATCTCCTCGCCGCTGGCCGGCAGCCAGTCGCGGTAGAGATAGAGCGCGGCGGGCTCCAGATTGCGGGTGTCGCCGGTCACGCGCAGCACCGCGCACCGCCCGCCGGGGATTTCGCCAAGCTTGATCGTCTCCTCGGCCCGGTCGACCTGCTGGTGCTCCGCGACGCCGACGCACAGGTCCATGCGGTAGTCGGCGGGATCGGCGGGGCTCGCCTCGGAATGCCAGACATTGAAGGTCGGGTTGGTCCGCGGCGGAAGCCCGGCCGCCTTGCGCCAGGCGATGAACCGCTGGACCGAGGCGTCGAGGGTCCGGGCATCGCCGTGGTGCTCGAGGATCGCCACGCGGGTCGGCGCCACGTCGCGAAGGGTCACCTGGTCGGGGGTGAAGGTCGTCTGCATGATCTTGCTCCTGGCTGTGTCGAGCGGCCCGAAGGCCTGGAGCCACGGCCCCCAGTCGGGGGCCTTGCGGAAGCTGGACGGCGACTGTCCCAGCCTTTGGCGAAAGGCGCGGGCGAAGGCGTCGGGCGTCTCGTAGCCGGCGTCCAGGGCGATCTGGGTGATGCTCTGTCCTCGCGTATCGGCCAGCCGTTTGGAGGCCTGCCGCAGGCGGGCCAGCTGGACGTAGCGATGCAGGGACACGCCGAAGGTCGCCTTGAACTGCCGATGGAAATGGAACTTCGAGAACGCCGCGACGCTGCTGACCGCGTCCAGATCCAGATCGTCGTCCAGATGCCGGTCGATGTGATCCAGCACCCGTCGCATCCGGGCATGGTAGTGGTCGAGCGCCGTCATGATCCTCATCCGCTGTGGCGATCCTAGACTGGCGCTCGGCGCTGTCGCGCGCTCGACCGATCTTGCGGTCTGGAAGCGCAGGGTGCTTTGGGCGAATTTGACGCCCCGCAAAAATTCCGCTTGCGATATTCCTTATCGCTGATATCTAAGCGATGCTTAGTTCGGATCCGAAGCACTGGTGGGGATACCAGCGTCGTCATCCCCGGCTCCGAGCGGCCAGTCTGCGTATCTCTTTAAGTACCGCGTCTCGCCCGATCAAAGATCTGACCGCAACTTCCCCAACATGCTGGAGGGCTCCTCGATGAAGCTCCGCACCCTGGCGGCCGTCGCCGCCGTATCCGTCTCCCTGTTCGCCGCGCCGGCCTTTGCCGACGGCCGCATCGCCGTCGCCCTGGACGCGCCGGTCGCCGCCAAGACCAAGGTCGTGGCCGGCGGCGCCGTCTTCGTCTGCGAGGGCGTCGAGTGCGTCTCGACCCAGGCCCCGTCGCGGGCGCTCACCGCCGTCGCCTGTAAGGCGCTGGCCAAGGAAGTGGGCCGTGTCTCGGCCTTCGGCGGCGAGACCAAGTCGCTGGACGCCGACGACCTGACCCGCTGCAACGCCGTGGCCAAGGGCGCCTCGGCCCTCGCGGCCAAGTAGGAATGGGCCGCTAAGTAGAAATACGTACCGTTCTACCCTGTACCCAGGCGCTTAGGGACTGAACTTGCTCGGTCCCGTCTGGCTGTTTCCTCGAGCATTCGACTTCATGAGGCGACGGATTTTGTCCGTCGCCTCTTTTCTTTTCCAAACCAGGGACTAGC
Organism: uncultured Caulobacter sp.; assembly: GCA_964601775.1. GTDB lineage: Bacteria > Pseudomonadota > Alphaproteobacteria > Caulobacterales > Caulobacteraceae > Caulobacter. The sequence continues at coordinate 8,208 of CAZRPD010000176.1, read as the reverse complement.
TGAAGCGTATGGCCGTCACTCTATCTTCCCAGTTGGAATCCGTGCTGCGGCAAGCCGCGGGCGAGGGGACGGCCCTGGCGTCGATGACCGTCGACTATGGTCCGCCGTCTGATGAGGCCGGACTGGAGCCCAGGGCCTGGATCGAACGGGCCACGCGCAGTCTCGTCTTCGCCCAAGGCGAGCTGCGCCGGGCCGACGGCGGCCTGGCCGCTTCGGCTTCGGCCGTGTTCCGTCGCGCCGGGGCCTGAACACGCAGGCTTAGTTGCGACTGCGAAAGGCCCGTGTTATCAGGCGCGCGGCTTCGGACGGGGCGGTGCGAGAGCGCCGGCCGTCCATGTGCTTTTTACAAGCGCGCTCAAGCTCTTAAGCCGCGACAGGAGTTGAACTTCTTGTCGGCGGCCATTGCAACGCACCGGGCGGATAACAAGTGGCGGACGAAACCAAGGCGACGGATGCGGGTCAGCGTTACGCGCAATCCCTGTTCGAATTGACGATCGAGAACGGCTCCCTGCAAAAGGTCGAGGCCGATCTGAAGAGCCTGAAGGCCATGGCGGCCGACAGCGCCGACCTGCGCCGCCTGATCACCTCGCCGGCGTTTTCGGCCGAGGACAAGGGCAAGGGCCTGACCGCCGTGGCGACCAAGGCCGGCTTCCAGCCGCTGACCGTCAAGTTCCTGGGCCTGGTGGCCGCCAACGGCCGCGCCGGCGACTTGCTGGGCGCCGTCTCGGCCTTCAGCGCGCTGTCGGCCAAGCACCGCGGCGTCGTCACCGCCGAGGTCACCTCGGCTGTCGCCCTCTCGCCCGCCCAGCTGAAGGGCGTACAAGCCGCCCTCGCTCAGGCCCTGGGCAAGACCCCTGAAGTTTCCACGCGCGTCGATCCGTCCCTGCTGGGCGGTCTGAAGGTGCGCGTCGGTTCGCGTCTTTTCGATGCTTCGCTCCGCTCGAAGCTCGATTCCCTGAAATTCGCCCTCAAGCGCGCTTAAGCGCGCCTTAAAAAACAGATCGCAGAGAGCCCAGAAGATCATGGACATCCGCGCCGCCGAGATTTCGGCCATCCTCAAGTCGCAGATCGCCAACTTCGGCGAAGAGGCCGCCGTCTCGGACGTCGGCCAGGTGCTGTCCGTCGGTGACGGCATCGCCCGCATCTACGGCCTGGACAACGTCCAAGCCGGTGAAATGCTGGAATTCCCGAAGGCCGGCGTGAAGGGCATGGCCCTGAACCTCGAGCGCGACAATGTCGGCGCCGTGATCTTCGGCGCCGACGCCGAGATCAAGGAAGGCGACGAAGTCCGCCGCCTGGGCGAGATCGTCGACGTGCCGGTCGGCAAGGGCCTGCTGGGCCGCGTCGTCAACCCGCTGGGCGAGCCGATCGACGGCAAGGGTTCGATCCAGTACACCGAGCGTCGCCGCGTCGACGTCAAGGCCCCGGGCATCATCCCGCGCAAGTCGGTGCACGAGCCCGTGCAGACCGGCCTGAAGTCGATCGACACCCTGATCCCCGTCGGCCGCGGCCAGCGCGAACTGATCATCGGTGACCGTCAGACCGGCAAGACCGCCGTCGCCATCGACACCATCCTGAACCAGAAGGCCGCCAACGCCGGCAAGGACGAGAGCGCCAAGCTCTACTGCGTCTACGTCGCCATCGGCCAGAAGCGTTCGACCGTCGCCCAGATCGTCAAGACGCTCGAAGAGCACGGCGCGCTGGAATACACGATCGTCGTCGTCGCCTCGGCTTCGGAGCCGGCCCCGCTGCAATACATCGCGCCGTTCTCGGGCTGCGCCATGGGCGAGTGGTTCCGCGACAACGGCCTGCACGGCCTGATCGTCTATGACGACCTTTCCAAGCAAGCCGTCGCCTACCGCCAGATGTCGCTGCTGCTGCGCCGCCCGCCGGGCCGCGAAGCCTATCCGGGTGACGTGTTCTATCTGCACTCGCGCCTGCTGGAACGCGCCGCGAAGCTGAACGAAGACAACGGTTCGGGCTCGCTGACGGCGCTGCCGATCATCGAAACCCAAGCCAACGACGTGTCGGCCTATATCCCGACCAACGTGATCTCGATCACCGACGGCCAGATCTTCCTGGAAACCGACCTGTTCAACCAGGGCATCCGCCCGGCCGTGAACGTCGGCATCTCGGTGTCGCGCGTCGGTTCGTCGGCCCAGATCAAGGCGATGAAGCAAGTCGCCGGTCCGATTAAGGGCGAGCTGGCCCAGTATCGCGAACTGGCCGCCTTCGCCAAGTTCGGCTCGGACCTGGACGCCTCGACCCAGAAGCTGCTGGCCCGCGGCGAGCGCCTGACCGAGCTGCTGAAGCAGCCGCAATACGCGCCGCAGTCGGTCGAAGAGCAGGTCTGCGTGATCTACGCCGGCACGCGCGGCTATCTGGACAAGATCCCGACCTCGTCGGTTCGCCGGTTCGAGAGCGAGTTCCTGGCCCGTCTGCACAGCCAGCACAAGGATCTGCTGGACGGCATCCGCACCAAGAAGGCCCTCGACAAGGATCTGGAAGCGACGCTGAAGAGCGCGCTCGACAGCTTCTCGTCGACCTTCGCCTAAGCCCTCGGAACCGCTCGGAGAGAGTAGCGCCGAATGGCCAGTTTGAAGGAAATGCGCAATCGGATCTCGAGCGTCAAGGCGACGCAGAAGATCACGAAAGCGATGCAGATGGTGGCGGCGGCCAAGCTGCGCCGGAGCCAGGACGCGGCCGAGGCCGCTCGTCCGTACGCTCGGCGCCTGGCTTCGGTGATCGCCAACCTGGCGGCCGGCGTGTCCGGCGACGGGGCTCCGGCCCTGCTGACCGGCACGGGCCGCGACGATCGTCACCTGATCGTCGTCGCTGCAGCCGATCGCGGTCTGGCGGGTGGCTTCACCTCGTCGATCGTCCGCGCCGCGCGCGAACGGATCGACACGCTGATCCGCGAAGGCAAGGACGTGAAGATCGTCTGCGTCGGCAAGAAGGCGACCGCCCAGCTGCGCCGCCTGTACGCCGACCGCATCGTCGAGAATTTCGACCTGTCGGCCTATCGCCAGTTCACCCTGTCGGTCGCCCAGCCGATCGCCGACGTCGTCACGCGCCTCTATGAGGCCGGCGACATCGACGTGGTCACGCTGTTCTACGCCCGGTTCAAGTCGGTGGTCACCCAGACCCCGACCGCGCTGCAGCTGATCCCGGCGACCGTCGAGGGCGTCGACGCCCCGACCGGTCCGACGGCGGTCTACGAGTACGAGCCCTCGGAAGAGGCCATCCTCGAGACGCTGCTGCCGCGCAACCTGACGGTTCAGATCCTGTCGGCCCTGCTGGACAACACCGCTGGCTTCTACGCCAGCCAGATGACCGCCATGGACAACGCCACGCGCAACGCGGGCGACATGATCAAGCGCTACACCCTCGAGTACAACCGTTCCCGCCAGGCCCAGATCACCAAAGAGCTGATCGAGATCATCTCCGGCGCAGAAGCCGTCTGATCTAGCCTAACGACACAAGCACGCAGAGATCGAAAGACCCGCACGCCATGGCCAAGACCCCCGCTGAAAAGCCGGCCGCCGCCGCCGCCAAGAAGCCCGCCGCCCCCAAGGCCGCTGCTGCTCCGAAGGCTGCCGCCACGACCGCCGCCGCCGCGCCCAAGGCCCCCGCCGCCAAGAAGCCCGCTGCGCCCAAGGCCGCCGCGCCGACCAACGCCGCCGTCTCGCTGGATGGCGCGACCGGTCGCCTGGTGCAGATCATCGGCGCCGTCGTCGACATCGAGTTCACCGGCGACCTGCCGGCGATCCTGAACGCCGTCGAGACGACCAACACCGCCACCGGCCAGCGCCTGGTGTTCGAAGTCGCCCAGCACCTGGGCCAGAACACCGTCCGCGCCATCGCCATGGACGCCACCGAAGGTCTGGTTCGCGGCCAGCCGGTGCGCGACACCGGCGAGCCGATCCGCGTTCCGGTCGGTCCGGGCACGCTGGGCCGCATCATGAACGTCATCGGCGAGCCGATCGACGAGCAGGGCCCGATCAAGTCGGACATCTCGCGCACGATCCACCGCGACGCTCCGACCTTCGCCGAGCAGACCAACACCGCTGAAGTGCTGGTCACGGGCATCAAGGTCATCGACCTGATGTGCCCCTACACCAAGGGCGGCAAGATCGGCCTGTTCGGCGGCGCCGGCGTCGGCAAGACCGTGACGATGCAGGAACTGATCAACAACATCGCCAAGGCTTACGGCGGTTACTCGGTTCTGGCCGGCGTGGGTGAGCGCACCCGCGAAGGCAACGACCTGTATCACGAGATGATCGAGTCGAACGTCAACACCGACCCGAAGGCCAACAACGGCTCGACCGAAGGCTCGCGCTGCGCCCTGGTCTACGGCCAGATGAACGAACCCCCGGGCGCCCGCGCCCGCGTCGCCCTGACCGGCCTGTCGATCGCGGAATACTTCCGCGACGAAGAAGGCAAGGACGTGCTGCTGTTCGTCGACAACATCTTCCGCTTCACCCAAGCCGGCGCCGAAGTGTCGGCTCTGCTGGGCCGCATCCCCTCGGCCGTGGGCTATCAGCCCACCCTGGCCACCGAGATGGGCAACCTGCAGGAGCGCATCACCTCGACGAACAAGGGTTCGATCACCTCGGTCCAGGCCATCTACGTGCCCGCCGACGACCTGACCGACCCGGCGCCCGCCGCCTCGTTCGCCCACTTGGACGCCACCACCGTTCTGTCGCGTGACATCGCGGCCCAGGCCATCTTCCCGGCCGTGGACCCGCTGGACTCGACCTCGCGGATCATGGACCCCCTGGTCATCGGCGAAGAGCACTACAACGTCGCGCGTTCGGTCCAGGAAGTCCTGCAGCAGTACAAGGCCCTGAAGGACATCATCGCCATCCTGGGCATGGACGAGCTGTCGGAAGAGGACAAGCTGGTCGTCTCGCGCGCCCGCAAGATCTCGCGCTTCCTGAGCCAGCCGTTCCACGTCGCCGAGCAGTTCACCAACACGCCGGGCGCCTTCGTCCAGCTGAAGGACACGATCCGCTCGTTCAAGGGCATCGTGAACGGCGAGTACGACCACCTGCCGGAAGGCGCGTTCTACATGGTCGGCGCGATCGAAGAAGTCGTGGCCAAGGCCGAAAAGATGGCGGCTGAAGCCTAATGACCGAAGACGCCGATCTGGGCCAATTCTGCTGTGAAGAGCTGGCGGAAGCCGTGTCTCCGGACCCGACCGCCAGCCTCATCGAGCACGACAGCGGTCTGATTCTGCTGAACCTCGGCGAGCGGGAAGAAGAGGGCGAGACCGGCGTGCTGCTGGCCACGATCCACTTCTGCCCGTTCTGCGGGACCGAGATCCAGACCGACGAAGACATCGAAGCCGCCCTGGGCGACGTCGAGGAGACCTTCAACTGATGGCCAAGCTGCACTTTTCCCTGGTCGCCCCCGAGCGCGAACTGTTCTCCGGCGACGTGGACCTCGTCCAGGCTCCGGGTTCGGAAGGCGACTTTGGCGTCCTGGCCGGCCACGCCCCGTTCATGACCACCCTGCGCGAAGGCAAGGTGACCGTGAAGGACGGCGCGACGACCAAGGTGTTCGACATCCAGGGCGGTTTCGCCGATGTCGGCCCCGACGGCCTGACCATCCTGGCCGAGCACGCCGTCGAAGCGGCCTAAGCGCCTCTTCCAGACAGCTTTCGAAACACCCCCGGTCCGAGAGGATCGGGGGTGTTTTCGTTCGTGTGCCCCCTTTCTCGGCCGACCGTTGATCATGGCGCGGAGGCGTTTTTTGTCACTCAAGCGTCATGGTTCGCGCCTGGAAGGCAAAAAATTACACTTGTGACCCAATCTCCGCCCCAATCTGTCGCCATAAGGGTTGCGAGGGACCGCTCGTCGGTTTTAATGCCGACCTCTGTCTACTTGGGGATATCCAGCCTATGCGCCTTGCGCTCGCCAGCCTGATCGCCTTCGGCGCGGTCTCGACCACCGCCGTTGCTCAAGAGCAGACCGCCGCGCCCGCCGCCGCCCCTGCTGCTCAAGCCGCTCCCGCCGACCAGGCCGCGCCGGCCGTCGCCGCGCCCGCCGCGGGCGAGGCCCCGGCCCAGCCCGAATACACCGCGCCGGTCCGCGGTCCGCGCACCACCGACCCGCTGTCGCTTCGCCTGCTCGACGTCCTGGACCGCATCTGCAAGCCGTCGGTCGCCGGTGGCGACTTCGCCGCCCTGGTCAAGGAAGTCGGCCTGAAGAAGAAGAAGGAGCAGTGGGTCCTCGCGCTCGAGAAGCCGTACAACATCACGCTCGACAATCCGGGCTCGAACAAGAACGTCTGCACGGTCACCATCGACTACGCGCAAGGCGAAGCCCAGGCCCAGGCCCTGGCTGACGCCCTGCACGACTGGGCGACCTGGGAAAACAGCCCGCAGCTGCGCCTGATCCGCAACGACCAGACCGTCGGCAGCGACTTCCGCCGTCTGACCGTGTCGTGGGACGACGCCTGGGCCGGCGGCCACGCGGGTCTGGTCTACATGCGCCTGAAGAAGCTGGACGAGACCTCGGTCGGCAAGAACTTCGAACGCGCTCAGATCCTGTACAGCACGAGCAGCCGCTAAGCGCGATAGCCGAAAGTGGTCGCCGGTTTCGGCGGCCATCGCGCGCCAGCAAAGAGCCGGTTGATCCGACTAACTGGTGAATCTATCTAGGCGAGGCGCGGGGGACGACCCCCGCGCCTTTTGCTTTGTGCGCAACTGCCGTTACCCCGGGGACGACCCCACCTTTTTTCAGGAAAGGGGCTCGTCGTGGCCTGGATCATTCTCTTCATCGCCGGACTGTTCGAGATCGGCTGGGCCGTAGGCCTGAAATACACCGAGGGCTTCACCAAGCTCGTCCCCACGGTGCTGACCGGGATCAGCCTGGTGCTGTCCATGGGCCTGCTGGGCTGGGCGGTGAAGACTTTGCCGCTGGGCACGGCTTACGCCGTTTGGACCGGGGTGGGCGCCGTGGGCACGGCCATCGTCGGCATCGTGCTGTTCAAGGAGCCGGCCACGGCCGCGCGCCTGGTGTGCCTGGCCCTGATCGTGAGCGGGATCCTGGGGCTGAAGGTGTTCAGCGCGCCGTAGACGGCGTTCTAGGCCGCTACGCGACCTTCGGCGTCGATGAACGCCAGGCAGCGGGCGGCCACCGCCTCCCAGCCCGGCTCGCCCGGCAGCCAATGGCTCATCTCCGGGAAGACCTCGACCGAGCCGCCCAGGCGCGCGGCCGTCTGGCGGACCGTGGCGGGCGGATGGATGACGTCCTGGCCGCCGGCGATCGCCAGCACCGGACAGCCGGGCGAGGACACCGAGGTGGTCATGAACGGGTCCAGCCACCAGTTCAGCGTCTCCCACAGCGCACGGCCGCTTTCAGCCGTCATGCGCGCGAAGATCGCCTTGCGCTCGGGGCGCTGCAGCTTGTCGACGCTGTAGCGGCGCACGACGCCGTAGTCCGGGGCGATGGCCTGCATCCAGTACGGGCCGAGGCTGTAGAGGCTGACGGCCGAAACCGCCTCCTCCAGGCTCGCGCCCGACACGCCCCAGGGCGCTGACGGGGCCAGCAGGATCAGCTTGGAGATCTTGGCGCGGCTGGCGGCCATCTGTGCGACCAGACCGCCCAGCGAGTGGCCGACCAGGATCGGCGGCGTCTCGCAGGCGCGGACCAGTTGCGCGATCTGGCGGGCGTAGTCGCTCATCGAAACGCCGGCGACGGCCTGGACGCCGTCATGGCCGACCAGGTCGGGCGTGATCACGCGATGGCCCGCGGCCTCGAACGGCTGACGGAAAGCGTCGAAAGTCCAGCCGCCGCAGAACGCGCCGTGGACCATGATGACCGGTGCGCGCATGAACGCCCTTGAACTGACCCCCGCCGGCGAAGCGCCGACGGGGACAGCCTATACCCTCTATTCCGACTTGGGCGAGGTTTTGGCGGTCGTCTTTGTCGCAGGCTTCTTGGCCGGGGCGGCCTTGGCTGCGGGAGCCTTGGCAGCGGGCGCCGCCTTCGGAGCGGCCGGCTTCGGCGCCGCGGCCGCGGCCTTGGGCGCAGCGGCGGCCTCCGGCTTGGCCGGGGCCTTCACGGCCGCCGCCTTGGGCGCGGGAGCCGGCTTCGCGGCGGGCTTGGCGGGCGCCTTGGAGGGCGCTGTCGCCTTCGGTGCCGCCGCAGCCTTAGGCGCAGCCGCAGCCTTGGGCTTGGCGGGCAACGTGGGTGCTGCCTT
>CAZRPD010000175.1:0-10936 GCA_964601775.1 uncultured Caulobacter sp. | reverse complement strand
ACGAGCCCCCCCGCGCGCAGGGCGCGGGCGGCGGCGTCTATTTCCGCTTGGCGGTCAGCTGGAAGCTGACCTGCACCTTGGCTGCGATTTGATCCGTCGACGCCCATTCGCCCTGTCCAACCCCGAACGCGGTCCGGTCGAGGCTGGTTACACCCCGCGCGGTGGCCGTGTCGCCGTCGATCTTCAGGCTGAACGGCAGGCTGAGCGGCTTTTTGGCCCCGCGCAGGTCCAGGGTCCCGTCGGCGACGAAGCGGCCTTCGCCGGTCTTGCGGAACTTGGTGGCAGTGAAGGTGGCCTTGGGATGGGCGGCGGTGTCGAAGAAGTCGCCGCTGGGCAGGCTCTGGTCGCGTTGGTCGTCGCCGGTCGCGGCCGAAGCCATGTCGATGGCGACGGTCAGCTTCGAACGGTCCAGGGCTTCCGGCGAGAACAGTATGTCGGCGGTCCAGCGGGTGAAGCGCCCCTCGATGGCGCTGCCCGACCAGTCGGCGGTGAAGGCCAGCACGCCGCCCTTCTGGACGGTCCAGGCGACGGGGTCCTTCAGCGAGGATTCCTCGACGGGCGCAGCGGCTTCGGTCGTCGGCGCGGCCTCGGCGGTCGGGGCGCCGGGCGTCACGGTCGCCGGGGCCTCGGGTTCGACCGGCTCCTCGATCGGCGCGGGCGCGACCGGCTTGGCCTTGACGGCGGGGGTGTAGAGATAGCCGGCGGCGATCACCGCGATGAGGCCAGCCGCAGCCAGCCAGGCGCGGGGCTCTTTCCAGCCGGGCTTGGCGCCGGGGGCCATGTGACCCAGCACTGCGTCCTTATCGAGAATCTGGTGCTTGGCCACCGCGCCCAGGTGCAGGGCCAGCAGTAGGTAGGTGGTCTTGACCAGCACGCCGTGGCCCAGGTCGCCGAAGTCGCGCCAGGCCTGCTTGGCCCCGGCCGCCAGCTCGGGGATCAGCGGCAGGTGCGGCCACGGGATCGTCCCGTAGAGCAAGGTGGGGATCGGCGTGCGGCTGGCCGAGACCATGATCCAACCCGTAAGCGGCAGGCCGATCATGATCACGTAGAAGCCGACATGCACCACCTGCGAGGCGATCTTCTCCCACTTCGGCTGACCCTCGGGCGCGGGCGGCGATCTGTGGGTCAGCTTCCAGCCCAGCCGGAACAGGCTGAGCAGCAGGATGGTGATGCCGATGGACTTGTGCAGCTGGACCATCGCGAAGGTGGACGGCCCTTTCGGACCATCCCCCATGCGCCAGCCCAGGATGACCTGGAAGATAAGAGCCGCGGCGATCAGCCAGTGAACGACGATCGCCACCGTCGTGTAACGCGTACGGGTGTCGGCCATCCGTATCTCCCAGGTCTCTAGTTTGGCGAGCACGTCGAGCGGCGAAACCGCTCACACTTTCGCCTACGCGCTCTTGGTAGAGCTTACTTCTTGTCGAACTCGACTTCGATGTTCAGCGTCACGTCGTCGCCGACCAGCGGGGCGTACTTGCTGACGCCGAACTCGGTGCGCTTGATCGTCGTGGTGGCCGAGAACCCCGTCTTGACGCCCGGACCCATGCCCGCGCCGACGCCGTTGAAGGTCACGTCCAGCACCACCGGCTTGGTGACGCCGTGCAGGGTCAGGTCGCCATGGACCTTGCCCTTCTGGCCCGCGCCCGGCTCGATCTTGGTCGAGACGAAGGTGGCGGTCGGGAACTTGTTGGCTTCCAGCCAGCCGTCGCCGGCCAGTTCCTGGTTGAACTTGATGCCGAAGGCGTCAGGGCCGGTCGAGGTGTCGACCGAGGCCGGATCGATGGTCACCGACAGCTTGGCGGCGGTCGGGTTCTTCGGGTCGTAGTCGAAGTGGGCGTCGACCTTGGTGAAGCGGAACTGGTAGTTCGAGAAGCCCATGTGGCTGAGCTTGGCGACGACCGAGGCGTGGGTCTTGTCCAGCACATAGTGGCCGGCCGGCAGGTCGGCGGGCTTGGTCGAGGTCACGCCCGGCGCGGCCATCGCGGCGGGGGCCGCGAAGAGGACGACGGCGAGAGCAGCGGAGGCGAAAGGACGAAACATCGGGATTTGCTCCAGGCAAATTAAAACAGGACCAGTTACGGTTTCCCCGACTTAGGAACTTAGCCATGCGATGGAAGGGACCGGCGATCACGAGACCGTGATCCGAAGCATAAATCAACCGGCCTCTTGGCGAGCCCGCCCCTCGCTGCCAAACAGATCGCCGATAACCTGGAGCCAACCAGCATGACCTACCGCGCCCCCGTCCGCGACCTCGCCTTTTCGCTGCGTCACGCGGCCGGTTTCGACAGGCTGGCCGACGCCTTCCCTGAGGCGGATGCGGACACGGTGGCGGCGGTCTTGGAAGGGTCTGGGGCCTTCGCCGCCGACGTCCTGGCCCCGCTGAACCGCGGCGGCGACCTGGTGGGCGCCAAGCTTGAGAACGGCGTGGTCCGCTGCGCCCCCGGCTTCGCCGACGCCTACAAGCAATTTGCCGAAGGCGGCTGGGCCAGCCTGGCCGCGCCGGCCGAGCACGGCGGCCAGGGCCTGCCCAAGACCCTGGAGGTCGCGGTGCTGGAAATGGTCCAGGCCGCCAACATGGCGTTCGGCCTGTGCCCGATGCTGAGCCTGGGCGCGATCGAGGCGCTGGAGCACCACGGGACGGACAGCCAGAAGGCCACCTACCTGCCCAAGCTGGTCTCGGGCGAGTGGACCGGCACCATGAACCTGACCGAGCCCCAGGCTGGCTCGGACCTGGCGGCCCTGACCACGGTGGCCACCCCCGATGGGAATGGCGGCTGGAAGATCACCGGCCAGAAGATCTTCATCACCTGGGGCGACCACGACGCGGCCGACAACATCGTCCACCTCGTTTTGGCCCGCACGCCCGACGCCCCTCCGGGCGTGAAAGGCATCTCGCTGTTCCTGGCCCCCAAGGTGCTGGTCGACGCCGACGGCAAGCTGGGCGAGGCCAACGGCGTCCGCGTCGGCGGCCTGGAGCACAAGCTGGGCATCCACGGCTCGCCCACCTGCGTGATGCTGTTCGAGGACGCCAAGGCCGAGCTGGTCGGCGGCCTGGGCGCGGGCCTGCCCAACATGTTCACGATGATGAACGCCGCCCGCCTGCAGGTCGGGACGCAGGGCGTGGCCATCGCCGAGCGCGCCTATCAGCAGGCTCTCAATTTCAGCCAGGAGCGCAGCCAGGGCCGCTCGGCCTGGACTGGGGCCTATCCGGCCCGGCTGTTCGACCATCCGGACGTGCGCCGCACGCTGGTGCTGATGAAGGCCCATATCGAGGCCGCGCGCGGCATTTGCCTGTCGACCGCCGTCGCCGCCGACCTGGCCCGCGCCTCGACGGACGAGGCTGTCCGCACCGCCGCCAAGCTGCGCGAGGAGCTGCTGACCCCGATCGCCAAGGCCTGGTCGACCGACATCGGCGTCCAGGTGGCCTCGCAAGGCGTGCAGATCCACGGCGGCATGGGCTTCATCGAGGAGACCGGCGCGGCCCAGCACTATCGCGACGCCCGCATCGCCCCGATCTACGAGGGGACCAACGGCATCCAGGCCATCGACCTGGTCGGTCGCAAGCTGATGCTGGGCGAGGGCCAGGCGGTCGGCGACCTGACGGACGACATCCGCGACACGATCGAGGTGCTGGTCGAGGGCGATCTCAAGGCCGTCGGCCTGCGCCTGGAAGCGGCCCTCAACGCGGCGGCCTCGGCCACCGCCTGGCTGATCGAACGCCGCACGAAGTCGATGCCGGACGCCCTGTCGGGGGCCACGGCCTATCAGAAGCTGCTGGGCGACGTCGTCGGCGGCTGGATGCTGGCCAAGGGGGCTCTTGCGGCCGACGGCGAGGCCGACACAGCCTGGGCCGAGAGCAAGCGGGCGCTGGCCCGGGTGTTCGCGGAGACTGTGCTGGCGCAGGTCCCGGGCGCGGCGGCCGGGGTGATGCTGGGTGCGGCGGACCTGGAGGCGATGACGCCGGAGGTGTTGGGGGCTTAGGAGCCACCAGATGCTCCCCCGTGATACGGGGGAGCTGTCGCGGAGCGACTGAGGGGGCCAATGCAGCCTAAGTCCAGCTAGCCCCCTCCGGCCCGCTGGGCCACCTCCCCCGCATCGCGGGGGAGGATCTTATGAGCCTTACAGCTGCTCCAGCAGGTACTCGGCCGAAGACACCTTGAACTGACCGGCTTCCTCGACGTGGAGCTGGGTGACGACGCCGTCCTTGGCGATCAGCGAGTAGCGCTGCGATCGGCCGCCCATGCCGAACTTCGAACCATCGAAGTCCAGGCCGATGGCGCGGGTGAAGTCGGCGTTGCCGTCGGCCAGCAGCAGCACTTCGCCGTCGATGCCCTGGTCCTTGCCCCAGGCCTTCATCACGAAGACGTCGTTGACCGAGACGCAGGCGATCGTGTCGACGCCCTTGGCCTTCAGCTCGGCCGCCTTCTCCTTGAAGCCCGGCAGGTGCTTGGCCGAGCAGGTAGGCGTGAAGGCGCCCGGCACGGCGAACAGGGCGACGGTCTTGCCCTTGAACAGGTCGTCGCCGGTGATCGGCGCCGGGCCTTCGGCCGTGCTGGTCATGAAAGTCGCTGCGGGCAGCGTGTCGCCAACCTTGATGGTCATCCGTCGCAATTCCTTGTGTTCGAAAAGATCGCGCACCCGAGATAGACCTCGCGCGCCCGAACGCCAAGGAACAAGCGGCCAAGCCAGAAGGTTTCCGCGATCCACCCTTGAAACCGCCGTCTTGAAGGCCAATCCTCAGGTCATGGCCAGCTTGATCGAAGACGACGAAGACACCGATTTCCTCACCGGCCGGCTACTGGTGGCGATGCCCGGCATCGACGACGAGCGCTTCGAGCGCACCGTGCTGTATCTGTGCGCCCACGACGAGGAGCAGGCCATGGGCGTGGCGGTCAACCGCCCGATCGACGGGCTGTCGGTGTTCGAACTCCTGGACCGCCTGGGCGTGAAGTCCGAGATTCAGGCCCCCAGCGACCTGGTCCTGCTGGGCGGCCCCATCGAGCGCGAGCGCGGCTTTGTGCTGCACACCGACGACTTCAACTCGCCGGACTCGACCCTGCCGGTGGCCGACGGCGTGGGCCTGACCGCCACCCGCGACGTGCTGGACGCCATGGCCAGCGCCATTCACCGCCCGCGCAAGGCGGTGCTGGCCCTGGGCTATGCCGGCTGGGGTCCCGGCCAGCTGGAGCAGGAGCTGCGCGACAACATCTGGCTGATCTGCGACGCCGACGAAGGCCTGCTGTTCGACGAGGACCACGAGCACAAGTGGACCCGGGCGCTGGCGAAGCTGGGGATTACCGCGGATCACCTGTCGGCGACGGCGGGGCGGGCTTAGGGATACTTGCCCCCTCCGCGCCTTCGGCGCTCCTCCCCCGGAGGGGGAAGACGGGTCTGCGTCTGCCCCCTCCGGGGGGCGGACGACCTGCGAAGCAGGTCAGGTGGGGGCCTGCTGAGCTAGCCGCCTATCCCCGCGCCTTCACCGGCGCCGCGCCGTCGACATAGGCTTCGTTCAGATAGACCTCCGCCTCCTGCGGCGAGAGCGCCGGCGCGTAGCCGAAGCCCTGGCCGTAGTCGCAGCCCAGCGATTGCAGGGCGTGGGCCATCTCGGCGTTCTCGACGCCTTCGGCGACCACTTCCAGGTCCAAGTCCTGGCCGAGCTTGACGACCGAGCGGACGATCTTGGCCGAGCCGGCGTTGCCGCCCATCGTGCGGACGAAATAGCGGTCGATCTTCAGCGTGTCGAACGGCAGGCGCGTCAGATAGGACAGCGACGAGAAGCCGGTGCCGAAGTCGTCCAGCGCCAAGCCCGCGCCCGCTTCGCGCAGGGTCTTGAGGATCACGGCGGCCCGCTCGGGGTCGCGCATGATGTCGCTCTCGGTGACTTCCAGCTTCAGGGCGCCGCGCGGCAGGCGGTTGACGCGCAGGGTCTCGGCCACGTCGGCCACCAGGCCCGGGCGGTCGATCTCGCCGGTCGACAGGTTGACGCTGACCGTCAGGATGCCCATCGCCGGATGGGCGTCGCGCCAGGTGGCCAGCTGCTTGGCGGCCGAGTGCATCATGTGCGCCCCCAGCTCGCTCATCAGCCCCATCTCTTCGATCAGCGGCAGGAACTCGTCGGGCGGCAGCATGCCCCGGCGCGGATGGATCCAGCGGGCCAGGGCCTCGAAGCCCGACAGCGCACCGGTCGACAGGCGCACCACGGGCTGGAAATAGGGAACGATCTCGCCACGGCCGATGGCGCCGCGCAGGTCGGCTTCCAGCGCCAGGCGCGACAGGCCGTCGGTTTCCATCGAGCGGCCGTAAGCCGCGGCCCCGCCACGGCCGGCGGCGGCGGCGGCTTCCACGGCCAGTTCGGCGCGGCGGATCAGCTCGGCGGCGTCCGGGGCGTCCAGGCCGCCTTCGGCCGAGACCGCGCCGATCGACAGGGTCGGGTGGATATCGAAGCCGGCGATGCGCAGCGGCTGTTCCAGCGCGGTGCGCAGCAGCTCGGCGGGCTCGAAGCCCTTGGGTTCGCACAGCACGGCGAACTCGTCCTCGCCGATGCGGCCCATCAGCGAACCGGCCGGGAAGGCGGCGACTAGGCGCGAGCCCAGGGCGGCCAGAACCAGATCGGCGCGCTCGTGGCCCAGGGCCTCGTTCAGGCGGCGCAGGCGGTCCAGGTCGGCGACGACCAGTTCATGGACGCCGTCGCGCGACAGACGCTCGCGGGCGCGGGCGATAAAGCTGCGGCGGTCCAGCAGGCCGGTGAGTTCACACCGCTCGGAAGCGGCGAACTTGGTTTCGGGCGCGACGACGCCGGCGGCGCGGACGCCCTCCTCCAGCCACACCCCGCGCCAGAGGCAGGTCTCGCCGCCACGCACGCGGAAACGGGCGACGACTTCGGAGCCGGGCTCACGGACTTTCAGAACTTCTTCGGCTTGGGCGCGATCCTGCGGCAGGGCCAGGGCCCGGAAGGCGGCGGACGAGCATTCGGGCGCCAGCGGGCCAAGACCCAGCGCCCGCGCCGCGCCGTTCAGGCGCAGACGGTCGGCTTCCGGCTCCCAGATCCACAGCGCGACGTCGGCCCCGCCCAACGCTTCCAGCGTGGCCGTGGTGTCCCAGATCCGTCGCTCACCCGTCCGAAAAGACATACGCGTCCCAAACGTCCGGGCATGGGCCCCAGCGCCTAATCGGGCGCAACCATGCCGAACAGACGATGATCTCGCCAACCGCCGTTAATTTTCAAATAAGCGGGCGCGTATCCTTCCTCGCGGAAGCCACATTTCATCAACAGGCTGGCCGAGGCGTCGTTTTCCGGCATGCAGGCCGCTTCCAGCCGATGAAGCCCCAAACCCTGGAAGGAAAAGCGGATCAGGGTCTCGACGGCGTCGGCCATGTGGCCCTGGCGGGTGAATGGCTCGCCGATCCAGTAGCCGATCGTCCCGGTCTGGGCGACACCACGTCGCACGTGGAAAAGTCGTACGGCGCCGATCAACGCGTCGTCTTCCCGACGGAAAATGAAGAACGGATAGGCCTCGCCCAGCTCGATCTCGCGGCCATAGGCGGCCAGCCGGGCCCGGAAGGCGGCGCGGGAGAGGTCGTTTTCCGGCCAGGCCGGCTCCCAGGGCTCCAGGAAACGGCGTGAGCGCGCGCGCAGGGCCGCCCACGGCCGGTGGTCCTGCGGCCGAGGCGGCCGCAGATAGACGCCGCGCCCTTGCAGCTGCAGGCGAGGCCGGATCTTCAGAAACGGCAGCAAGGCGGACACGAACGAGCTTCTGGATCAGTCACGGACGCCACCTTCCATCCTTGGCCCTAGGAGAACAACGCCTTGTCGAACGCCTCGCCGGCCTTCAGGGACGACTTGGCCCCGAGCACGGCGGTGGCGGCGCGGCGGCCCGACAGCAGGCGCGCGGCCAGGCGGGCGACGTCGGCGGGGGTGACCGCATCGACCTCGGCGGCCAGCTCGGTCGGCGGATAGAGCCGGTCGAACAGCAGCACCTGGCCGGCGCCCTGCTCGGCGCGCGACAACGGCTGCTCCCGGGCCATGAACATGTGGGCCTTCAGCTGAGCCTTGGCGCGGGCCAGCTCGGCGGGCTCGATGCGCTCGGCCAGCTTCAGGATCTCGCCGGCGCAGACCTTGGCCGTCTCCACCGCGTCGCCGGCCGCGCAGCCGGCATAGACGCCCAGCGCGCCGTGGTCGGCATAGGTGTCGGCATAGGCGTCGATATTGTAGGCGAGGCCACGCTTCTCACGGGCTTCCTGGAACAGGCGCGAGGACATGCCGCCGCCCAGGCACTCGGCGAAGATCCGCAGCGCGAAATAGTCGTCCTCGCGCGAGCCGCAGGCCGGCAGCATGAACACCAGATGCGCCTGCTCCAGCTTGCGGGCCTCGGCCTGCGGGCCTCCGACAAAGGCGGCAGGGGCCGGGACCTCGGCGCCGGGCGTGGCCGGCAGGTCGCCGAACGCGCGCTCGGCGGCGGCCATCAGCTCGGCTTCGTTCACGGCGCCGGTGGCGCTGACCACCAGGCGGTCGGCGGCGTAGAGCGCGCCGCGCCAGTCGGACAGGGCCTCCACCGTGGCGGCCTCGACGGTGGCGTCGCTGCCCAGGATCGGGCGCCCCACCGGGTGGTCGCCCCAGCAGGCGCGCTGGATCAGGTCGAAGACATAGTCGTCGGGGGCGTCGGCGGCCTCGGCGATCTCCTGGGCGACGACCTGCTTCTCGCGGGTCAGGTCGGCGGGGTCCAGAGTCGGACGAAGGACGAGATCGGCGATGACGTCCATGCCCAGGTCCAGGCCGCCCTTCAGGGCGCGGACCTGGAAACTGGTGCGCTCATAGCCGGTGGCGGCGTTGATCGAGCCGCCTTCGCTCTCGATGACCTCGACGATGTCGCGCGAGGAACGCTTGCCCGCCCCCTTGAACACCATGTGCTCCAAGAGGTGCGACCAGCCCGACCGCGCCGGATCCTCATAGGCCGCCCCGCGCCCCGCCACGACGGTGAGGGCCAGGGTCTCGAGGCCCGGCATCGGGTCACAGACGACGCGGACGCCGTTCTTCAGGGTGCGGAGGGAGGCGGTCATGTGGCGGGGTATCTAGGCGCTCGCGCGCCTAAACACCAGTCCAGCCTCAGCTATTGGCCGCGAAGGTCCGCACGAAGGCCTTGATCGTCGCGCCGTCGGCTGGCAGTCGCTCGAACTTTTCCGGCTTCTGAGAGAGGTCGGGCGTGGCGCGCGGCGTGCTGGGCAGCAGGCCCGTGGCGGCCTTGACCGCTTCGGGGAACTTGGCCGGGTGGGCGGTCGACAGCACCACGACCGGGACGGAGGCGGGGACGTCCACGCCCACCGCGGCGGCCAGGCCGACGGCGGTGTGGGGGTCGATGACCTCGCCCGTCTCGTTCAGGGTCGAAAGCATGGTCTTGGCGGTGTCGGCCTCGGTGACCGACGCGCCGCGGAACAGCTCGCGCATCCAGGCGTAGGCGGCCGGCGGGATGTCCAGCAGGCCGGTGTCGGCGAAGGCGCGGAAGGCGCGGCCAGTCTCGGTGCCATCGCGGCGGACGGCTTCGAAATAGAGGCGCTCGAAGTTGGAGGCGACCTGGATGTCCATGGCCGGGCTCTGGGTCGCGGCCACGTCGCCGCGCGCATAGCGGCCGGTCTCGAAGGCGCGGGCCAGGATGTCGTTGGAATTGGTCGCCGCCGTCACCGAGTGGATCGGCAGGCCCAGCTTCTTGGCCACGAAGGCCGCATAGGCGTCGCCGAAATTGCCGGTGGGGACCACGAAGGCCACTTCGCGGTTCGGCGCGCCCAGGGCCACGGCCGAGGTGAAGTAATAGACGCTCTGGGCCGCGATCCGCGCCCAGTTGATCGAGTTGACGCCCGACAGGTCCACGGCGTGGCGGAACTGGTCGTCCTGGAAGGCCGACTTGACGATGTGCTGGCAGTCGTCGAACGAGCCCAGCACCGAGACGCAGGCCACGTTGCCGTCGACGGCCGTGGTCATGAACCGGCGTTGCACCTCGCTGATGCGGCCTTCCGGGAAGAGGGCGACGATGCGGGCGTTCTTGCGGCCGCGGAACGCCTCGACGGCCGCGCCGCCGGTGTCGCCCGAGGTGGCGCAGATGATGGTCATCTTCCGCGACTGGCGCTCCAGCACATAGTCGTACAGGCGCCCCAGCAGCTGCATGGCGACGTCCTTGAACGCCAGGGTCGGACCGTGGAACAGCTCCAGCAGGTAGCGGTTGGCGGTCAGTTGCTTGACCGGGACGACGGCCGTGTGGGCGAAGGTGGCGTAGGCCTCCTCGCACATGTGCAGCAGGTCCTCGGCCGGGATGTCGTCGCCGACGAACTTGCCGACCACGGCGGCGGCCACTTGCGCATAGGGCTTGCCCGCGAAGCCCGCGATCTCGGCGGCCGAGAAGGCCGGCCATTCGGAGGGCACGTACAAGCCGCCGTCGGGGGCCAGGCCGGCCAGCACCGCGTCGAGGAATCCGATGGTCGCGGCCTGGCCGCGGGTCGACACATAGCGCATCAGGGTCTCAATCTCCGCCAGAGCATGGCGGCATAGATAAACAGCAGGGTTACGGCAAGACCGAACCACGTCAGGGCGTATTCCAGGTGCCGATTGGAAATTTCTACCGGCAAAGGCGCCACGGTGACACCATCGACCTTGGGCGAGACCTGTTCGGCCATCAGCACGTGGTGCGAGGGTTTGGGACCCATCAGGGTTTCGATGATCCGCTTGCGCTCGTCGCCGCCAAGCTGGTCGGAGGCCGCCAGCACGCCGACCACTTGGGCGGGCGGCGCGAAGGCCTTCTGGCCGCCCGTCGGTTGGCCCGTAAGCGCATCGACGACGCCCAGGTCGACCAGGATCGCGCCGTTGACGGCGCCGGCGAGCTGGCAGACCGCTTGGGCGCGCCAGACGATGTCGCCCTCTTCCTCGATGGTCAACTCCGTGCCGCTG
>CAZRPD010000174.1:0-11031 GCA_964601775.1 uncultured Caulobacter sp. | reverse complement strand
GCTCATAACCTGAAGGTCACAGGTTCAAATCCTGTCCCCGCACCCAAGGGTCTACGCAAAAAGCCACCGCAAGGTGGCTTTTTGCGTTTCTAGATCTCAATCTCACCAGAATGTCTTGGCCTCCAGCAGGTCCTCCAGCGCCTGGCGGGCGTCGGCGAGCAGGGCGTCGTCGCGATCGTCCAGCGTCACCCGGGCGACGGCCTGAGCCATCTGGGCGTCGCCGTGGGCCACGGTCTCGATCAGTTGCTGCCGGACATGGCGGTCGTTCAGGGCGCCCAGCACGTCCTGCACGGTCTTCACCGCCTCGATGAAGCGTTCGGCGCGTTTCGGATGCTCGGGAAACAGGGCGCTGAGGTCCTCGGCGGCGTAGCGCAGGGTCTTCCCCTTCAGGCGCAGGCGGTGGCGGCCCTCGGCGTCGAGGTCGTCGAAAGCCTTGGCGCGGGTCTTCACCTGCTTGCGGCGGTGCTCCAGTTCATCGGCGGCGAAGGCGTCGGCGCGGCCGTTGCGCAGCTTGGCCAGGGCCGGATCGTTGGTCCAGGCGCCGGCTTCGAGCCAAGCCGCGGCCTCCAGAAGGACGCTGCGCGCGCGCGGGCTTTCCAGCGCCGCTTCCATCCGCAGATAGGCGTTGGCACGAGCCGCCTGCAGGGCGCGTTCGAAGTCGTCGCGGCCAGCGAAGGTCGCGCCCTTGGCGGTCTGGCTCCAGATCTCGCCCGCGAAGACGTCGAGATCGCGGGCCGCGTCGAACTCGCCGGCCAGCCAGTGCAGTTCCTCGTCCAGCGCCCGGGCCGCCTCGTCGCTGGCCAGGGCCTTGAAAGTCTTGAGCAGGCTGCGCAGCCGACGGACGGCGACGCGGGCCTGGTGTACACCTTCGGGCTCAGGCCGTTCGCGAACCGCCTCGAGCGCCGCGCACAGATGGATCAGTCCTGCCTGGCCCAGAGCCTGCAAGGCCTCGCCGACGCTGACCGAGGGGTGCAGCGGTGCGGCGTGGCGATGGGGCGTCGCGCCCTCCTCGCCGGCGGCCAGGCCGTAGCCGCGCTCGGCCTTGCTGACCAGCGACAGGCGCAGGGGCGAGCGGGTCGCCAGCTGGCGGGCGAGATCGAACAGCGCGGCGGGATGTCCGGCCTTGAGCTCGAGTTCCAGCTCGCAGACCGCCGCGCGGCGGCCGTCGGCCAACAGCTCGCCGCGATCCAGCGCCGCCTCGATCGTCGCCTCGCCGACTTGGACGAGCCGCACGATGCGCTCGACGCGGGTGGTGAAGACCGGGGCCAGGTCCTGGCCGTCGAGCACCGCCGCGGCGGGCGTGCGGGCCAAGGCGTCGCGATCGGGGCCGGGGCCGGCGACGGCCGTCTCCCATTCGCCGCGGGCGAAGACGCCGCCGGCCGAGGCCGATTTCAGGGTCTGTTTGCGGCCGCCTTCGCCGTCGCGCACCCGCAGGCCGAAACCGGCCTTGCGCAGGGCGTGGTCGGGGGTGTCGAAATAGGTGGCGTCCAGATGACGAGCGGCTTCCTCGCCCTTCAGCTGGGCCAGGATCAGCGCCGCCGCCTCGGGCGGAATCAGGAATTTCAGCTCGATCTCGCGATCCATGACCTGACCAAATCCTGCGATACGCTCTCGTTACGTCAGCGTTGTGCCGCCTTGCAGACGTCTTGCCAAGCGTGATGCGCCGGTCCTAGAACCAGCGCCATGAGCAAGATCAACGCTGCCACGCCCCGTTATGACTGGACCCTGCCCGAGGTGGAGGCCCTGTTCGACCTGCCCTTCATGGAGCTGGTCTACGAGGCGGCGAACGTCCACCGCGCCCATTTCGATCCGTCCGAAGTTCAGCTGTCGCAGCTGCTGTCGGTCAAGACCGGCGGCTGCGCCGAGAACTGCGGCTATTGCAGCCAGAGCGCCCACTTCAAGACCGGCCTCAAGGCCGAGAAGCTGATGGACGCCGACGTCGTCATCGCCAAGGCCAAGGCGGCCCGCGACGGCGGCGCCCAGCGCTTCTGCATGGGCGCGGCTTGGCGCGAGCTGAAGGACCGCGACCTGCCCAAGCTGGCGACCATGATCGGCGGCGTGAAGGCCCTTGGCATGGAGACCTGCGCGACCCTGGGCATGCTGACCGCCGAGCAGGCCCAGCAGCTGAAGGACGCCGGCCTCGACTACTACAATCACAACCTCGACACCGGCCCGGAGTACTATGGCCAGGTGGTGACGACCCGCACCTACCAGGAGCGCCTCGACACCCTGGCCTATGTCCGCGACGCGGGCATGAGCACCTGCTGCGGCGGCATCGTCGGCATGGGCGAGACGCGCCGCGATCGCGCCGGCCTGCTGTGGCAGCTGGCCACCCTGCCGTCGCACCCCGACAGCCTGCCGATCAACGGCCTGGTGCCGGTCAGCGGCACGCCGCTGGGCGACAAGGTTCTCAGCGAAGGCAAGGCCATCGACTCGATCGAGTTCGTCCGCACTATCGCCGTGGCCCGCATCGTCTGCCCGAAGTCGATGGTCCGCCTGTCGGCCGGCCGCGAGGGCATGAGCCGCGACCTGCAGGCCCTGTGCTTCCTGGCCGGCGCCAACTCGATCTTCGTCGGCGGCAAGCTGCTGACCACCCGGCGGCCGGACATGGACGAGGACAGCAAGCTGTCCCGGGACCTGGCCCTGAAGCCCATGGGCGGCAGGGTGCAGGTCGAGGCCAAGGCCGAGGACTTCATCGCCGCGGAATAGGCCGTCGGCCTTCAGGTTTGGGGCCGGGTCCGGCGTCCGGCCTCCCGCCGACGCGCCTCGGTGACTAGCTTATCCAGCACCGGGGTCCGGCTGGGCGCGGCGACGTGGGCGCGGCCTTCGGCGAAGACCCGTCGGGTCTCGGCGCAAGTCGCTCGCATGATCGCCAGTTCCTCGGACGGGATCCGGTCGGCCAGGCGCTCGGCGTCCTGCTCGACGCGCTGGGTGAGGCCCTCCAATTTGTCATAGATATCGAGCAGCCAGCGCGTCTGGCTGACCGCGTGGCGAGGGCGCTTGCGGCGGGGCGGCTTGGACTTGGGCATGGTCTTGGCTCCTGTTGTTTCCTGAGAGGCCCCCTCCGCGCTTCGCGCTCCTCCCCCGGAGGGGGAAGACGGATCTGTCTGCCCCCTCCGGGGGCGGACGACCGCGAAGCGGTCAGGTGGGGGCAAGTGAGATCAGCTTCACGCGGCTTCACCGCTGAAGGTCGTAGGGAGGCGACGGAGCGGCCGGGCGAACCCGGATGACCGTATGGTTTGTTATGCGTTTCGGTTCGACTGCCGCTCCGCCAGGCTGTTCTTGCCCGTGAGGATGGGAGGCGGGAGCATCTTTCAGCTCGGGTCCCCACTAGCCCCCGGACGGGCGCGGACCAACTGGGACGGCTACATCCGGACCCAGCCCGACGATCCGCGATAGACGGCTTATACGATCACCGCCCTGTCGCTCCGCGCTCAACAAATCGCTCGGCCTTCGGATGGTCCCGGATCTATCCACGAACAGACCACCGCCCGAACCGAGACGAGGTCCACGCGGCCCCGCTCAACCTATCTACCATCGCCGCTTTGGGCCGGATCCAAGCGCCCTCCCCTTGCGACGGGGACAGCACTGAGTATGGGGCCAAGCTGAATGCGGAGGATGGAAGGGGGCGTAAAATCGACAAGCGATTGATTTCGTTGAGTGCGAGATCGCAAACGCCGAGCGTGCAACGCCTCCAATCCCCGCAAACACCATCGTCATCCCGCGCTTTATGCGCGGGACCCATGGTTCAGCTTCCGCCTGAGAGCCCAGTCCGGCCCCGCACCTGCGGCGGACAAATGGGTCCCGCGCATAAAGCGCGGGATGACGGGTTCGGTGTTTTTTGGAAAGGATTAAGGGCCGGCCGGCGTCGCAAGGGAAAGACGCCGGCCGGAGGGCTTACGCGTCGGCTTACTGCTGCCGACACAACCTAGATGGGTCGCCGCACGCCTCGGAGAAGACGGTGCGACGCCCTGCCACGGAGGTTACTGGTCGTCCTCGACCGGGTGGTCGTAGGCGGCCATCATGGCCATGTTCAGGATCTTGGACACCGAGGCCGACAGCGGCGCGATCTGCACCGACTTGGACAGGCCCAGCAGCACCGGCCCGATCACCGTGGCGCCGCCCAGCGACTGCACCAGCTTGGTCGAGATCGAGGCGGCGTGGATGGCCGGCATGATCAGGATGTTGGCGCTGTCGGTCAGGCGCATGAACGGATAGTTGGCGCGCTTTTCCGGATCCAGGGCCAGTTCGGGCGGCATTTCGCCCTCGTACTCGAAGTCGACGTCCATCTCGTCGAGCATGGCCACGGCCTCGCGGACCTTCTCCGAGCGCAGGCCCATCGGGTTGCCGAAGGTCGAATAGCTCATGAAGGCCACGCGCGGCTTGAAGCCCAGGCGGGAGACCGCGCGGGCCGCCTCGCAGGCGATCTCGACCAGCTCCTCGGCCTCGGGCAGCTCGGTGACGTTGGTGTCGGCCACGAAGATCGTGCGGCCCTTGGCCAGCACCACCGACATGCCCATGATCCGGCCGCCGGGGGCCGGATCGACGACGCGCAGCACCTCTTCCAGGGCCTGGTCGAAGCTGCGGGTGACGCCGGTGACCATGCCGTCGGCCTCGCCCAGGGTGACCATCGAGGCGGCGAAGCTGTTGCGGTCCTGGTTGATCAGGCGCTGGACGTCGCGCTTCAGATAGCCCTGGCGCTGCAGGCGCGCGTAGAGGGCGTCGACATAGTCGGGATTGCGATCCGACAGGCGGGCGTTGTGGATCTCGAGCTCGGTGGTCGCGGGATCCAGGCCGACCAGGCGCATGTTCTCGTGCACCAGGTTCTCGCGGCCGCACAGGATGGCCTTGCCGTAGCCGCCGGTCTGGTAGGCGTAGGCGGCGCGGATGACGCTGGGATCTTCGCCCTCGGCGAACACGATGCGCTTGGGGTTGGCCAGCACCGAGCCCGAGATCTTCTGCAGGAAGCCGGCGGTCGGATCCAGGCGCTGGGCCAGGCCGGCGCGATAGGCGTCCATGTCGGCGATGGGCTTTCGGGCCACGCCGGTGTCCATGGCCGCCTGGGCGACGAACGGTGGCACGTACCACAGCAGGCGCGGGTCGAAGGCCGAGGGGATGATGTAGTTGGGGCCGAACTTCAGCTGGCGGCCGTGATAGGCGGCGGCGACTTCATCGGGCACGTCCTCGCGGGCCAGCATGGCCAGGGCCTGCGCGCAGGCGATCTTCATCTCGTGATTGACGCGGCGGGCGCGCACGTCCAGGGCGCCGCGGAAGATGTAGGGGAAGCCCAGGACGTTGTTGACCTGGTTGGGATAGTCCGACCGGCCCGTGCCCATGATCGCGTCCTTGCGGATGGCGTGGACCTCTTCGGGCGTGATCTCCGGATCGGGATTGGCCATGGCGAAGATGACCGGATTGGGGGCCATCGAGGCGATCATCGCCGGCGTGAAGGCGCCCTTGGCCGACAGACCCAGCAGCACGTCCGCGCCCTCGACGGCTTCGGCCAGGGTGCGCTTGTCGGTCTTGACCGCGTGGGCGCTCTTCCACTGGTTCATGCCTTCGGTGCGGCCCTCGTAGAGCACGCCCTTGCTATCCACCGCGATGACGTTCTGCGGGTGGACGCCCATGGCCTTGATCAGTTCCAGCGAGGCGATGCCCGCAGCCCCGGGGCCGTTCAGCACGACCTTCACGTCCTCCAGCTTCTTGCCGGTGATGTGGCAGGCGTTGATCAGGCCGGCGGCGCAGATGATCGCCGTGCCGTGCTGGTCGTCGTGGAACACCGGGATGTCGAGCAGCTCCTGCAGCTCGGTCTCGATGCGGAAGCACTCGGGGCTCTTGATGTCTTCCAGATTGATGCCACCGAAGGTGATGCCGATGTTCTTGACCACCGTGATGATCTCGTCGGGATCCTTGGAGCTGACCAGGATGTCGATACTGTCGACGTCGCCGAAGCGCTTGAAGAGGACGGCCTTGCCTTCCATCACCGGCTTGGAGGCCAGCGCGCCCAGGTCGCCCAGGCCCAGGATGGCGGTGCCGTTGCTGATCACGGCGACCATGTTGCCCTTGGAGGTGTACTCATAGGCGGCGTCGGGGTCGGCGGCGATGGCGTGGACCGGCACGGCGACGCCCGGGGAGTAGGCCAGGGAAAGGTCGCGCTGGGTCGCCATCGGCTTGGTCGGGGTCACTTCCAGCTTGCCCGGCTGCGGATAGCGGTGGAAGGCCAAGGCCTCCTCGTCCGTGAAGGTCTTGCGTTCCGCGTCGCTCATCCGGCGTTCCCCATTTCCTGCAAGTCGATGAAGGGGCGCGCCGATCATGCGAACGCGCCCTTATGCGAGAGCCAGCCTAGCGATGGGGGCGCCGCGTCACAACCGGCGGAAACCGGAAAATCCCAGCAAACGCTTGTTGGAATTGGCGTTGCGTCAACGACGCTTACGCTCCGTAAGGGTTCGAAAGGTTGACCTGCGGCGCCTGAAAGGCGATCAGAAAACGGACTGCCAGTAAGAAGGAAGCGCCTTGTCCCAGCCCGTGAAGATCGCCGTCGCCGGGGCCCTCGGCCGAATGGGCCAGGCCGTGATCCAGGTGCTGGAAGGCCGTAGCGACACCGTGCTGGCCGCGCGCTTCGATCGTCCGGGCGCGCAGGCCGAACATCTGGTGACCGCCGATGCGGCCCTGGCGGCCGCCGACGCGGTGATCGACTTCACCCTGCCGGAAGCCTCGGCCCTGCTGGCCGAAGCCGCCGCGGCCCGCGCCGTGCACCATGCCCATGCGCCCGCCCTGATCATCGGCTCGACCGGCTTTTCGCCCGAACAGCTGGCGCGGATCGAGGCGGCGGCGACCAAGATCGCCATCGTCCGCTCGGGCAACTATTCGCTGGGCGTCAACATGCTGATGGGCCTGGTGCGCCAGGCCGCCGCCGCTCTGCCGGCCGAGGACTGGGACATCGAGGTCTACGAGGCCCATCACAAGCGCAAGGTCGACGCCCCCTCGGGCACGGCCCTGATGCTGGGCGAGGCCGCCGCGCAGGGCCGTGACGTGGTGCTCGACGACGTGGCCGACCGGGCCCGCGACGGCGTCACCGGCCCGCGCAAGGTCGGCGACATCGGCTTTTCGGTCGTGCGCGGCGGCGGCATCATCGGCGAGCACAGCGTGATCTTCGCCGGCGAGTCTGAAAGCCTGACCCTGTCGCACTCGGCGATCGATCGTGGCCTGTTCGCCCGCGGCGCGGTCAAGGCCGCCGCGTGGGTCAAGGGAAAGCCGCCGGGCCTGTACGACATGCAGGACGTCCTTGGATTTTCCCGCTAGGAAACCAAGCTGAGCCGGGGGGCTTTTAGGAACGCGAGCTTTTCAGGATCCGATGGCCGAGCCTTCGACCGCCCCCGACAGTAAAAACGCTCCCAAGACTTGGGGCCGCCGCGAGCGGCTGATCGACCTCGGCCTGGAAGCCGCGTCGCTGTCGATGCTGGCCTTCATCGCCACGGGCCTGGTCGTGTGGTCGGGCCGCCGCGAGATCAGCCGCGAACTGGCCGAGGCCTGGCTGCGCGATCACGGTATCGAAGCCGCCGTCGAGCTGGACGACCTGGACGCCACCGGCTTCACCGGCCGGGTGCGCCTGGGCGCGCGTGACGCGCCGGTATTCTCCGCTGACCGGCTGGAGGTCGCTTATGACCTGGCCGTGCCGTGGAACGGCGAAAAGTTCGGCATCCAGACCAAGGCCATCCGTCTGGTGCGTCCGCGCCTGACCGCCAGCCTGGACGACAAGGGCCTGCGCTTCGGCGCGCTGCAGCCGCTGCTCGACGAATTTCTCAAGTCGCCCAAGACCCCCAACGTCCCCGGCCCGGCCGTGCTGGTCGAGGACGCGCGTGTGGACCTGGTCACGCCCGGCGGCCGCGCCCGCATCACCGGCGACGCCAGCCTGGACGACGGCCAGTTGTTGCGCTTCGACGGCCGCCTGGCGCCGCTGCGCTACGCCGTCCAGAACCTGGCGATCGACGCCCGCGGCGCGAGCGTGACGGCCCGCAAGCGCGGGAACCGGCTGACGGTCGAGGTCGCGATGGCCATCGACAGCCTGGAGGCCGAAAAGGCCGAACTGGCCGACGCTGACGCCAAGCTGACCGCCGACCTGCCCTATCCGGATCTGACCAAGATGACCGCCAGCGGTCCCCTGGAGGCGCGGCTGGCCTTGCGGGCGGAGGGCGGCCGGGTCGGCGCCAGCCGGGCCGAGACCAGGGCCGGCGATTTTAGCCTGGCCGGCCGCCTGGACGGCGGGCTGGACGCCTTCGCCTTCCTGGGTCGCGCGCGCGGCGCCCTGCGCGGCGAGCGGCTGCTGGCCCCGTCGCTGGACGCCCGCGGCGCCAGCCTGGTTCTGGCCGCCCGACGCATCACCATCGACCACCGCCAGGACCGCACCACCGCGCGCGGCGCCGTCGAGGCCGATCTCCACGCCCGCCAGGCCCTGGTCGCCGGGACCGCGCTGAGCGGCGTGAAGGCCAAGGCGGGCTCGACCAACCTGGGCCTGATCCTCGACGCCCAGGGCGCGGCGGTGAACGGTCCGCTGGTCCTCGACGCCACCGCCGCCCGGCTGGCTTCCGGCGGCCTGGCCCTGGCCAATGCGCGGGTGGACGCCCGCGGCAAGTTCGACCAGGGACCGGCCGGCCTGGCCCTGAACCTGACCGGCTCGGCCGCCGGCAAGAGCGGGATCTCGGGCCCCGACGCCGAGCGCCTGGCGGCCCTGATCCCCAATCCCGACTACGGCAAGCCGCTGAGCCAGGCCCTGCGGACCTTCGACCTGGCCGTTCCGTCCGTGAGCGTGGACGTCAAGGGCGGCCGCACCCGCATGACCCTGCCGGACGCCGTCCGCCTGGCCGCGCCGAACGGCGTGGCTCTGACCGCGTCCGCGCCGAAAGGCCTCTTGCTTGACGCCGGGCCGGAAGGCGCGCGCGGGGCCTTGCAGGTCGCGCTGTCCGGCGGCGGCCTGCCGACGGTCAAGGCCCTGGCGCCGAGCTGGAAGATGGCCGGCGGCGTGATGACCTCGCCGCTGTCGCTGGCCACCGAGAACTTCAACCTGCCGCCGATCATGGGCGTCACCACCCAGATCGACGGCCAGGCTCGGATCGCTGGCGGCCGCTTCACCCTGACCCAGGTCAAGTGCGCCCCGATCACCGCCAAGGCCTATGCGCTGGGTGATGCGCCCGTCACCGACATCAAGGCCCGCCTGTGCCCGGCCAAGGCCCCGCTGGTCACGGCCGGCGCCAACGGCTGGAGCGCGGCGGTGCGCTTCGAGGACGGCGAAGGCGCGCTGAAGGTCGCCGAGGCCGGCCTGCAGAACATCAAGGGCGAGGCGACCCTGGGCGGGACCGGCGGGTTCGACCACGCCAATGTCCGCATCGACGGCGCGGCGGTCACCGACGTCGCCGCCGAGCGCCGCTTCAATACGATCCTGGCCAAGGGCGGCCTGACGCTATCGGGCGGGGTCTGGGGCGGAACCTTCCAGGCCACGACCCCGGTCGGCCAGTCGCTGGGGGAGATCCGCCTGCGCCACGTGGTGGCGACCGGCAAGGGCCAGGCCGACATCGACGCCTCGAAGCTGACCTTCGTGAAGGACGGCCTGCAACCGGCCGACCTGTCGCCGATGGCCGCCTTCGCCAAGAACGCGCAAGGCCCGGCCAGCTTCACCGGCGTCTTCGCCTGGGACGACAAGGGCGCTGCGAGCCGCGGCCGACTGGTCGCCAACCAGATCGACTTCACCAGCCCGATCGGCTTCGTCGCCACCCTGGACGGCGCGGTCGACTTCGACAGCCTGGCCCCGCTGACCACCCGCCCCGGCCAGAGCCTAAAGGTGGTGCGGGTCGATTCGATCGTGCCGCTGACCGCCATCGAGTCGGTGTTCCAGCTCGGCGCCGACAGCCTGAAGGTCTCCAAGGCCAGTTTCGAGGCCGCCAAGGGCCGCATATCGATCGAGCCGATCGACGTGCCGCTGGGCCTGGACAAGACCATGACCGGCGTCATCGTCATCGAGCACCTGGACCTGGGCGAACTGCTGGCCGCCTCGTCGCTGGCCGACAAGGTCAAGGTCGAGGCGGTGATCGACGGCCGCCTGCCCTTCACCTTCGGGCCCGAGGGCCTGCGCTTCCAGGACGGCAAGATCCGCGCGATCCAGCCCGGCCGGGTCGAGCTGTCGCGCGCGGCCCTGTCGAACGTCGAGGCCGGCTCCGCCGACTCTCCGGGCGCCCCGCCGCCGCCGCCCGCCCAGGTCAACGCCATCCAGGACTTCGCCTACCAGGCCATGGAGAACCTGGCCTTCAGCCAGCTGGAGGCCGGCGTCAACAGCACCGACAAGGGCCGGCTGGGCGTGCTGTTCCACATCGAGGGCCAGCACGATCCCAAGGTGGCCGAAAAGGCCCGGGTCGGCATCCTCGACCTGATCCGCGGCCAGGCGTTCAACAAGCGCATCGCCCTGCCGGACAAGACCCCGGTGGATCTGACCCTCGACACGTCGCTGAACTTCGACGAGCTTCTGGCCGCCTGGCGCCGCTCGTTCGCTGAAGAAGAAGCGGCCCCATCTGCCCGTTCAGGTCCGGTTCAACCGTGACCGGCCATCCTGAACGCGAACTGGAGACTGAACGCATGAGAAAGCGCGCTCTTTTGCTGGCGATCGTCGCGACGGGAGCGCTCGGCGCGGCCGCCTGCACGCCCACCGTCCGCGTGAAGGTTGACCCGATCAACATCTACGCCAAGCTGGACGCCGACGTGCGCGTGCGGCTGGACAAGGAAGTCCAGTCGCTGATCCAGCAAAACCCGAACCTGTTCTAAGAAGGAGGAACCGACATGATCCGCAAGACGATGACGGTTCTGGCGCTGGGCCTGGCGATGACCGCCGCCGGCGCCAATCTGGCCCTCGCCCAATCGGCCGCCGCCAAGGCCGCCGTCGCCGCCGGCAAGGCGTCGCGCACGGTCGGCGAGCAGGCCGGCGGCTATCTGGGCATCGTGTCCGGCGGCGGCGCCCACCCGCGCGCCGCGGGGGGCGCGGGCAAC
>CAZRPD010000173.1:6455-11189 GCA_964601775.1 uncultured Caulobacter sp. | reverse complement strand
CTTTCCTGGGGCGGACTCTAGTTATTCCTGGAGGAGTTTCAGGGGGTCACGTCACGGCGACGACCCCATGCGGGAAGGTTTGCAGGACACGCCGACGCGAGTGGTGCGGGCCTACGAGGAATGGTTTGCAGGGTATGCACTAACCCCCGCGAATGTACTGGAACGAACCTTTGGCGAAGTCGCCGGCTATGATGATCTCGTGCTGCTACGCGACATTCCGTTCGAATCGGTCTGCGAGCACCATATGGCTCCGATTCAGGGGGTCGCGCACGTAGCCTATCTGCCCCGTGAGCGCGTCGTCGGCATCTCGAAGCTTGCCAGGCTGGTCGATACCTTCGCTCGGCGCCTCCAGATACAGGAGCGGCTAACGGCCGAGATCGCCGATACCATCGATAACACGCTGAAACCACGCGGTGTCGCCGTGGTCATCGAGGCAAGTCATGCGTGCATGTCGTCGCGCGGCGTGAAGAAACATGGCGGCGCGCTTGTTACCCGCGCCTTTCGAGGCATCTACGCGGAAGCAGCCGGACGGAACGAAGTTCTGGACGCCTTAAGGGGATAATCACCGCGCACCGGGAACCTTGTGCGCAATTGGCCATCGAATGGGTGTGCTGGGTGCCGATTTGCGGCCCCACCCATCATGGAGAACTATCATGCTCAAAAAATCGTTTCTCGTTGGTCTTTTTGCAATTGTCGGATCGACGGCTTTCGCTCACGAAGCCAAGGCTAGCGATCCGCAGATCGCCCATATCGCATATACCGCTGGGCAGATCGACGTCGCCGCCGCCAAGCTAGCTTTGGCCAAGACGACGAATCCGGACGTGCGTGCTTTCGCTGAGTTGATGGCGCGCGATCACGCAGCAGTGAACGACCAGGCGCTCGCGCTGGTCAAGCGGCTCGAGGTTACGCCGGAAGCCAATGCGACAAGTGACGCACTCACAACGCAGGCATCGAAAATCGAAGCGCACCTGAAGACGCTCTCCGGCGCGGCCTTCGATCGTGCCTATGTCGAGAACGAAGTCGCCTATCATCGTACGGTCAACGAAGCGCTGCGCAAGGAATTGATCCCCAGTGCTCATAATGGCGAACTCAAGAGCCTGCTTGAAACCGGGCTGACGTTGTTCCAGGAGCATCAGGCCCATGCCGAGCATCTGGCGCAGATGGTGAAATGAGCGTGGTGCCCCTGTCCCGCCGTGCTCTGCTGGTCGTCGTTGTTGGCACTTCATTCCTGCCGGTGCTTGCTGCCCGGGCTGAGGCCCGAACGCACGTGATCGTGGTCGATAAGATGAAATTCGGCTCCGCCCCGGATGGAATCCGGGTGGGCGACACGGTCGTCTGGGCCAATCACGATCTGTTCCGCCACACCGCGACCGCGCGCGACAAATCCTTCGATGTCGATCTCAAGCCGAATGAGGAGGGCCGTGTTACCCTTATCAAACCCGGGCGGATCGACGTCTATTGCCGCTTCCATCCTGGAATGACCGCAACATTCATCGTCGGTCCATGAGTGTCTGACTTCCCGGCGGCCCTCAGGTCGCCGGGCGGCTTGCATCTCACACTTCCTATTCATCCTTGTCGCGGCTGGACCGCTATTCGCCCCGTATTGAGCGTTCCGTCCGCAAGCGTCAGAGCCCGAGTTCTCCAAGACTCGGATGCTCGTCCGGTCGGCGCCGCCCCAAAGGCCAATGAAACTTGCGCTCATCGTCCGTTATCGGACAATCGTTGATGCTCGCGATCCGTCGGCGCATCAAACCTCCCTCGTCGAATTCCCAGTTCTCGTTTCCGTAAGATCGGAACCAGAACCCGCTGTCGTCGCGCCATTCATAGGCGAAACGGACGGCAATGCGATTTTCATGGAAGGCCCATACTTCCTTGATGAGGCGGTAATCTTGCTCGCGCGCCCATTTTCGTGTCAGGAATGAAACGATGTCGCTGCGCCCGGCAAGGAACTCCGCGCGATTTCTCCAGATGCTGTCCTCGGTATAGGCCAGTGCGACCCGCTCCGGGTCTCTGCTATTCCATGCATCTTCAGCCAGGCGAGCTTTGACCGCGGCAGTTTCGGCCGTGAATGGCGGCAGCGGCGGGCGTGTGTTTTCATTGTTCATGACTAGTCCTCCTTTACGTGGACTTCCCAACCCTCCATCGTAGGGAAGCGAAGCAATTCGCGCGCTCATAGGTCGAGCACCAGACCGCCGCTCTTTGCCCGCGACACGCAGGGCGTAAACGCGCCGGCAGCGCGCTCCTCCGGGGTCAGCACGCTGTCCCGGTGCTCAGGGTTCCCTGCGAGGAGGCGAGTGGTACAGGCTCCGCAGGAGCCGGCTCGACAGCCCGACGAGATCACCACGCCAGCCTGTTCGATCGCCGCAAGCGCTGTCTCTCCGGCAGCCACCAGAACCTTTCGGTCAGACTTCGCGAGCGAGAGTTCGAACGGCACATTCATCTCGGACGCGCCCGGCGGAGAGAAACGTTCAAACCTCACTCGATCTTCCGGCCAGCCGCGCGCATGAGCTTCCTTTCGCACCGCCTCGATCATACGCTCGGGGCCACACACATAGACAGCCGCCCCGGGGAGAGCCTCGGCCAGGACCGTGCCGACATCGAGCCGGTTGTCTTGAGTGTGCAGCAGCAGGCGCTCGCCCAGCAGACCGACGAGTTCGTCCAAGTAGACCGCCTCTTCGGATCGGCGCACAGCGTAGTGGAGGACAAACGCGCGCCCTGCTCGCAAAAGCGCGTGCTGTGTTCCGGCTTGCAAAACTAACCCCCTTCTCGGGGAGATAGGCGTCCAAAGTTGACCCCCTATCCTTGAGGCTTTGATGGCCAGATCGGCGGCTTGTGGAGCTGCGGATCGAGACAGGGATGTTGGTATTGGAGACGGTGGCGAAGATCCGGCGCGAGCATTTCGCGCGGGGTAAGGGCGTGAAGACGATCGCGCGGGAGATGGGCCTGGCGCGCAACACGGTGCGCAAGGTCTTGAGATCGGGAGAGACCTCTCTGGTCTACGAGCGGCGCGAGCAGCCGCACCCCAAGCTTGGGACCTTCATCGAGCGCCTGGAGGGCATGTTGGAGGCCAATGCCTCGGGCCCTCGTAAAGACCGGCTGACGCTGACACGGATCGCCGACCTACTAAGTCGTGAGGGATACGACGGTAGCTATGATGCGGTTCGGCGCTACGCGAGCCGCTGGGCTGATCAGCGCCGGGGCGTCAGCTCGCCGGTCGAGGCCTTCGTGCCCCTGAGCTTCGCGCCGGGCGACGCCTACCAGTTCGACTGGAGCCACGACCAGGTGGAGATCGGCGGCACGCCGCTGACGGTGAAGGTGGCCCACCTGCGGCTCAGCCACAGCCGCCGCTTCTACATCCGGGCCTATCCGCGCGAGACCCAGGAGATGGTGTTCGACGCCCATGCCCGGGCCTTCGCGCTGTTTGGCGGTGTCACCCGGCGGGGCATCTACGACAACATGAAGACCGCCGTGGAGGCGGTGTTCGCCGGCAAGACCCGGCGCTTCAACCGGCGCTTCGAGCAGATGTGCTCCCACTACCTGATCGAGCCTGTGGCCTGCACCCCGGCCTCGGGCTGGGAGAAGGGCCAGGTGGAGAACCAGGTCGGCTACGCCCGCGACAACATCTTCAAGCCGCGCCCTCGGTTCAGGACCCTGGAGGAGCTGAACGGCTGGCTGGAAGCCGAGTGCGAGCGCCGGGCCCGCAACGACCGTCACCCCGAGTATCGCGACCGCACAGTCCAGGAGGTGTTCGAGGCTGAGCGGCCGTTCCTGGCGCCGTTCGTAGGGCCCTTCGACGGCTTCCACCAGGTCGAGGCCGTCGCCCAGGCCACCTGCCTGATCAACTTCGACCGCAACCGCTACTCGGTGGAGGCCAGGGCGGCGCGCCGGGCGGTGCAGATCCGAGCCTATGCCGACCGGGTCATGGTCCTGTGCGACGGCGAGGTCGTGGCCGATCATCCCCGCGGCTTTGGGCGCGACCACACCGTCTATGACCCCTGGCACTATCTGCCTGTCCTGGCACGCAAGCCTGGGGCGCTGCGCAACGGCGCGCCGTTCCAGGACTGGTCTCTGCCGCCCGCCCTGACCCGGCTGCGCAAGCGACTGGGCTCGGGCGACGAGGCCGATCGGCGCTTCGTTCGGGTGCTGGCCAGCGTCCTCGACGACGGCCTGGACGCCGTGGACGACGCGGTCCGCGAGGCCCTCGACGCCGGCGCCGCCAGTGACGAGGTGATCCTCAACATCCTGGCCCGACGGCGCGAACCGCCCAGGCCCGAGGCGATCACCACGTCACAGGCCTTGGCCTTGCGTCATCCGCCGATCGCCGACTGCGCCCGCTACGACCTGCTGCGAGGTCCCCGTGCAGCGGCATGAGATGATCGAGGCCCTGGGTCAGCTGGGCCTGAAGGGCATGGCCGCCGCGTTCGACGACGCGGTGACCACGGGCCTGCAGCGCAACCGCACCGCCTTGGAGATGCTGGCCGACCTGCTCAAGGCCGAGACCGCGCACCGCCAGGCCGCCTCCATCCGCTACCGGATCACCGCCGCCAAGCTGCCGGCGATGAAGGATCTGGCGCGCTTCACCTTCGACGGCTCGCCGATCAATGAGGGCCTGGTCCGCGCCCTGCACAGCGGCTCGTTCCTGGCCGATCACCGCAACATCGTCCTGGTCGGCGGCACGGGCACCGGCAAGACCCACCTGGCCATCGCCATCACCGCCAACGTCGTGCGGGCCGG